>BPIR01000001.1:1232466-1540583 GCA_026004215.1 Candidatus Binatia bacterium
CGTGGACTTGCCAACGGACGAAGAACGCGTGGAGATCTTTCGGATTCACCTGCAGCGCCGCGGAGTCGATCCCAGCCAATTCGATCTCGAACGGCTCAAACGGTTCACGAAAGGGTGGACGGGAGCGGAGTGCGAACAGTGCGTGGTATCGGCTCTGACGACGGCGAGAATCGAGGAACGCGATCTCACGGACGACGATTTGCTCAACGCCACAGCTACCATCGTGCCCTTGTCCAAGACGATGAAGGAACAGGTGGACCACATTCGGGAGTGGGCCTTCGAGCGCGCCGTACGAGCCTCGCCTCGCGAACTGACACGCTAAGGTCGCGTGCCTCTCGCGCGTGCCCCTTTCTTCGACCCTTGTCTTGCGGAAACGCCTCCAGCCGACTTAAGGGAAAAGAATGCCACGCCCAAAAAAGACGAGTTCGCCCAGCGGAATCGGGGAGTACATCCGCCGCCAACGCGAGCTCGCCAACATTTCCCTGCGCAAGCTAGCGGAGCAAAGCGGGATTTCGGCGGCGGTACTGCGGGAAATTGAAGCCGGGCTGCGAAACCCGAGCCGTACGATCTTGCAGTCGATTGCCGGCGTCCTTCGCTTGTCCGCCGAAACCTTGCAGCTCCAAGCCGGGCTGCTGGATCCTCGCGACCCTGAAGATTCGGACGTGGCCCGGGAAATCCGTCGCGACCCGTACCTGACCGAACGGCAGCGCGACGTTTTGATCGACATTTACAAAGCGTTTCGATCCGTGAATCAGTCGCGATCTTGAACCCTACGGAGGTCGCGCCAACAGGCGTCGAAACGAGATTCGGCGGCGGGACGCGTCCGGCACGTTTCCCTAAACCCGCGCCACCGTACCCGAGAATCCACTCCTCGCCCGCGACGAGTATAGTCCACACCCAGCCGAGGTGTTCCGGAAAGAGACTCCGGGCGTCTCGAGACCGGCCCAGGCGAGAAAGTCCCGCACGCCGTCCGGCGTGATGGCGCGGCCGACAATGGACTCACTCTGCCCATCGACTCGCCACCTTAATTCCGGAAGGTGCAACGTCCGCCCGCCGGCTTCCGGGTTGGAAATCGGGTTCGGATGTACTCGTGCGCGCTCTCCGGAGGAAGACGAACGGTGCTCGGACCGCTGCGGACGTAGAAGTCGCCGTTTGGGTTTTGTTCCATGCCCTTCCATTTCAGGAACACTGGCTCCGGGCTGCGCTCGCAGCTCACGAGACAGACCGTTTTGCCCTCGACCACCTGGGTCCGCGGATCGATGCAGGTACTCGCGCGGTCGCCGAGTCCATTGCGCACGACCTGGGCGAGGTGGAGCATGAACCGGTCGTCGCTCTCGAAGCGATCTGCTTCGATCCCGACGATCGTGCGGTCATCCGCCACGCCAATGAGGAGATCGCCACCCTCAGTGTTGAGAAATGCGGCAATCGTCTTGAGCACGGCATGGGTGACGCCCTTGTCGTCCATGCAATTCTCCTTCAGGCTGAACCGCAGTGTCGCCTTGAACTCAAGCGTCTTCGACTCTCTTTGTCGAAGGAGGTCCTCGACTTGCCTGTGCTTCCGCAGGTATTGGTCGAACAGCAGGTTCTTGATCGCTTCGCCAAAGGCTCGGTCATCGGTGATTCGCTTGTACAGTTCGAAGTTGGTCTCGACGATCTCCTGGATGACCTGTTCCACCTTTTCTTCAAAAGTCAGGCGCACGTTCTCTCGGGTGTTCACCCGGGCGGCCGCGTCGAGCGCCGGGTCGCGGTGGAGCTTGTCCATCATCTGGCTGAGTGTGAGCCGATGCTCGGGACCCAGGTTCAACCCGAAGCGCTCGTTCAACTCGGCGATGATGCGAGACAACGGCTCGAGTTCTTCGGGAGGGACCCCATACGGCCCCTTGGTCCCCTGAGGATCGAGGATCCCGGCCTTGCGCTCGAGGCCGATTTTCCCGCGATAGGTTTCCTGGACCCGGAAGGATTCCATGTCGATGTTCTGCTCGATCTCCCTCGGAAGCGCGTCGCGGTCTGCGGGAAGCAAGCGCCTCAGGTGGCGGGCGAACTGGTAGAGCTTTTCCAGGTCGGCGTCGGCGAATGTCAGGAGCTGAGCCAGGAACGCGTACAGGCGAACGTAATCGCCGAGCTGTCCGCGGAAGTCATACCGCTCCTTGTCCGAGAGCGCGCGGAACCTCTCCACGACCGGCATGAGAACGGCGTAGACCCGATCTTGGGACGCCTTCGGGTCGAAGTAGACCCGAGCGAACGCGTTCACCTCGTCCTCGGTGTATACCGGAAAGGCCGCCAGGCGCTGTTGCAATGCGTACAGCAGGTTCGGATCGGTGCCCTCGGAAAGCAACGTCGTCTCGTAGTACTGTTCGAAGGCGGCCTGGATCTCGCCGGCCTCGTTGGCGAAGTCGAGCACCATCGTGCCCTTCTTCTCCGGATGAGTCCGGTTGAGGCGCGAGAGCGTCTGCACGGCGTTCACGCCGCCGAGCTTCTTGTCCACGTACATGGTGTGGAGGAGCGGCTGATCGAAGCCGGTCTGGAACTTGTTGGCCACGATCAAAAACCGGTACTCCGGACGCTCGGACATGCGCGCCGTTTGGGCCTCGGGAAATCCGTTCATTCCAGATTCTGTATACGTCTGGCCGCCATCCTGCTTGCTCCCGGAAAACGCCACCAGCGCCTTGAAGGGGTAGCCGCGCTCCGCAAGGTAGGTGTCGAACGCCAGTTTGTACCGAACAGCATGGAGCCGTGAGCGGGTCACGATCATCGCCTTGGCCTTGCCGCCGATCTCGTGTTGCGTCTGGGCGGCAAAGTGCTCGACCATGATCTTGACCTTCTCGTGAATCGCGTGTGGATGCAGGTCCACGAAGGATTTGAGCAGGTACTCGGCTTTGCGCTTGTCGTAGCGGGGGTCGTCTTCGATCTTCTTGAGCAGCCGCCAGTAGGTCTTGTAGGTCGTGTAGTTGGCGAGCACGTCGAGGATGAATCCTTCCTCGATCGCCTGGCGCATGCTGTAGAGGTGGAACGGCTCGAACTTCCCGTCCGGGCGCTGCTTGCCGAAGAGTTCCAGGGTGCGCGCCTTGGGCGTCGCGGTAAAGGCGAAGAACGACACGTTGGGCAGCCGCCCGCGCGCCTGGGTCTCGGCGAGGACGCGTTCCTCGATCTCTTCGTCCACCGTCTTGGCCCCGGCCTCCTCACGCTCGGCTTCTTCCAGGCTCTCGGTGGCCAGCACCGCCTTGAGGCTCTTGGTCTGCTCCCCGGACTGCGAGGAATGGGCCTCGTCCACGATCACGGCAAAGCGCTGCCCCGGAAGCGCCCGAATCTCGTTCACGATCACCGGGAACTTTTGCAGTGTGGTGACGACGATCGTTTTCCCAGATTCCAATGCTTCTTTGAGTTGTCGCGAGGTGGTGTCGATGTTCTCAACCACGCCGAGGACCTGTTCGAACTGCTTCATCGTGCGCTGGAGATGGCGGTCGAGAACCTTGCGGTCGGTCACGACCACGATGGAATCGAACACACGCCGGTCGCTGGCGTCGTGAAGGCTGGCCAGTCGATGGGCGAGCCAGGCGATGGTGAAGCTCTTGCCGCTGCCGGCCGAGTCCTGGATCAGGTACCGCTGGCCGGGACCGCGTCTTCTGGCGTCGGCCAGAGTTTGCGCACGCTCTCGAGCTCGTGGTAGCGCGGAAAGATCAAATGCCGCTTGCCGTTCTTGCGGCCTCTCTCGTCCTCCTCCTCGACTTCGTGGATGAACTGGCGGATGAGATCCAACACGCTGTCCCGTGCCCAGGTCTCTTCCCACAGGTATGAGGTCGCGTAGCCCGGTTGCGTCGGTGGGACAGGCGGGTTACCGGCGCCGCCGAAGCGCCCCTTGTTGAACGGCAGGAACCGCGTCTTCGGGCCTTCGAGGTGCGTGGTGACGTACACGAGGTCCGGATCCACGGCGAAGTGCGCCAGACACCGCCCGTAGCGGAACAGGGGCTCGCGCGGGTCGCGATCGGTCTGTATCTGGTGGATCGCGTCCTCCACCGTCTGGCCCGTCAGTGGGTTCTTGAGCTCGGCGGTGAAGATCGGAATGCCGTTCAGGAAGAGCACCAGGTCCAGGCTCTTTTCGTGCTTGTCGCTGTAGCGTAGTTGGCGGACCACCGAGAAGATGTTCGCCCGGTAGAGTCGCCGGATCTCCTCGTTCAGGCCGCTGGCCGGGCGAAAGTAGGCGAGTTGCAACTTGCACCCCGAGTCCTTGATTCCTTGCCGCAGGACATCGAGCGCACCCCGGGATTCGATCTCGGAGGCCAGGCGCCTGAGGAAGCGCGCCTCGACCTCGGCACCGTAGTGGGCCTTGAGCTTCTGCCACTCCTTGGGCTGGGTCGCGAGGATGAAGTCCAGCACATCCCGGGGAATGAGACACAGCGCGCGGTCGTACTCCTCCGCGCGGCGCTTGTGGTACCCGCCGGGGGCGTAGTCTCCGTACGGAGGGGGCTCGGGCTCGGCAGCCTTGCTCCTGCCTCGTGACTCGGCGTCCGGGCCATAGGCCAGAAGCGCCCGCTCGATGGCCTCTTCGAAACTGCGCTCGGAAATGTCGGGCACGTCGACGCCTCTCAAAGCAAGCGCAAGAACTCCTCGACGCTCAATCCGGCCTGGCGAATAATCGCCCATAGGGTGCCACGGTCAAGCTCATCATGGTCCGGAACGACCACCTGGCAGAACGGCTCATCGCGCCGCATCAGCACGTGGCTTCCCGTCTGCCGCTTGCGGGAGAATCCCGGGCGCTCCAGCGCCCGGATGCACTCTCCGCCAGCGATCCGCGGCAGCTTGCTCACACCGCCACCACGATCGTTTCGAACGGCTCCGGCGGAACTGGGAGATCATCCTCCTCCAGGGCCGCCACATAGCCCGCGATCGCCTCCCTGATGTTGGCGATAGCCTCTTCCTTGGTCTTACCCTGACTCACACAGCCGGGCAGACTCGGGCACTCCGCGACCCAGTAGCCGTCTTCTCCGGGGTACAACACCACTTGTCTCATAGGAACACCGCCTTGAGCTATTCAATTTGCGTTTTCCGGACGTCGATCTTACCCGTCACCGCGGCGGAGATGAGCGCCGTGCGGTATTCTCTCAGGCGCTCAATGGCCTGGCGGACCTTGGCGATGAGCGCATCGATCTTAGCCGTCTCGCGGTCGAGGAAGGCGGCGATGGCGCGTTGCTCGGGGAGGGGCGGGAGCCATACTACAAGACGGCCTAGCCTCGACGGGTTGATGGCTGGGTAACCAACCCCTTCGGAGTGGCTGACGACGGCATCTACGAAATGCTGCGACTGGACCAGGCGCCATACGAATTTGGGGTCGGCGTTCTGGCCTGGCCGTAGGACAGCGAAGCCCGTCGAAACAATCAGGTTGTCCGGCGGGTCTGTCATGAAGGCAACTGCCTCCAGATACGTACGAACCGTCGACAGAATAGTATCGCCGGCGCGGACTTTTCTCCGTGCCCGCGTGGGTGCATTCTCGAAGCGCAAGCTCTCGGTGCCTTGAATTGCCCCCGTGGAGTCAACGTTGCCAACGTCAATGTAGAGGATCTCGTAGTCCGGGTTCGTTCCTTCGTCGAGCACATCCGGATTCATAGTGACCGTGAACTTAAGAGGCTTCACCTCCCAATGCGCCGGGATCTCCCCCCCAGCCACTGGACGCCGGAGTCCTTGTAGGCCGGGTAAGGTTGGAAGCGCCGCAGCGGTTCCGAGCGCGCTTCACGCGTGACAGTCTCGTTCATCTTCTAGCCTCCCACGGCCCGCCCGGCGGCCACACGAGATCGAGGGGGCGGCCGTCCCGAGCGGCAGCCATGACCGGTTCCATGAAAGCCGCAATTTGGGCTATCGCCTCGGCGAGCCGTCTGGGTACGGACCAAAGGCCGTTCTTGCGCAGGAAGGCCGCCCACTGGGTCTGTTTGCCCGGGATCGCCGCGAACCGCGGCGTGAGCGCGACCGGCAGCGACGATGGAACCGGCGTGCGGCGGCGCTCGAACGTCGCGCGTACCGCCTGTGCGAGCACGTCACCGTCGAAGCGATAGCAGCGCGCAAGCGCGAGGATATCGAAGAAATCGCGCAGGCGGCTGTTGGCCTCCCCGAGGACTACCATCGCGTGGAGCTTTTCGGCGATGGTGGTTTCCGGCCGATAGGCCCGAAGCCTGGGGCGCGGCAGGTCGAGCAGGCCCGGATACTCGAGCCATTCCGGCTCCGGATAGACGGCATCGCCGATGCCGACGTCCACCTGCACATGGACCCGGGCAGTGCCCAGCCGCCCTTGGAGCGTGACACGCATTCCCCCGTAGACATCGTCCTCCCGGATCGGCGCGACGCGCACCGACGAGGGCAGGAATTCGAGCCCATCCGGCTCGACGCTGACGCCGCACACCTCCGCGAAAACCGCAGCGAGCGTCTGCTCGGATAGGTCGCCGAAGCCGAGCAGATCGGCATCCCGCGTGGGCCGGATGGTCTCTCCGAGCCACACCAGCATGAGCAGCGCACCCTTGAGCACGAACCGGTCGGCATGGGGCGAGCGGGACAGGCGGTAGAGGAACCGTTCCAGGCCATAGCGCGTAAGCACGACGTTGGGATCGAGGCCCGCCCTGCGCGCGTGGCGCACCAGCCGTGCCTGCACCGACATGGGGAGCCCTTTCGCCGCCTCGGTCATGCCACGAGCGCCTCCAGATAGGGCCGCATCACGCGCTCCACGCGGCAGATACGGGCATAGCGATGGATCTCCTCCATGGTGAAGCGCCGCGCCCGCCAGCCTTCGCGCAGCGCTTCCAGCGCCACGTCGAGGCCGATCTTGTTGCGGTATTTGAAGAGGTCCGCGATGGTCTTGGCGACGCTGTAGATGCGCACCGTCTCGCCTTCGATGCGGTGGGTCTCCACGCCTTCGTGGAGAGCTTTGCCGCTGAAGCGTACGACGCGCAGTCTCGGATACTGGATCGCAGGGCGTCGCGCGGAGCGGTCGAGCGCGATCCACACCTCGTGGGGGATTTGCGTCCCGAGTCCATGAAAGCTCAGCGCGGAGAGCAGGCATACAACGCCCTTCGGCACCGCCGTCGCCGCCAGGACCAGTCCATGATGTTCGGTCACCGGCGCCTCGGCTCGCCGGTAACGACCACGCCCGACTCGCTCCAGCGCTCCCGCCCGGACAAGCCGGCTCAGCGTATGAGTGTGTATGCCCGCTTTGGCGACTTCTTCACGGGTCAGAACGCCGCGCTTGGAGGCAAGGCGAAGAACCCGATCCGCAGCAGTCGATGGCGCCATGTGGCGAACTGTACACAGTTATACACATATGTCAACGTTTCGCCACCACCCCTCTCGGCCGCCGCCTCGCGCGGCACGCCAGCGCCCACGAGTATCCTGCCGACGCTTGCGCCCTACCGGCCGGCACCGCCTCCCGTCACCTCCGCCAGCATCCGCACGATTTCTTGCTCCAGCGCGCGGATGTCGGCTTCGATGTCCTCGAGCGGCCGCGGCGGCGTGTAGCGGTAAAAGTAGCGGTTGAAGTTGATCTCGTAGCCGACAAGACCCACTTTGCCGTCCTTCGGGTCGCGCCTGGCGGTGTCGATCCAGGCATCCGGGACGTGGGGTTTGACCTCCCGCTTGAAGAAGGTACGAACGCTGGCGGGAACACCTTCGGCGTCCGCGGGATCGTCGCCCTCGGGAAGCGGCACGTTTTCGGTATCGCGCAGCTCGGGGTCGGGCTCGGGATTGCCGTCCTTGTCTCGGCAGATTTCCGCGGTCTCGTCGCGCTCGCTCAGGGCGGAAAGAATCGCTTTGTGCACCGGAGCCGGGATCTTCAGGCCGGCTTCGCGGGTGGCGTCATCGAGCACGCGCTCGAATTCCTCGCGGTCCTTGAAGAGGGTATCGGGCAGCGCGAGCAGGAGCTTGCGGATGGCCTCCTTAAGCTTTCGCCCTTCGGCGCGTTCCTTCTCGGCCGCAGCGCCCTTTTTCTTCGACTCCGCCAGCGCCTGAAAGCCCCGTTCCTCCTCCAGCCTCGCGCTGCGCTCCGGAGACGCCTGAAAGTTGAGGCGCAGCGGGCGCTCCACGGTGATCTTTCGGTAGCCAAAGCGGGTCGTGGGGAAGATTTTGCTGACCACGATCTCTTCGCGCTTGCCGTCCTTTTCGACGATGCGGGTATCCCCGTCCTTGAAATCCATGAGGATCTTGACGATGTCCCAGGCCTTCTCGGGCGGGATCTCGCGACGCTTGTCGCCCAGGCTCTTGCGCATCGGCACCCAGAAGGACGAAGCGTCGATGAGCTGCACCTTGCCTCGGCGCGCCTCGGCCTTGCGGTTGGTGAGGACCCACACGTATGTTGCGATGCCGGTGTTGTAGAAGAGCTGCTCGGGCAGGGCGATAATCGCCTCGACGAGATCGTTCTCGAGCACATAGCGGCGGATTTCACTCTCGCCGCTCCCGGCATCGCCAGTAAAAAGCGGCGAGCCGTTCATGATGATGGCCAGGCGCGAGCCACCTTCGCGCGCCGGTTTCATGTGCGCAATCATGTGGAGCAGGAAGAGAAGCTGCCCATCGCTGATGCGCGGGAGTCCCGGAGCAAACCGCCCGCTTGCGCCCCGTTCGTGCTCGGCCCGCACCGCCTCTTCGTCGCGCTTCCAGTCCTTGCCGTAGGGTGGATTGGCGATGAGATAGTCAAAGGTGCGCCCGGCGTGTTTGTCGTTGGAGAGCACGCTGCCAAAGGCGATGTTGTCGGCATCGCGGCCGGTCGGATCCTTGATGAAAAGATCGGACTTCGAGACCGCCCAGGTCTCGGGATTGACCTCCTGGCCGAAGAGGTGGATCTCCGCCTCTGGGTTGATCGGCCCGCGGATCACCTCCCCGTTCCGCCGCCAGCCCACGGTGATGTGTTCCTTGGTGATCATGAGCATCCCGCCGGACCCGCAGCAGGGATCGTAGACGGTACAAACAATGCCCTTGCGCCGGATGCGGTCTTCGTCGCCCGCCAGCATGAGATCCACCATCAAGTGCACGACGTCACGCGGCGTAAAGTGCTCACCTGGATTCTCGTTGAGCGCCTCGTTGAAGCGCCGGATGAGTTCCTCGAAGATCATCCCCATGGTGGGGTTGTCCACGTAGTCGGGGTGCAGGTCCACGTTCTTGAAGCGCTCGAGCACTTTGTAGAGAAGGCCTGCCTCATCGAGCTTGGAGATGGTGTTGTCGAAGTCGAACCGCTCCAGCACCTCGCGCATATTGGGGCTGAAGCCGGCGATGTAGTTGCGCAGGTTGGCCGCGAGATGGGGTGCATCGGCCAGGAGCTTCTCGAAGTCGTAGCGCGAGGTGTTGTAGAATGCGAAGCCGGAGGCCGCACGCAGTTGCGGATCGAGGTTCTCGAGCTTGCCCTTGAAACGCGCCTGGGTCTGGAGCACCTTGCCTTTGGTCGGCGCCAGGACGCAGTCGAGCCGGCGCAGCACCGTCAGCGGCAGGATCACATCCTGATACTTGCCGCGCTTGAACGTGTCGCGGATCAAGTCCGCGACGCTCCACAGGAAATTGACGATTTCGCTCTGGTTCATTGGTCGGTCTCGGTCGTCATGGGCGTTGCCACAGCTAGTTCCATCTCGACCCTTTAGGGTTTTTGCCGATTTCGGCCTCGCCGGGCTGGCTGCAGGCGATCCCGGCGTTCGCGAGCATGCAGCGCGCCGTGCGGGTAGGGGACAGGTGCGGGACGATGGGCTGCACCCAGGCGAAGTTGGCATTGCCGGCGGGCGGGACGCTCAAGTTCTTCGAGCGCTTGTGCGCGCGCAAGTGCTCCGTGCCCCAGCTCTTCATGAGGAATCTTTCGGCCTGCCGTAGGATCGGTGCCGGCGAAGAAAACTTGAGGGTCGGTGTAGATGCGATGCCCAGGGCCCCAGTCCGCTTCCGCGGAGCGCGAGAAGCGCTCTGCGAAGCTCTCGTCCCGGAGATCTCCTGAGACGACGCCATCGCACACCGGGTAAATCGCCCGCACGGGTTTCGTTGCACGCTACGCTTCATACTGTCCGGGTGTCCGCTGCCCTCGGTGAACTGCCTCTGCGGACTCGCGAGTCGAGACGCCGGAAGTTCTTTCAAGCCTCCCACTGCCTCCCGTACCTTCGCCGCCCAGCTCTGATTTGTCCCTTCACGGCGGCGTCCGCTTTCCTACCGGTTTCCGAGCGGCTGCAGTTACTCCAAGTTGTCGACGGCCGTTTCTCTATGGGCACGCGCTCTGACCTTACCTCAGTTGACGATCTCCATCCCACCGAGCCGCGATCCGGTCGAGCTGGCGGATCAACGGAGTCAGCGAGCGGCCGCGCGGCGTCAAACGGTACTCCACCCGCGGCGGGACCTCAGCAAAGACTTTGCGCTGCAAAATACCGTAACGAACGAGCTTCCGGAGGCGCTCGTTCATCACCTTCGTCGTGAGTCCTGGGATCGCACGTTGCAGTTGCCCGGGCCGACATTCTCCTCGCTGCACGGCACGCAATACTTCGATCGTCCACTTGCAACCCAGAATGTCCTGCAAAATTTCGTGCGCTGCGGGCACCCAGCTAACCTCCCATTTCCGCGCAAGTCTTTCTCGGTGGTGCGCCACCTTACCAAACCGTGCGTACTTGACCAACGGACCCGCCCGCATACTTAAACGCTCCCGAAAGGAGGACTTATGGGGTTGCGACGAGTCTTACGCTTCACGATTGGCTTTGTGGGTATCGTCGGTCTTACCACCCTGGCAACGCACGCAGCCGAACCGCACAAAGTGCCTTACCCGACAGGATGGCGGAATTGGACACACACCAAAACAATGGCCATTACTTCGGATCAACATCCGTTGTTTTCTGCGTTCGGGGGCATCCACCACATCTACGTCAACCCGACCGGTTTAAAGGCAGCGAAGTCCGGCGGAACCTACCCCGATGGTTCCGTCATTGTGTTCGACTTGCTCGAATGGACGGAAAGCGGCGGTGCCTACACAGAAGGTGCCCGTAAGCTGATCGGGGTGATGCACAAGGATTCCAAGAAGTTCAAAGACACCGGCGGCTGGGGCTTCGAAGGATTCAAGGGTGGAGACCCCAAACAACGGCTGGTCACCGACCCGGCCACTCAGTGTTACAATTGCCACGCAGCGCAAAAGGACAAGGACTTTGTGTTCTCCCAGTACCGGGAGTGAGCCGGCCACGGCCAGGACTGCGCGGTGGAGGTTACCACGGCTTTGTCCCCAGATCACCGGGCAAGTCTGGTACAGCATCCCCCGCCCCTTCCTCGCTTCGCTGCGACGGAGACCGCGAAAGCGGCAACGCGAAGTAGAAAGTCGCGCCCTTGTCAGGTTCTCCAGTGGCCCACACGCGCCCGCCGTGACGGGCCACGATCCGCTGTACTGTAGCCAGTCCGATGCCGGTGCCGTCGAACGCTTCACTGCCGGGAAGCCTGGTGAACGGTTTAAACAACTCTCGCGTCAGGGCGGGGTCGAAGCCGCAACCATTGTCTCGCACAAAATACACCGCTTCTGCCCCGCGCTGCTCGACGCCGAACTCGATCTCGGCCATTTCGCGTCCACGTGTGTACTTCCAGGCGTTTTCCAGTAAGTTCGCTAGCACGACTTCGATCAAATTCGAATCCGCCCACGCGTAGACATCCGGAGCAACGATCTGGCGAATTTGTCGCTCGGGATCGGCCTCGTGAAGGGTTCGCAAAATTCGCTCGCACATTTCGGTCAAGTTGACCTCGCGAAAGCGCAATGCATGGGTGCGAACCCGCGAGAGATTCAACAAATCCTCAACGAGCTGATCCAAGCGAGCGGCGTTGCTCCGCGCCAGGTGGACGTAGTGTCTCGCCTGCTCCGTGAGCTCCGGCGCACAGCGCAACTTCAGGAGCTCACAATATGCGACCACCCGCCGCAGCGGCGCACGGATGTCGTGCGCCAGCGAGTGATAAAACGACTCGATCTCGTGCAATGCGTTTTCGAGTTCGCGCGTTCGAACGGCCACCAGGCGCTCGAGATCGGAAGTGAGTCTCTCCAAGGCTTCTTCCGCTCGGCGTCGGGCGGTTACATCCGTCAGCGTCCCGACAAAGATCAGTCCGCCCTCGTCTTCACGATGCGTGATCGTCAACTGGAGGTTCACCCACACAACCTCCCCGTCTGGCCTGCGAAAACGGACTTCCGTGTCTCCCATGGATGCATCCCGCCACGCCTGCCAGTCGTACTCCAAGCGCTGCCGGTCTTCCTCGTGTACAAATTGTTTCCATCGTTGGCCGAGGAGGTCCTGGCGCAACCGTCCCAGGATTTGACAGGCTCGGTCGTTTACGTAGGTCCAAGCGCCCTCTGAAGTTCCGCACAAAACGCCTACGGGAGACACTTCGGCTAACAAGCGAAACCGTGACTCTGCCCGCCGTTTCGCCTCCTCCGCACTGTCGCGCTCCTGCTCCGCGCGTAGCCGCTCGATTCCCACCGCAAGATTGGCCGCTAATTCTTCGAGCCAAGAAACGGCCTGTGCGCCAAATGCATCCACTTGCTCCGAGTAAACACACAAAGCACCCATCACACCGCCGCGCACCACGATTGGAAGAGCGATCAAGGATCGGTAGCCATGCTTTCTCGCACGCTCCCGCCAAGGGGCAAAGGCTTCGTCGGTCATCACATCGACGACGCGCTGCGTACGCCCCGTGCGCACAGCTTTCGCCCCGGGTCCTCGGCTCGTGGGCGAATCGTCCAGCGTGATACAGATTCCATCGAGATAACTCTCGGCAAAGCCGTACCATGCCTCGGGTTCGATCTTTGGAGGCGTTCCGTCGCGAACAAAACCCAGCCATGCAAAGCGGTACCCGCCCCTCCGCACGATCACGCGACAGATTTCGCGGTAGAGTTCGCTTTCTGACCGAGCCGCTCCAACTACCCGATTGCACTCGCTCAAAGCTCGGAGCGCCTGGTTTTGTTTGCGGAGCTCCACTTCCAGCGCGTGGCGTTCGATGGCATAGCGCACAGCCCTGTGTAACCGATCCGGATCCACCTGGCCTTTGATCAGGTAATCTTGAGCACCTTGGCGCAACGACTGCATGGCCACCTGCTCGTCGCGCACGGAGCTCAACACGACAATCGGAGCGACGGATGCGGCACGGACACGCGCGAGTGTTTCTTCCTCCGGGCAATCAGGCAGCACTAAGTCGAGAATGATGGCGTCAAAGCTCCTCTCCTGAAGGATGGCACAGGCGGATTCGATAGAGTCCGCCACCGTCACGACGTACTGTGCAGTGAGTGGGTCGCTCACGTTTTCCAGCCACCGCTGCACCATGCGCGCGTGCACCGGGTTGTCTTCGACCACCAGCACGTGCGCGACCCCACCTTCGAGAACCGCGCCTTTGGTCTCCACCCCCAGCCAGTGAAAGTCCGCCAGCATCTTCAACCTAACGTTACCGACATTTTCGTGTGGCCCATCTTGCGGACACGACATGCCCATCACAGCAATTGCCTGGAGTGCACGCAACCGAAATTTTCAACGTCCAGCCTCAAAAGCCCTTCGAGGCCTGCGGACTCGCCCAGAACCTCGACCCTGCGACATTTCACGGAGAACAATCTTCTCTTCTCCGTGCGCGAGTGGCACTCCATGCGCGCCTAGAGAGGGAGCCAGTCCCGTCCTATGGATCCGACTCGATCGGATTCGGCCAGTACGTGTCGGCTCAGCCCGGCGGTGTCATGCAACTTGCACGCGACCCGCTCGGCTTCGAAGCATCGGACCAAGCCCGATCGTGCCCAGCCGCCCCCCCTAGCGCAACTTCCATTGGACTCGCTGGCCCGACCGAAACAAGGCCTGGCCGGCCTCTAAGGCCGCACGATCCGTCCCCAAGCCGATGAATGCAAAGCCCAAAGCCAATGCTGCCGAACGGCGAAGGTCCAGGGCAGTCCACAGTGCTCGCATGGTCGCTTGCACCGCCCGCTCTGGAGCCTTGGCAATCGCCTCGGCCGCCCACGCCGCTGCGCTGCGGAGCTCGGCAAACGGCACAACTTCCGATACCAGCCCAATCTCGTAGGCCCGACGCGCAGACATCCGCTCGTGGTTTCCAAGCAAGCTCAAGCGCATGATCTCATGAAACGGCATCTTCTGCAGCATGTGGATGGGCTCGAACACCGCGGCCATACCGTAGGTCACATGGGGGTCGAAAAACGTTGCATGCTCCGCGGCAATGATAAATTCGACCTCTCCCAGCAGATAAAAAGCTCCTCCACACGCCATCCCATTGACGGCGGCGATCACTGGCTTCCACAAATCACATGTCTTTGGCCCGATGTAGGCGGACGGGTCATCGAACATGAACGGAGACGATGCGGCTCCGACCCGAACGGAGCTTGCCGGCTGAGGGCTCAGTGCCTCATCCCGATCGATACCTGTACAAAAGGCTTTGTCCCCGGCACCGGTGAGCACGATACAACGAACGCTTTCGTTGTGACGTAATGATCGCCAGAGCTCCCGTAGCTCCTCCTGCATCCGAAAATTGAAGGCGTTCAGCCGTTGTGGGCGGTTGAGGGTCACCCATGCTACGCCATTGTTCTCTTCATAGAGCAGCGTTTCGAACTCCATCGTCGAACCCTCTCGTCGTTGCGTCACCCAAGCTGATTATCCGGCACATATCGGGGGTTTTCTGCCCATCCAAGGCCGGGCTTCCTCGAGTTGTCGCGCCAGCGAGAACAGCAACTCCTCTTGGCCGTACGCAGCCACGAGTTGCACGCCGATCGGCAAGCCCTCTGACGACCAGTAAAACGGCACAGAGGCTGCGGGTTGGCCGGTAACGTTGAAGGGTGCGGTAAAGGCGACCATCGGGATACTTCGTTGAAAGCCGCGCATGGGTTCCTCCGCTGTACCGCAAACCTCTCCCAACCGAGGGGGTGGCTCGGCCATCGTCGGCGTCAACAACACATCGAAACCCGATTCCCACCAACTGGCCACGCGCCGCGCAAACCGTTGCAACCAAGTCTGCGCCTCGATCCACTGCACGGCCGAAATCTCGCGGCCCCCGGCGAGCAAGTAACGCGTGTGCGGCTCGAGGTCGTCCTCTGCAGGCGGCTCGCCAATCACAGCGATCCAGTGCGCCAATTCCGCAGCGACCGACGCCATCACGATGGTGCCAAAGTACTGCTGCAATTCCGCCTCCTCCAGAGCTTTTGGGTATGCTTCCTCGACTCGATGCCCCAACGACTCCAAAAGAGTAGCAGCCTCCTGCACAGCAGCGCGGCACTCGGGATGCACGGTAGCCCAGCCGCTGGGAACACGATCGAGCCACCCGATGCGCAATGGCTGCGGCGCGCAATGGACAGCCTCGATGAATTTTCCTCGCGGGGGAGGTGCGATCACAGGGTCACCGGGCATCGGCCCACTAATGCAATCCAAAACGGCTGCCGAATCGCGTACCGACAGGGTCAACACGTGCTCTGCAACCGCACCGTCCCACAAATCGCCCCAATCGGGCCCCAGAGATACTCGCCCTCGACTTGGCTTGAGCCCAAACAATCCGGTGGCGCTCGCAGGAATCCGGATGGAACCACCCCCGTCATTGCCGTGCGCTACGGCAACCAGGCGCGCCGCCACAGCTGCCGCCGATCCTCCGCTGGAGCCTCCGGGCGAGTACTCGAGGTTCCAAGGGTTCCGCGTCGCCCCGTATGCCAGCGGCTCGGTGGTGGGGATTGGCCCAAATTCGGGAACGTTGGTCTTGCCGAGGACGACGAACCCCGCCGCGCGAAAGCGCTGAGCCAAATAAGTGTCCGCCGCCGCACGAAAATTCCTGCGCTGGAGATACCGCGACCCGCAATGAAAGGGATCCCCGGCGGTGTGGCAAATCAGGTCTTTCAAAAGCAGTGGCACTCCGCGAAACGGACCATCGGGCAACCCCTGCCGGACGGCGTCGCGCGCCCGGTCGAACAGCGGGAGGATTACAGCATTGAGCTGCGGGTTGACCCGCTCGACGCGTTCGATTGCCGCTTCGATCAGTTCTTCCGCCTTCACAGCTCCGGAGCGCACGGCCGCTGCCTGGTCCGTGGCATCCCCCTCGATCCATACGCCGCTCATGTGCCTTCCCTACGCTGCAACGCCGGCTGTGTCCAGCACCCTGCCCATGCTTGCCCCCGCCCGTCAGGCAAGGTAGTAACCGAGGCTTCAAAAATCTGTCACTTTTGGAGGAGACGGCGTGAAGCTTCGGGGAACCTCGTTGTTGTTCGCGATGGTGTCGGCGGGTCTGCTGCTCGCTGGTTGCGGTTCCGATGGGGAACCGCCGCAAGCACCCGGTGCCCCGGCACGGATCATCTCGCCAGCCGATAATAGTACCGTGACGACGTTTGCGTTCGACGTGGTGATCGAAACCGATCGCGCCACCGTACCGCGCGCGACTCTGAACGGCATCGAACTCGTGCTTTCCGGCGAGCCCCCGCGCTTCACCGCTCGAGTGCAACCCGGTCCCCCCTTGCGCGACGACAACACCTTAGCCGTCTTCACCGGCCCTTCCTCCACAGCACCTTCGATCGTGTCGCACTTTCGTTACGCTCCTCCCAAGGCAGTCGCACGGCGGATCACGAATGAAGCGGACTTGCTCCGCGGCCCGCTGGCTCACGGCCGACCCGGCGACTACCTCCTCGCCAACACAGTGGCGCGTTTCGTGATCCAAGACGTCGGGCAGCGCGACCTCTACAGCGTGGGCACGTTTGGGGGAAACATCATCGACGCCGAACTTCTCGCCAAGCCTGGGAACGACAACTTTCTCGAGATCCAGCCGGCTTTGAACGTCGAAACCGTCATCAACGCCCAAACGGTAGAAATCGTCAATGACGGGCAAGACGGCACCCCAGCGATCGTGCGCACGTGCGGGCCCGACGATGTTTTGGATTTCGTGAACCCCTCGACGATCATTCGCGGTGCCGGGCTCACGTTTCCGGACTCTGCCGACGACAAGGACTACGACATCGAGGCGTGCACCGACTACATCTTGGAACCGGGAAAACCCTACGTACAAATGGTGACTACGGTCTTCAATAACGAGGACCGTGACCTCGGCCTTTATGTCGGGGACTACGTAAACGGCTCCGGCGAGCTCGAGCAGTGGACCAGCTCGAACGCAGGCCTCGGGGAAATTCTCACAGCCAACCTTGGTGCACTTGCCTACATTGGGTACGGGGAAGCTCAGGGGGTGAGTTACGGCGTGGTTCCCATGCCCATCCCGGGGTCGCCTGAGGCACGATCCAGTTTCTTCAGCGTCTCAGGAGTGTCCTACGTGATGCAAAGCCAATCGATCATTCGCGTGATCTTCGGAGAGAACCCAAATTTTGTCGTTCCGGCACGCGGCTCGCGCAGCTACTCGCGCTTTTTTGTCGTGGGCGCAGGGAGCGGTGGCGACGTGGTCAGCGCCGAAACCGAGGTGAAGGGCGTGAGCACGGGAACCCTGCGTGGGTGCGTGCGCGCCGGGGGGCAAGCTCTCGCGGGCAGCCGCGTAAGCGTCTTGCGGGGGCGCGGTGTGGTCGCCCCGTTTGTGACCGGCCCAGACGGGTGTTTTCGCGGCGAATTACCGGAGGGGAGTTACCAAGTGGCGGCCGCTCGCCGTGGATATATGTACGAAGGCAACAGCGCGAGCCCGGTGTTTCACAACGTGTCGATCCGAGCCGGAGAAACCACGGAGCTCGACATCGATCTACCGGCCACGGGGCGCTTGCGTGTCGAAGCCCGCGAACTGTCGGCAAATGGCGACAGCGCTTCCGCTCCTGTGCCGGCTCGAGTGACGGTGGTGGGTTTCGATCCCAGCCCGGAGCCCGTGATCACCCTCGACTCCATCGCTGGGCAAGTCCGTACAGGGACGTTTTTCGATATCGGCTTCGATCCGGTGCCCTTCGGCATCGTCTGGCTCGAATACGCAGGTGCGGACGGCACGGTCGAGTTCGAGGTCGAGCCAGGCCGATACCAAGTATTCGTTTCGCGCGGGCCCGAGTACTCCCTTTTCGAGCAGCCGATCGAAATTCGCGCCGGCGAGACAACCCTGGTCCACGCCGAACTGGTGCGCGTGGTGGATACGACCGGTTTTATTTCCTCTGACTATCACGTGCACACCATCCACAGTGCCGACTCCCGCGTGAACCTGACCGACCGCGCACTGCAATTTGCCGGCGAAGGAGTGGATAACGTGATCGTAACCGACCATCACGCGCATACGGACCTCATGCCCGTGATCGAGCGGCTCGGGCTGCAACGGTTCGTGCGTTCCACCATTGGAGAGGAAATCACCACCTGGGACTACGGCCATTTCAATGCCTATCCGCTGAAGATCGACCCCACCCGCCCCTCGCGTGGCTCGACCGACTGGGCCCGAGAGGCACCGCCGGGGCGGGACTTCCCGCAGTACGGTTCCTTCAGCGTCTCGCCCGCCGATTTGTACGAGCTGGCTGTGCATGGCCCCACCAGCACCCCCGACACCACAATCCAGATTAACCACATTGACAGCTTCTTCTCTCCTTTGCGCATCGACACGTCCCTCGTACCTCCACAAACTTTTCTCACTCCCGAACAACGCCTCGCTTTCCGCCTCGATCCCAACGGCGGCAATTTGTTCTTCCACTATCCCGCTCTCGAACTCTGGAACGGAGCCGGTCGCAGCCACCAGGCCCAATTTCTCCAGCAAAGAATCGGCATCTGGATGAATCACCTCAACCAGGGCCTGCGCACCACGTTCATCGCGGACACGGACACCCACGAGTTCCGCAACCTGAACACCGCTGGAGCCCGAACCTGGACACCCTCCTCCAGCGACGATCCGGCTGAGGTGGATCCGGCAGAAGTGGCCCGAGCCGTGGTGGCAGGGAAGGCAGTCGGCGGGCAAGGACCTTACGTGCAGGCGCGCTTGCGGGCTGCGGATGGCTCGGGAGCCGTGGCGGATTTCACCTTGTCCGGAACGACGGATGTGCAGAGTACCAACGGCGCGGTGGATCTCGAAATTCACGTCCAAGCCCCGCTCTGGGCCGAATACGACAAGATCGAGATTTACGCCAATGCGCCGACCACGCCGGCCCTCCGGGTGGATGGAGTGCCGACGCTGTTCTCGGCAGTGCCCGCCCGCACCTTGCAGTTGGGTACCGACTTCACGCGGGAGCGCGTGACCATCCGCAGCGACGTCGCCAACGCGAGCCGCTGGGAAACACGGCTATCCGTGCCCTTCCGTGACTTGACCGAGGATACGTGGTTCGTGGTCGTCGTGAAGGGCACAGACGGCGTTTCCCGACCGATGTTCCCAGTGTTCGCCCGGGATCTGCGCACAGAGAGCAACCAGACTCTTGCCGATTTGCTCGATGGCAACCTGGGAGAGCTCGGAACCATGGCTCTCGCGGCAACCAACGCTTTGTATGCGGACGTAGACGGCACTCCAGGCTTCCAGGCTCCCCTCGCTCCTCGCTAGCTTCGGTGCATGCGAAGAATTCGCTTATGCGCAGCGATCCTCGCCTGCGCACTGGCGCACTGCACAGAGCAGCGAACGGAGGGACGGCGGGCCGCCGAGGACCCGGTGGCCCTCCTCGGAGCCGTATCCGTGGCCACGGCGTATGCACACGTGCGCTTCGATCGCATCGCACGCATTGACCGAACTGGCTATCGGGCAGAGTGCATTGTTCGAACACCCGTCTCCGGTCCGCTCCGCGCAGGCGACAAAATCACGATCGCTTGGGAGGAGCTTGCCACCCATCGGGCACCCAGGTTCCGTTCCGGAGAGGATGTCCTGCTGGCCTTGACACCTGTGCCGTCCACGAGCTTGTGGCTCCATCGCTTCCCGCCCCAATTGCGCGATGGCAAAACCTTCGTGGTCGCTGCTCAGGGAGATGCGTTTGTTCGGGAGCCGGATTCTTCACGACTCGCATGGCTGCAGGCCTACGTTGGCTTGGACCCAGCTCGCCGTTCCGGCCCAGAAGGGGCGGCAGCGCTAGCACAACTCGCGGCCCGAGGGGAAGAGCGCCTGGCGCACGCAGCCTTGAAGATACTGAGTCAACGACCGGCAGGGCAACTGGGAGCCCAGCCGGAAGTCATCGCGGCCCTGTCACAAATCTTGCGCGACGGCCCAACGTCCTTGCAGCTCCTCGTAGTGGAGATCGCGCGTACCGGCCCGATTCCAGGCTTGCGGTCTGCCATTGTCGAGCGGGCGCAGCACGATGTCGGCGAAGTGGGAAAACTTGCCTGGGCGACACTCGTGGCTTGGCAAGACCCGCTCGTGCGCCCGCAGGTGCAGGCGTGGGCTGAAGCACAAGACACGTACTGGCGCCGTTTGGCCGGGCAAGCCGCGATCGCTTTCGACATGAGGGAGGTGCTGGAAAAACTTCGCTCGGATCCCGAGGCTTCCGTTCGGGAAGTACTTGCTCGTGAGCTTCCAGCCACGCCACGCAGTTTACCGTTACTCACGACGCTTCTCAGCGACCCAGATGAGGGAGTGCGGCGCGCGGCTGCGCTGACCGTGGCGCGCGTCGGACCCGCTGCGCTTCCCGAGTTAGAAGCGCTCATTTCGCGCCCCGGAGATCCTGCGGCTCCCGCGGCAGTCTTGGCCTTGGCAGAAATGGGCGACATGGGCCGAGCGCTTCTCGAGAAGACAGCGGAACGGAACCCGGATGAACGGCTGCGGCGTTTAGCCGCGCTGGCTCTGGGGAGAGCGCAGTCGGAGCACTAGGGCTGTGGCAGTCCGAAGGATGCAATTGCATCCGCTGTTGTGTTCCTCCACAATGAAACGGGTGCGTCAGCCAGAGGTTTTCTGTCCGAAGCGAAACGAGGGCTAGCAATGACGGAGTCCAGCGAGGAGCGTCCGCCGGAAGGAGTCCAAGCGGCGCGGGAAAAAATTTTGCTTGCAGCCGCGCGGCTGTTTGCGGAGCGAGGGTACGAGTCTACCTCGCTTGCCGAGGTGGCGCGCGCGGCGAAGGTGAGCAAGGCACTGATTTTTTGGCACTTCGACAACAAACAGCAGCTTTATCTCAGTGCCTTGCAAAAGAACCTCGAGCCGTATCACATCGACCGCGAGGAACTCGCTGGTTTAGAGGAGCCAGAGCAAATCGTCCGCCTCATCGAGGCGTTTTACCAGTTCGTTAATGACAACGTGTACTCAGTGCGCTTTTTCATGACCCTCATGCTCCGCGGCGAGCACTCGATCACCGACGCGAACCAACCGTTGCAGAGCCACGATAGCCTCCAGCGCGTCAATGAGCTCTACGGGGCTTTCCGCCAATCCTTCGCCGAGATCATCCATCGCGGGCAGAATCGCGGGCTGTTCAAACCTAATTTGAATCCGGAACGCGAAGCTGCCTTGATCTTGGTGACGCTGGTGGGCACGCTCGCACAGCAATTCATGCTCGGCGAGCCGGCTGCACGGTGTAAGGAGCTCATCGACTACTACCAGACTGCGCTCTTCGAACGACTGCGGCGGGACTCGCAGAATCAGCCAAGCAAGACCTCGCCCGTGGTGTAGATCAGGGGTGGTCCGGCAGTGCTCTCGCGTGGAGCCGGGGCCGGGGCACGCGCCGAGCCATCCCCGCGGGGTGCCCGCGCGCATGCAGGCACCCCGCCCGAGCATTCGGCCTCCTCCTCCCCGCCCAAACCCGTCGCAATCGATTCCGTTCCCCCGTCAAATTTCAGGAGCAGCCGCTGGTCGCTCCGCAGTTCATGCACTTGTAGCAACTGCCGTTGCGGACCATGATCGCGCCGCAATCGGAGCAACTCGGTGCGTCCGACTGCGGGCTAAACCCCAGTGCCGCGACGCTTGCCGCTTGCCCCACGCCCTCCGCAGCACTTGCCCGGACCGGCTCCAGCTCTGCTGCCGCAACGACAATTCCCATTTGGGAGCGTTGCTCCGGACTCAAAAAGCGCGACCCGAGGAAGCGGAAAATGTAGTCGATGAGCGATTTTGCAAACGGGATTTCTGGGTTTTTGGTGAAGCCCGAAGGTTCGAATCGCACATGGCTGAACTTGTCCACCAAGACTTCCAAGGGGACACCGTACTGCAGCGCCATCGAGGTCAGAATCCCAATCGTATCCATGAGTCCGGACACCGTGCTGCCCTCCTTGGCAATCTTAATGAAGATCTCGCCGGGCTTCCCATCCTCGTACAAGCCAACGTGGATGTAACCCTCGTGACCAGCAATATCGAACTTGTGGCGCACAGACTGGCAGTCGTTCGGGAGTTTGCGCCGCACGGGCCGGAACTCGTTTGGGCTCGCCTGAGTTGCGGTGCGCGAGGTATTCAGCGGTTGCGTGCGCTTGCAGCCATCGCGATAAATCGCCACTGCCTTTAGCCCCAAGCGCCACGCCGCCATGTAGGCATCCATAATATCTTCGACGGTGGCCGAGTTGGGCATGTTGATGGTTTTCGAGATCGCACCGGAAATAAATGGCTGCACGGCTCCCATCATCCGCAAATGGCCCATGTAATGGATCGAGCGGCTACCCCGTGCTGGCTTGAAGGCGCAGTCGAACACGGGCAAGTGCTCTTCCTTGAGTCCGGGGGCTCCTTCGATCGTGTCGTTTTCGTCAATGTATTCCACGATACGTTGAATCTCGTGCGACTCGTACCCCAGGCGCTTGAGAGCGCGCGGGACTGTGGAATTCACAATCTTGAGCATCCCGCCGCCCACCAGCTTCTTGTATTTCACCAATGCGATGTCCGGCTCCACCCCGGTGGTGTCACAATCCATCATAAATGCGATCGTTCCGGTGGGTGCCAGCACTGTCACTTGGGAGTTGCGCACCCCGACTCGTTCCGCAGTCGCAACTGTCTCGTCCCACACCTGGCGTGCGGAGGCGAGCAGCTCCAGCGGCACGCAACTGGGGTCGAGCTTGTGCGCGTAACTGGTGTGCTTCCGGAGCACGCGCAGCATTCCGTCGCGATCCGCCGCGTACCCGTCAAATGGGCCCATGGCTTCGGCGATACGGCACGATTGGAGGTAAGCCTCTCCACACATCAGCGCCGTCACGGCGGCGGCATATTGCCGGCCGGCCTCCGAATCGTACGGCAAGCCTAACGACATCAGCAAAGCCCCCAAGTTCGCATACCCTAGCCCAAGCTGGCGATACCGGCGCGCGTTGCGTTCGATCTCGGGTGTGGGATAGCTCGAGTGATCCACGATGATGTCTTGCGCCAGGATGGTCACATCCACGGCATGGCGAAAGGCCTCGACATCAAAATTCCCGGCGTCGTCGACGAATCTCATCAGGTTCAGGGAGGCGAGGTTACATGCCGAGTTATCCAGGTGCATGTATTCCGAGCACGGGTTCGAGGCGTTAATTCGGCCTGCGTTCGGGCAGGTATGCCAATCGTTAATCGTGGTGTCGAACTGCATTCCCGGGTCGCCACACACCCACGCCGCCTCTGCAATCATCCGGAAGAGTTCGCGAGCACGGTATTCCTGACAAATCTCGCCCGTCAGTACATAGCGGGTGTGCCAAACGCCGTCGTTTTCCACCGCCCGCATAAACGCATCGGGCACACGAACCGAATTATTCGCATTCTGAAAAAATACGGAACTGTAAGCCGGGCCGTCCAACGATCCATCGTAGCCCGCATCGATGAGCGCCCAAGCCTTTTTTTCTTCCTCTTCTTTGCAGCGAATGAACTCGACGATATCCGGATGGTCCACGTTCAGCACGACCATCTTCGCGGCACGCCGCGTTTTCCCGCCCGACTTGATGACGCCCGCGGAGGCATCCGCGGCTTTCATGAATGAAACTGGGCCGGAGGCCGTTCCGCCCCCAGCCAGCTTCTCCTTGGAGGAACGAATTCGCGACAAGTTGACGCCGGAGCCGGACCCTCCTTTAAAAATGATCCCTTCGTTGCGGTACCAGTTGAGGATCGATTCCATGGTATCGTCCACCGAAAGGATGAAACACGCGGAACACTGCGGGCGTGGCTCGATCCCCACGTTGAACCACACCGGGCTATTGAACGCCATTTTTTGTTCCACGAGCAGGTGGGTGAGTTCGGCCGAAAACGCCTCTGCGTCCTCTGGAGTCGCAAAGTACCCTTGTTCCTCCCCCCAAGCCCGCAGCGTCCGCACCACGCGTCCGATGAGTTGCCGGACACTTCGCTCCCGTTCCGGGCTTCCCAGCGGCCCGCGGAAATACTTGGAAACCACCACACTCGTCGCCAATTGCGACCAGGACTTGGGAACCTCCACATTATCCTGCTCGAAAACAACTTCACCCTTCTCTCCGGTGATCACTGCCTTGCGGATTTCCCACTCCACACAGTCGAACGGATTCACCCCGGGCTGCGTAAAATAACGCCGCACGTGCAGGCCTCGCCGAGGTTTGGCCTCTTCGAACTCGGTTACCCCGACATTTGACATCACAGCTCGTTCTCGCTTTCTCCTTGCGCTGCCGTTCGCCATACTTCCTCCCAACACCGATGCGCTGTCTTCGTAGGACCTACCTATTGTGGCTGACGGCTGCATATCCCACAATATCTTGTGGTAGTCAAGCGGCGCGGGAACATTCTCGCCCTCCCCAGTTTAGGCGTTTCGACACCAGTCCCCCCGGCGGAGGCCGCTCGTGGCGGGAACCATCCGCTGCGGGCTGTGTGAGCCGGCTAGCCTAGTGTGCCCGGACCAGGTAACTTGCTGCCGAGCCATGAAGGGTCGCAACAAGTCCGAACCGAGATTTTCCTCGCTTGCGGATGTCCTGCAAGGAGTTCTGCGGCGCCTCGATCCGAAAGGGCAGGCTTCGGTATACCGCCTCTGGATCGACTGGGAAGATATTGTTGGGCGCAAAGTGGCGCAGCGGGCACGGCCGCGAGATTATCGCAACGGAATGCTTCTGGTGGTGGCCGCCTCTTCATCGTGGCGTCAAGAGCTCGAGTTTCTCAAGCCGGAGTTATTGCGCAAAATCCGCAACCACCTGGGAGACGACTCCGTGCGTGATCTCACCATTTTTGTGGGAGAGCTGGGCGAGACCGCACAGCCGCCCCAGCGTCCCGCTCCGCGTGATCCGGCGCGAGACGTCCTCCTGGAGGCCTGGGACTACGAACCCATACTGGCAACCGTCTGCGATCCAGAACTTGCGCGATCGCTTCGGCGGTTGTGTCAGGCGCGGGAGCGGCGGCGCCAGGCAGCGCAAAAGCGTGGAACCCCTGCGAATGGGAAAACTTGACTCCGGGCTTCGGGGGAGGAGGTAACATCGCCGGAGAGGAGGGTGACATGGAGGTATTTCCGGACGGTTTTCTTTGGGGCGCGGCCACGTCGGCATATCAAATCGAGGGTGCCTGGAACGAGGATGGGAAAGGCCCTTCGATTTGGGACGTCTTCGCCCACACGCCGGGAAAAATTCTCGACGGGAGCACCGGGGACGTCGCTTGCGACCACTATCACCGCTACCGCGAGGACGTGGCCTTGATGGCGGACCTTGGGCTCCATGCCTACCGGTTTTCCATCTCGTGGCCTCGCGTGTTGCCTACAGGACGAGGCCCGCTGAACCCGAAAGGGCTCGATTTTTATGACCGGCTGGTGGACTCCCTGTGCGAGCATCGCATTACACCATTTGCCACCTTGTATCACTGGGATTTGCCACAGGCTCTCCAAGAAACTGGCGGTTGGGAGTCGCGGGAAACGGCACAAGCTTTTGCCGATTATGCCGCCATTGTGACCCGCCGGCTCGGAGACCGCATCCGCCATTGGATCACCCTGAACGAGCCGCTGGCTGTGGTAGTCGCAGGATATGTGCTGGGTATCCACCCGCCGGGCCGGCAAGATCCGAAAGTGGCGGCTCAGGTCTCGCACCATCTGAACTTAGGGCACGCACTTGCCGTGCGGGCAATCCGCAGTGTTGCTCCCACGGCCTCCGTAGGAATTACCCACGTCGCTCTGCCGGTGTACCCGGCCTCTCCCTCCGAGGCGGACCACCAAGCAGCACACCGCTGGGACTGTTTCGTCAATCGTTGGTTTTGGGAACCCAGCCTCACGGGGCACTACCCAGCCGAGGGTTGGGAGTTGCTCGGCCCGATGGTCCCCGACGTTGCACCCGGAGACGAAGAACTGCTCCAGGAGGCGATCGACTTCTTTGGCCACAACAGTTACACGCGCGCCGTGGTACGTGCCGACGCGGGAGTGCCGATTCTCGGTGCTGTTCCAGTACCGCAAACCGGGAAGCCCCACACCGGCATGGGGTGGGAAGTTTATCCGGACCATCTGTACGATTCGCTCAGCCGGATTCACCGCGACTATCGTCCGCCCGCCATTTTCATCACGGAAAATGGGGCAGCTTATCCGGATGAGCTGCGCAACGGGCAAGTGCTGGATCCCGAGCGCGTCAGCTACTTGCGGGAGCACCTCTTACGGGCAGCGCGAGCGATTGCCGACGGCGTACCTCTTCGGGGTTATTTTTGCTGGTCGCTCCTCGATAACTTCGAATGGACTTTCGGATACACGCAGCGATTCGGCATCGTTTACGTGGACTTTGGTTCGCAAAAGCGCGTGATCAAACAAAGTGGGTACTTCTTTTCACAAGTCGCGAGGAGCAATGCCGTCCAAGACTTCCCGCCGCGCTAAAACCCGGCGCATACCTGGCGTACCGGAAATTTCTGCGGGCTGCGTGGTGACACGTTCCCGAGGAGGCAACTTGGAAGTTCTACTCATCCACCCCCGCGGGGCGACTTTCCGAAAGCCACTGTTTGGTATTCCCAAGGGACACGTGGAACCGGGCGAGGCGGTGCGGGAAGCAGCGCTGCGCGAAACACAGGAGGAAACCGGTTTGCACGTTCGTATTGTGGGGGATTTAGGAACGATCCGGCAAAAGTCCGGCAAAATTGTCCACGGCTTTTGGGCGGTGGTGGAACCCGCGAGCGAGGTCCTCATCGACGAGCGGGGCCGGTGTACGGCTGCAGACCCCAAGGAAGTGGATGTATGCCGTTTCTACCCGGTCGAGCGTGCTGCAAGCCTCATGATTCCAGCACAAAGAGAATTTCTCGATCGCCTGCGCGCAATGATGTCTTCGGGGGCTGCTGAGTCGACCAGCTAGCCTTCGTAGTCGCGCCGGGCCGTGGCTGCCGAGGCTTCGGTGCGCTTGCACACAGCGAGCCCGGTGGTAGGAAGCCTGGCGACACAAATCCGATCGCCGAAACAGCCACGATCGTGGGGAGGGACTACTCGTGCAGGGGAAGAATGCCGCGCTCATTCGACGTTACTATCCCGGCTATCAATCGCCGAAGCGCGCATACGAGACATTACTCGACCGAACCGTGACAACGACGACGCGGTGGCTCGACCTTGGATGTGGCCGCCGACTCACGGGCAACAGTGAGCTGAACCGCAATCTTACCCAGCGTGCCCGTCTTGTTGTCGGCTGTGACCGCGACCCTCACCTCAAACGCCACGAAACCATACGGGATCTCGTGTTGTGTGACGCTGCCGCGCTGCCTTTCCGCGACGCCACCTTCGACCTGATCACTGCTTCGATGGTTGCGGAGCATCTCGAAAAGCCGCAACGGGTGTTTGCAGAAGTGGCTCGCGTCGCAGCGCCCGGGGCGCATTTTATCGTGTTTACTCCAAACAAGTGGAATTACGCCATGGTGGTCGCCCGCCTCACGCCGCACCCCTTCCATGTGGCGTACAAGCGAATGACCTACTTCCTCAACCGCGGCGAGTGGAAAAGTTTCGAGGACGACGTGTTTCCCACGTGGTATCGTGCGAACACAATTTCCGACTTGCGCAAATTGGCGCAACAAGCAGGCCTCCGCGAGGTGCGTATTACCCGGCACGGCCTGGCACACTCATTTGGTTTCGTGAAACCGTTGTACATACTCTCCCTTCTCTTCGAGCGGCTGATCGACCGTCCCGTCCTGGAAACCCTCAAGGCCGACATTCTTGCGGTCTTCGAAAAACCCGGGCTCGCGTCCTCTACCGCGGCCAAACTCGGCGATGAGAAAGAATCTTCAACTGTAGGCGAACGCCAATCCTATTCACTCGATGCGCGGGGATAACCGGCCGTCCTCTGGCACTCGGTTCGCCTGGCACCCTTCCCCGCGGGCACGGGCGTGAAAGCCGGAGTGACGTCGAGAAGATGCAACGCGACGTCCGGTCCACCGGCCGGCGAACGAACAACAGGGAGTCGCCCCGTACCATGTGCTGCCCACGTTGCGACTCGCTCTCGGAGAAGGATTTTTCGCGCTCGAGTGGCAAAACCGGCCTTCACCCACTGCCATTTGCGGTGAAGCGTCGCTTGCAGCCTCAACGAGAAGCAGGTAGCTAGCTTTCTCTCGCGAAGGAGGTAACGATGGGAGAGGCGAAAATCAAAGTACTCAAGAATGGCCCGTATGAAGTCCACGGCGATGTCGAACTCGTGGATGCCAAACGTAACCCGATTCCCATTCCCGAGCGACCCTTTTACTTGTGTCGCTGCGGCCACTCGGCGAACAAGCCTTTTTGTGATGGGTCGCACAATACCGTGGGGTTCCGGCCAGACGGCGCCGTGGAATCTTGAGGCTCGCACTTTAAGGAGGATCGAAGAATGGCAATCAAAGTTGGAGATCGCCTGCCGCTGCAACTCAAGCTC
Source organism: Candidatus Binatia bacterium (assembly GCA_026004215.1). Lineage (GTDB taxonomy): Bacteria > Desulfobacterota > Binatia > HRBIN30 > HRBIN30 > HRBIN30. The sequence goes on from BPIR01000001.1 coordinate 1,260,972, forward strand.
AAGGAGATGACCGACAACGGACCGCGCGACGTTAGCCTCGAAGAGGTGTTCCGAGGCAAGAAAGTCGTCGTGTTCGCTGTGCCTGGAGCGTTCACCCCGACCTGCTCGGCCAAGCACTTGCCGGGTTTCATCGAAAAGGCGGATGAAATCAAAGCGAAAGGCGTCGATGACATCGTGTGCATCGCGGTTAACGATGTCTTCGTCATGGGGGCCTGGGGCAAGGCCAGCGGGGCCACCGGGAAGGTGCGCTTGTTGGCAGACGGCAATGGGGAGTTCACCAAGGCTGTCGGCTTGGAGCTTGATGCCAGCGGGTTCGGGATGGGCTTGCGATCCCAGCGCTACGCAATGATCGTCAACGACGGAGTCGTCGAAGAGCTGCTGGTGGAACCAGGTCCTGGCTTGAGCGTGTCCAGCGCCGAGTCCGTCCTGGCCAAACTCGGCTGAATCCGCTGGATTCCGGCTCAGTGCGGCGGCAGCCCGATGGCTCTAACCCAAGGGAGCCTTCAGTCTGTGGGACTCCCAGGCTTCCGCCAGGCTACTTGTGGGCTTCATTCGGAGAAAAGGCGGCGAGCGGATTCGAACCGCTGCATCGAGGTTTTGCAGACCTCTCCCTTAGCCACTTGGGTACGCCGCCAGTTCGTTCAGCGCAGGGCGACTTAGCAAGGCGAGTCTGGTCGCGCAACGCGCGGGCTCGCCGTCCGTGCTTGCGTGCTCGCGCGTTTCCAAGCGCGTGAGCTTTGCAACCGCCGCCGGTGTGCTCTAACCATGCGCCAGCTAAACCCACCAGTGACTGAGGTCCAACGGAAAAGGGATGAAGATTCATGATCGAAGTGCGGAGTTGGCATTGTGGTTTTGTGCTGGGAGCCGCGATGGTGGTTCTTGCAGGTTGCCGTGGTTGTGGGGGAGAAACTCGCAATCCGACATTGTCTCCGATCGAGGGGGAGCTACCGAAACCCCCGCTGGAAACGGCGGCGGGAAGCGCTGCTCCTCCAGCGTCTCCTCCTCCGCCCGGTTGTGTGGTCATTCTGACTCCCGACATTGACCAAGGCCGAGCACCCTTAGAGGTTCGCTTTACCGCCGAGGGCTTGTGTTCGGAAACGGCGGGGGAATTTGACTGGGACTTCGGCGACGGCTCGCCGCCGATAACAGGGATGAAGCCCGAGCAACCGCCTGACAAAGCGGACTACGCCTTTGCTCGCGCCCGTCATGTGTATTCGAAACCCGGCGAATATCTCGCAAAGGTCACTCTTCGTGATCCCCAGAACAATGTCAGTGACGTCGATGAGTACCCGATCACGGTAGAAGAGCCGTAGCGGAACGGCGCTTGTGTATCCTTTGCTTGTGCAGCTTCGGACGACTTTGACTTCTCCCACTCTCTGAGCTAGACACGACGGCGTTTGCGGGTGTAGCTCAGCTGGCTAGAGCGTATGCTTGCCAAGCATAAGGTCGCCGGTTCGACCCCGGTCACCCGCTTTCCCCAGCGGCTTCCCACTTCGGGAAGCCGCTATTTGTTCGAGCGGTGACATACTCTGCCTCTTGTTCCGTGCCTTCGGCTCGTTCATTTTGGGGCACGGCTACGGAGGACAAGGAAGTATGTACGTTAGCGAAATACTCGAACGATCGAGCCGGCTCGCGGAGCGGAGCGCAGCGCTGTACCGGCGCCTGGCGGAACAATTTGGCCACGATTCCGAGCGACGCGAGCTATGTCATGAGCTGGCGTTCGTCGAAGAAACCCAAGCAAAGGTTCTGCGCGAGGAGCTCGCGAGCTTTCAAGAACGGGACGAGCTCGGGGACTTTCTCCCTGAGTTCGCGGAGCGGATGCAACAAGCGGAACAACATCTGGCCAACCTGGAGCAACGCGTGTCCCACATTCGCGGACTCGACGAGGCCACCAGCCTCCTTGTTGCTCTCCAGCAAACGAATCTAGAAGGCCTGTACGACGACTTGGTCGTTCAGGGGGACCCATCGTTCCGCATTTTTGTGGAGCGACTGGAAGCGGCACTGGCCGACTACCCAAGGGCGCAAATCCTCCGCCGGCGGCGCAAGGGCTAAGGTGGCGGATCGGTGCCGGACCGAAGTAGGGATGCCGGTAGCGTTGCGAAGCGCTAATCTTTTGCACCTCGAGTCGACGGTCCGAGCGCACAGGCTGCGCAGAGGAGGTGAGATGTGAAGCCGCGGGCAATCGTTTGGAGCACTGTCCTTGCTTTGGCCTTGGCCGGGTGCGCTGCGAAAAAGCCCAAGAGCGCAGCCGAATACTTCGCCACGGCCAACGAGCATTTTCGCAACGGCGCCTTTGGCGCGGCAACGACGGAATATCGCGAGCTACTCGACCAGCATCCATTCAGCGACTTTGTCGAGGAAGCGGAGCTGCGTATCGCACATGCGTATTATCTCGACCGGCGCTACGCGGAAGCCGTTGTCGCGTTAACCGACTTTCAGCGCCGCCACCCGACCAGTCCGCACTTGCCTTTTGTCGGCTATCTGCTCGGCATGTGTTACGCGCGGCAGATGCTCCCGCACGACCGTGATCAAACTGCCGCACAGAACGCCCAAACCTATTTCCTCACCGTGACCCGCCAGTATCCCGAAAGCCCGTTCGCCACGTTGGCGCGAACCGAGCTGAGTCGCTGCCGGCAGCGCTTGGCCGAGCACGAACTGTACGTCGCAGAGTTTTACTCCAAACGCGGGAATTGGAAAGCCGCTGAGGCCCGACTTGTCGACCTAGCTGCTCGGTATGGCGACACCGAGGAGGCTGCGCGCGGGCTTCTGCAACTGGCGCGGTATTATCGCTCGCGTGGCTTGGTGGACCGCGCGGAGCTCGCATACCGGGCCGTAACCCAACTTCGTCCGGGGTCTCCGCAGGCCATTGCGGCGCAACGGGCGCTTCAGCGGCTCCAACATCGCTCCACAAGCTTCGCGGCAGACCCGGTCGATGTTTTGCTCGCCCTGAACGGGCGTTCCCGAGTGAACGAAGTTTACGAGACCGCGCAAATTCCGCCCCCACAGGTGCCACAGTTGCCGTCCGGCACCAGTGGGTTTCCCGCTCCAGCCTTGGGAACCAGTTTCGATCCCTTTGGCCGAGGTCGAACGTATTACTGAGCCCCGCCACTGCATGGAGACTATGCCGGAACGTGCAAGGCTGCAAAACGCCAGCATCCTCATTGTCGGTGCAGGTGGATTGGGGCTCCCCGCGGCGCAGCTTCTCGGCGCGCGCGGTGTCGGGCGAGTGACGCTGCTCGATCCCGACACGGTGTCGCTTTCGAATCTACACCGCCAGTTAATCTTTGATGAAGAAGACATCGGTCTTCCGAAGGCCATCGTGGCAGCGCGGAAACTCGCAAAAGCATTTCCGGCCACTCGGTACGAGGGCATTCCAGACGCCCTGGATGAACGCGCCGCCCCTTCGCTGATCGCCTCGCACGACTGGATCATCGATGCAACCGACGGATGGCAAACGAAGCTCCGGATTCACGATATGGTTCTGAGGCGAGGACGGCCTTTAGGCCATGCAGGGGCCACTGGCTGGCGCGGGCAGGCGCTGACCGTTTTGCCGGACGTACCCGGATGTTTGCGCTGCCTGATCGAAGTAAGTGCGGCTGGGCCGGAAGTGTCCTGCCAACAAGCGGGCATCGTGCCTGGGGTGGTGCAGCTTCTCGGTACACGGCTTGCCGCAGAGGCCGTAAACTGGTTTCTCGGGCGGGACGACGCTCTCCTCGTCCGAAAGCTACTCTACGTGGACTTATCGCGCCCTGTGGTGCGCGTGACCCGATTCGAACCTCTTCCGCGATGCGAGGCGTGCGCACCTCGATGGCACCACGCCGTCGCTCACCGGGATGCCGGTTGACGAAGCCCCGGTCCGGAACACCGGCTGCGCGGCCACGAGGCCGCGCGAGATGAGCCGGTTTCTGGGGCCTGCACCGGCTGTTTGTCTACCGCGCCTCGGGCTCTCGCTCACCTTGAAGCAAGCAAGCGAACCCACTACCACACCAAGCCAAACAGCGACTCTCCAGCAAGGAGGATCGCGGCTGCGAGAGGACCATAGGAGGATCGATTCATGAGTGTTCGCGTGCGAATCCCGACGTCCTTGCGACGCTTTACGGGCGGGCAAGAAGAGGTCACTGCCTCCGGCAGTACGATCGGCATGGTCGTAGAGGACTTGGAAAGGCAGCACCCAGGCATCAAGGAGCGGCTTTGCGATGAATCGGGCAAAGTACGCCGATTCGTCAACATTTACGTCAACGGCGACGACATCCGTTTTTTGAACAGTCTCGATACACCGGTCAAGGACGGAGACGAGATTTCCATCGTCCCCGCAATTGCCGGGGGGCGGTAGTGGTCAATTCCGATTTACAGCCCCGACCGGGCCGAACCTTGCGGCCGCGGAAGGTCGAGTCCATCCTCGACTTGGTCGGCAATACGCCTCTGGTGGAGATCCAGCGGGTCCGTGACGGTGTCAGCCCCCAGGTGCGCATTTATGCAAAACTCGAAGGACTGAACCCTGGTGGCTCCGTGAAGGACCGGCCGGCACTGTGGATGGTGCGCGACGGGCTCCGCACCGGCCGCTTGCGTCCGGGAAAGACGATCATCGATTCGACCTCCGGAAACACCGGAATCGCACTAGCCATGGCTGGGGCTGTGTTGGGATACCCGGTCGAACTGGTCATGCCCGCCAACGTGAGCCAAGAAAGAAAGAAAATCGTTGCTGCTTACGGAGCCAAGATCATCTTGAGCGATCCCCTGGAAGGGTCCGACGGGGCAATTCGCCTCTGCCGTAAGATCATTGCAGAAAACCCGGACAAGTATTTCAAACCCGACCAGTATTTCAACGAAGTGAACCCCCTTGCCCACTACGAGAGCACCGGGCCCGAAATTTGGCGCGATACCCGTGGCCAGGTCACGCATTTCGTTGCCGGTATCGGCACGGGTGGTACGATCATGGGCACGGGCCGTTATTTGAAAAGCCGAAATCCGGCCATCCAAGTAATCGCTGTGGAACCCGACGATGCTTGGCACGGACTGGAGGGGCTCAAGCACATGGCCAGCTCGATCGTGCCCGGGATCTATCACGAAGAAGAGCTCGACCGCAAAATCCCCGTCGGTACGGATGCGGCGTACGAGATGGTTTACCGACTGGGAGAGGAAGAGGGACTCGTGATGGGCCAGTCTTCCGGAGCCGCGATGTTGGGTGCGCTCTCGGTTGCCCGGGAACTTCGGGAAGGTGTCGTGGTGGTCATCTTCCCCGATTTTGGGGATCGCTACTTGAGCACCAACTTGTGGGTGGGTTGGCGCGAACGACGAGCTTACTTGGAACGACTTCTCTCCGAAAGGCCGTCATCGTGAGCCACAGGGTCGAACTCGACGCAGTCCGGCTTGAACGATACTCTCGGCAAATTCTGGTATCCGGATTCGGCGGACAGGGACAACACCGTTTGTTCCAAGCTCATGTCGTCATTACCGGAACTAGCGAAATTGCTGAAACGATCGCCCTGTCTCTCGGACGGGCGGGCGTGGGCCAGCTCTACGTATCGGAAGCAGTGGCCGAGCGGCTGGATAACCGATACGGCCCCGATACCCGCGTCATCCCTTACGCCACTGTGCTGCCTTCGCTGACATCGCCCGCAGTCCTCGTCGACACGTCGCTAGAGCATCGAACCGCCCCGGACTGCAGCCTCGCCTCCGGGGTCAGGGCACCGGTGTTATGGGCGCGCGCAAGAGGAACCACGGGACTGGTGGGGGTATGGAATCCAAGCGCATTGCGCTGCACTGGTTGGTTTTTCTCGTTTCTCCCCCAAAACTGCCCCGCATCGCCGGACGAACTCTTTGCACGTCATTGGGTGGCCTACCTGGCGAGTGCCTTGGTGTTGCGCCATCTGAGTGGCCGACGCGATTCGATGCCGAGTTTTTTGCTCGGCTACGATGTCGTGAGCGGGAACGTCGAGGCGTTGACTCCGCCGGAGACTTTTCACTGTGACCACTGTGGCGACCGACATTGAGCGAAACCCCGTCCCTGCTGAGGTGGCGGCTGGAGCCCAGCGGGCGGCGTGTTTGAAGGCCTCGTTGCTTCTGCATGGTGTCGCTGTAGACGAACACATCGAAGAACGCCTGCGTCGCGACGGCCACTGGATCGTTGTGCGATCCGAGCAGCTCCGCCTCGAGCTCCATCTTCCGGACGGAACCATCGTAACTCCCCCAGTACTCCGCACCACGAGCAGCGAGAACACTTGGCGGCTAGCGGCAAGCCGGGGCGGCGCCTTCGAGCTCCGCCGTGGAGCGGAACGCCACCCCGTGTACCTACCCATCCGGCCATCGTTTTACGACCAGCAAACGGGTTCCGGACGGCGCATTGGAGACTTTGCGCAAGTCTATGGTTCCGCACTCGTACTCGGGGCTGCACAAGCTTGTGGTTACAGCATCGCCGGAGGCGCGTGTCGGTTTTGTCGCGTCGGCTCGCGAGGGGAAAGCGAACGAACCTTCGGGGTCACTGCCTATGAGGTCGCTGAGGCCGTTCGCTTGGCCTTTCGGGAACGGCATCTACAGTTCGTGTTTCTCGCCGCGGCGTCGTTCGATGCAGATGACGGCGGCATTGGAGAAATGGAGCCTTTGGTCAAGGCGATCCGCCGGCACGCCTCAGCGTTGGTTCTTGCTGCCATGCACCCTCCTCGAACCTTGCGATGGATCGACCACGCTTACGCCATTGGAGTGGATGGAATCAGCTTCAACCTCGAACTGCACGACTTAGCCAATCTGGAGCGCCACCTTCCCGGGCGTGCGCGGTACATCGGGCGCTCGCGCTACCTACAAGCGCTGCGCCACGCTGCCAAAATTTTCCCTCGCGGAGCGGTGTGGACCGAATTGCTCCTGGGAGCCAGCGCTACCGCCGCGACCTTAGAGTTTGCCCTCAGCCTCTACGATCTCGGGGTCGTCCCGTTTTTCGTGCCAGTGTTGCCCGAGACCAATCCTCGCCCGCGCTCTTTACCGTTCCGCGCTTCCGAGGCCGAAGTGAACGCACTGCTGCACGGACTCTTGAACGCGCGCGAAGACCTCGCGAGCAACGCGCGCTGGCTTCCACAATGGCCACACCTCATCGGCCCGCAAGATATAGTTCGCGGTACGAGCAACCGATGGAGTATCGAATCCCGTTCGCGCACTTCGAGATTGGAGCTCTTTGTCCTGCGCAACCTCGCGCGATTGCGGCGTTCGCTTCGCGTGCGGGACCTCGACGAGCACGATCTCGATCCGTCCGCGTAGAGCAATATGAAACCAGCGCATCCAGAATCCGCCCCGTCCGTTCGACTTCCACGCTTTGTCGTGGATACCCGGCCGTTGTGGCGCATTTTATTGCCTGTGGCTGGTTACTGGAGCCTGTGGGCATTTGCGGCCATGCTTTTGTGGTGGAGCGTTACGGCGACGCCACCCGAGGGCCTCACGGCAGCCGGGCAACGAGCGCTGGCGATTTTCTCCGTTTGCGTGTTGTTTTGGGTACTCAACGTGCTCCCTCTCATGATCACCAGTCTGTTGGCGATCGTGTTGATTCCGCTGGCTGGCGTTTTGACCCCCTCCCAGGCTTACGGGCTATTTGGCAACGACGCGCTGTTCTTCATCCTTGGCGCCTTTATCCTCGCAGCCTGCCTCATGAAGTCGGGCCTGAGTACGCGTATCGCGCTCGCCATTCTCGACCGCTTCGGGCACACCCCTCGGGGCCTGTTGTGCAGCGTGCTGCTGCTCAACGTGGTCATGGCCTTCTTCATGTCCGAGCATGCTGTCGCGGCCATGAACTTCCCCATCATCGCGGAGATGACAAAAGTCCTGCGCCTTCCGGGGCGCCGGAGCCAGTACGGCAAAGCGTTATTTTTGGCGATGGCTTGGGGTTCGACGATTGGAGGTGTGGCGACCTTGCTCGGCGGAGCGCGCGCGCCCCTGGCCATCGGGATCTTGCGGGAGACAACGGGAAAGTCCTTCAGTTTCTTCGAGTGGAGTGCTGCGATTTTTCCTCTGGTCGTCGTGCTGACGGGCATCGCTTACGCGCTTCTCGTGTGGTTTTTCCCGATCGACATCGAGAGCGTACAGGCCGCAGACGAGGTCCTACACGAGAAGCGGTTGCGGCTTGGCCGGATGCGCTACCAGGAACGCGCAGTGGGTATGGTGATGCTCGGTACCTTGGGCGCTTGGGTGTTTCTCGGCGAAGAATTTGGTCTCGCAAGCGTCGCCATTAGCGCCGTCGTGGTGCTCTTTTCCCTGCAACTCGTGCGCTGGTCGGAGATCGAAGGTTACGTGAACTGGGGGGTGCTTCTGATGTACGGAGGAGCAATTTGCCTTGGTTCTGCCCTCAACCGGACTGGCGCTGCCAGTTGGGTGGCCCATGCAACGGTCAGCGAGTGGGCTTCGAACGGCACTGCGGTGATTCTCGTGCTCTCGGCTGTTTCATTGCTCCTCACCGAAGCCATGAGCAATGCCGCAGTTGTGGCGATGTTGCTACCGATGAGCCTGGGGATCGCCGGAGAATTTGGTCTCGATCCGCGCGTGTTGACTCTCACCGTGGCTGTACCCGCAGGGCTGGCAACCACGTTGCCAATTGGTACGCCGGCCAATGCCATTGCATATTCCAGCGGATATTTGTCTCTGCGCGATTTGGTGGTCCCCGGTGCGCTACTGGCCTTCTGCGCTTGGGTTTGCTTCAACCTAATGGCAGCGATTTACTGGCCCTGGCTGGGGTTGAACATTGGTGGTGGTGGATGAATCACGTATTGCTCCTGGTTTCGCCGCGGTTCGGTTTCGCCCGATCCCTGGCGCGCGCGCTGGAAATTGCACGGGAACATCGCGCCGCCCTCGTTGCCGTTGCTGTCATTTCCGATGCCGATGTTGCCGCATTGGCTTCTACGCTAACGGACGTCGCTTTTGTCGGAGAAAAACTCTCTGCAGAGGTCGCACAGCAAATCCGCGAGGAACAAGAATCGTTGGCCCAGGAGCAGCTCCGGTCCGTCCGAAGACAAGCCGAAGATGCGGGAGTGCCGGTGGTGACCCGCGTCATTGTAGGAGAGCCTTTCGAAGCGGTGGAGCAAACAATGGCGCAGTACCCGATTCAATGGGTGATCCTTGCGGTTCCGCCGCGGCCGTGGATCGAGAAGCTATGGGGTTACGAGCGCAAGCCGGACTGGATTGGCGAACTGGGCTGCTGTGTAGAGACCGTAGAAGAAAGGAGTTGAACAGTGCCTGACTTGGTACCCGTTCATGGTGGGCTCGACGTTCCGGTGAATCGCACGGTACCGCTGTCCCGCCGCAAGCAGTTTTTACAAGAAGCGGCAGAGCTGCCCAAGGTGGAAGTCAGCCGGGCCGACTTGTCCACAGTTTACCGGATCGCCGATGGAACGCTGTCGCCTCTGACCGGCCCGATGGACGAGCACACCTGGCACTATGTGCTGGATCACGATGCCATCGACTTTGCATTTCGCCACTACGCATGGACCGCCCCGATCTCCTTTCCCGTCGCACCGGAAGAGGCAAAGCGACTGCAAATTGGTCGTCCAGCCGCTTTGGTTCACGAAGGCGAGCCGGTCGCCATCGTTCGAGTAACGAGCCTGTTCGATTGGGACAAACCGAAACACATTGAAAAGTTTTACGGCACGCGCCGCACGGATCACCCCGGGGCACGGATGATTCTCGAGGACTCGCGCACGAAACTGCTCGGCGGCGAGCTTTGGGCTTTGCCACAAGCCGTCGATCCGGAGTATGGAGAGTACCTACTTTCGCCCCGTCAGGTTCGCACCCTGATCGCCGAACGAAAGTGGGAGCGTGCACTTGCCTTTCAAACTCGCAACCCGCTCCATCGCGCCCACGAGTACGCCTTGGTTGCCGGTGTCGAGCGGCTCACGCGAGCGGGCTACTTCGCGGGAGTGGTCCTCAATCCGCTCGTCGGTGAGTTGAAGGAAGACGATGTACCGGCCCGCGTGCGCATGCGTTGCTACCGTGCCTTGCACGACCTCAAGCTCCTCGGCAAAGGGGACAAGGACGAATCCCTCTGGCGAGAGCGCGGCTACGATTTGACCGAGGTGTTCGAGCTTGTCGGCCTAGACATCAAGATGCTCTACGGCGGCCCGAAAGAGGCGGTCATGCATGCGATTTACCGCCAAAATCTCGGGTTTACGGACATCGTGATCGGCCGCAAGCATGCCGACGCCCCTTACGACGACGGCACGCCCATTTGGGGAGACTTTGACGCTCAGGAAATTTTCCAGCATTTGCGAGGTGACTTGCGCATCCAACCCTGCAATATCGGCTTTGCCGCCTACTTCGAAAGCGTAGGCCGAGTGGATTTAATCGAGAACCATCCTGGCGAAAAACCGGTGTCCATTTCCGGGTCCAAGATTCGGGAAATGCTCACTCGCGGCGAGCGCCCGGACGAGCGCATTCTGCGGCCAGAAATTGCGGATATTTTGATCGCCTACTATCGGGAGCGTAGTGCAGCGCGCTGACAACCGAACACCCGGTGTCAGCCCCTGTACGGAGGCGCCGTCATTTCCACCGAAAGGCCGAACAGTTCACTCAGCAAGTAGTACAGGGCCATCAGAGCCACGAGCAACGTGGCCAACGCCGCCACGGCAATACCGGTCAAGAGCGCGAGGGCCAATACCGAGCCCACTGCTACCAGGGGCGTTACCCAAGTGGACGCCTCCCCCACTGGGCCCCAAAAGGCCAAAAAGCGACGCGTCGCCGCCCATGCTTCCCCGACTTGCCCGAGAAACCGAAACATCCGCTCGACGTCGTTCATGCCGTGCCCTCCTGTTGTCGCTCTTCCATCAATCGACGGTGTCGGCACCGATGGACAAAATCAAGACCCCGTTCGCCTGACGCGGCCCCCCGACGAGCAGCGTACCATGATTTCGAAGAGCCACAGAAGTGTCCACGATCGGGCGCGCCCCTTCGATCACGAGGATCTTCATCGCAATCCGCCCACTCCGGTACTCGCGTGGGATCACCAGAACGTAGCGGCCGCCGGGCACATCGAAACTTGCTTTCGAACCCCACGCCACTCGTTTTCGCTCCTCCTTGACAAGCTGATACGAAGTGTAAGGGAACAAATTGTGAAATTGCTGACGCAGGGCGACCAGGCGCGGGTCGAACCCACGGCCAGAATTGCTCGCCACAACAGCGCCGATGCGTACCTCCACGACCGCAGGTCCCGCTTCCAGCATCGGGTGGGTGGGGTTGTACGCGCCACTTTGCCCCGCCGCTTGCTCCATTCCTGCTAGGTACCAAACGGCGCTCGCCAGCAAAAATGAAAGGGGCTTCCTCACTGCTCGTCCCCTCCCACAGGTAGCTCGTCGCTCACCCACAGCACGGTGGTGTGGTTCTGCCAATCGTCCATCACCGCCACAGAGCCCACATCAGCCTCCAAGGAATCAATCAACGCCGGAGGCTCCAGCCCGGCAACTAAAGTGTTCCCGCCCGTGCTCGGAACAGGAGGCGACGACACACGCAAAAACATGAGAGCCGCGCCGATTGCGACCGCAATCATCGCCAGTGCCGGCCACAACATCCGAGGCTGCCAGCGCCAACCGTCGAGTTGTTCCCCGAGGCTTCCGTACAGCCGACGCCACCAAGACACCCGCGCTTTCTGATCGGGTAAGCGTGAAACAATCCGAGCCCACAGGTCCGCCGCAGGCAGCAACGCATGCTGTGCCTCTATGTGGGCTCGCACAGCCCATTGCAGCCGCTCCAAGCGTCGCAGCTCTGCATCGCAACGCGGACACTGCGCCCCGTGTGCCGCAACCTGCTCCATTGCCCCGGACTCCAGTTCGCCGTCCACAAATAACGGCAACAGGCTTTGCGCCTCCGAGCAGCTCAAATGTGGGTACGTGGTTCCAGGCACGCGCAACTCCTTGTGGCTCGTTATTACAGGAGATCCTTTAACTTGCTCTGCAGTTTCTTGCGGGCGTAGTGCAAACGACTCATCACGGTACCCTTGGAACACTGCATGACGCGGCTGATCTCCTCGTACGACAAACCTTCGACTTCCCGCAAAAGTATGACGGCACGATGGTATGGCGTCAACTCAGAGATGGCTTCTGCCACTCGAGATCCAATTTCGCGAGACTCTGCTTGTCGGACCGGATCCGTCCTTCCCTCGGCGTCGCCCAAAAATTCATCGTACGGTTCGTCGGAATCCGGAAACCCAAACTCCTCCTGCAAGCCCACCGTGGGATTGCGCCGCTGATGCCGGCGCAGATCAATTGCCCGGTTGACGGTGATTCGGAAGAGCCAGGTATAAAAGCTCGATTCCCCTTTGAAGCCTTCAAGGTTTTCGTATGCCTTCACGAACGTGTCCTGCACGATTTCCATGGCGTCTTCCGGATTGTTGACCATGCCGAGCGCAATCGAGGTGACCTTTTTTTGGTACCGCTCGAAGAGTTCACGAAAGGCATCCTTGTCACCCTTGCGGGCCAACTCCACCAACTCTGCGTCGCTACGTTCCACGGCAGCACTCCGCGAAAGACGAGCTTTGGCGCATTGTATTCACTCGCCTTCTTTCAAGGATGCGCATCGTGCCAATTCGGGCCGCTGCCGATTTCCGCGACCAAGGGCACACGCAACTGCACGACGTTCTCCATGACGTCTTTGGCGAGTTTGCGCATCGTTTCGACCTCGGGATCGGCGACCTCGAATACCAATTCATCGTGAACTTGGAGGACCATTTTCGCGGGGAGTTCATGCCGTCGAATTTCTCGGTCCAGCTCCACCATAGCGACTTTGATGATGTCCGCTGCCGAGCCTTGGATCGGCGTGTTGAAGGCAATACGCTTGGCCGCCTGTGCCACGGCCGGGTCGCTACTGTTCAATTCCGGGATCGACCGGCGTCGGCCCAACAACGTTGTAACGTACCCTCGCTCCCGCGCTTGTTGGACGACGGCGTCCAGGTATCCCCGCACGGCTTCGTAGCGGGCAAAATACCGGTCAATGTAGGCCTGCGCTTCGCCGACCGTGATACCCAGTTCCTTGGCCAAGGACGCGGCGCCCATTCCATAAAGCACGCCGAAGTTGATCATTTTCGCCACCCTTCGCTGATCGCGGTTCACAGCGCTGGGGGGCACTCCGAACACCTCGGCGGCGGTGCGCGCGTGGATGTCCTCTTGCTCCGCAAACGCCGCACATAGAACCGGATCCCCCGAAAAGTGTGCAAGCAGCCGGAGCTCGATTTGCGAGTAGTCGGCTACGACCAGTTGGGAACCCGGGGGCGCAGTGAAACACCGACGGATCCACACCCCCTCTTCCCCCCGAACCGGGATGTTCTGCAGGTTTGGCTCCGTTGAGCTCAGTCGGCCAGTGGCCGTTATGCACTGATTGAACGTGGTATGCAGCCGCCCCGTGCTCGGGTTCACCAATGCCAGCAAGCCTTCCACATAAGTAGATCGGAGTTTCGCCAATGTACGATACTCCAAGATCTTGGCAGGGAGTGGATGCACCGCGGCCAGCTTGGAGAGAGCGTCGACGTCGGTGGAAAGCCCGGTCTTGCCTTTGCGGATACCCCGTGTCGGCAGTCGCAAGCGGTCGAACAGAATTTCCCGTAGCTGCTGCGGCGAGGCGATGTTGAACGGGGTTCCGGCCGCGGCGTAAATGTCCTCCGTCAAACGTTCCATCCGGCGGGACAACTCTTGTCCCACACGCTGCAAACCCACCGTGTCCACATGCATTCCCGCCGCCTCCATCCGCGCCAGCACACCCACCAGCGGGCTTTCGACTCGCTCGAACAAAGGCTGCATTTCCTTTTCGACGAGCAGCTTACTCAGAACACCCGCAAGCTCGGGCAGCACAGACAATCCGCTAGCGGTGGCAGCCAAATCTTCCCGAAAACGACCCACGGAATAACCGCAGTAGAAATTCGCCACCTCGTCTAGCGACGTGGGTAGCGGCACCTCCAGCAGGTAAGCGGCAACCATGACATCGAAGACCGAAGCCGTGTCATGCCGTTCAGCGGAGGCGGCGCGGAGATCGTACTTGAAGTCATGAGCGACAATGCGTCCGCCGTTTCGTCCATACAACGCTGCAATAACGTCGCGAGGAGGGAGCACATGACTCGGTATGACCAAGACCGGGCCGCCCTGACTCCCAAGAGCGGTACCGAAATCGAGCCCCCGACCCGCCACCGCTAGAGCCAAATCGCTGCCCGCCGGCACCCGGCGCAAGAATTCCCGCAGCTCCGCAGCGTCGCGCGCAACGCTATACGCAGACCTCACGGAGTGTTCGGCCTCCGGCAGCTCCCGTAAGAGCGAGTGAAATCCCAGCCTCAAGAACAACCTGCGCAGGCGTGGCACGTCGGCAGGCTTTACGGCGAGGTCGTCCTCCGCGAGATCGAGGTCCACATCCCGCCGCGCAACCGCCAGCCCTCGCCCCAGTAAAGCCGCCTCCCGCTGTTCCTGCAGAGCGGCTGCGATGCCGCGAGCCCCACGCAGTTCCTTCCATTCCGCGATCTCTGCCACGTGATCGAGAATGCCCTCGAGTGAACCATAGCGACGCAACAGCAACTGGGCGCTTTTCTCCCCGATACCCTTCACCCCCGGAATATTGTCCACACTATCCCCCACGAGGGCGATGAAGTCGGGAATCAAGCTCGGCGGTATACCGAACTTTTTCTGCACTTCCCCGGCATCGAACCAGCGATCGTGTAGGGTGTCCCACACCCGCACGCTTTCCCCGACCAACTGCAACAGGTCTTTATCGCCGCTAACGATCACCACCGGCCATCCCCGGTCTGCCCATCGGCTGGCCAAGGTCGCGATCACGTCGTCGGCTTCGACACCAGGCAATTGAATGACCGCCAAGCCACAAGCTTCGGCAACCTCCCGTACATACGGTAGCTGGGACACCAGTTCGCTCGGCATGGGAGGGCGGGTCGCTTTGTAGTCTGCGTAAATCTCGTCTCGAAACGTTGGTCCCGGAGCATCGAAGACAGCGGCTGCATATCGAGGCTTTGCGTCTCGCAGCAGCCGCAACAGCATTCTCGTAAACCCGAATACCGCCTGGACCGGCTGCTCCTGGGGCCCGGTCAAACGCGGCAACGCGAAAAATGCTCGGTAAACGTAGGAGCTAGCATCGATCAGGTACAGCGTTCGCTCTGAGCCCCACATGAGGGCAACGAGGCTAACAAAACGGACCCGAGGCGCAATGCGCACGAGCTTTCGAAACCGCTGCCGGTCTTTTCATTAGCATCTTGCTTAGGGCTGGAGCACGGTTTCATGCTCTGGACGCTATGTTCCGAGTGGTCTCCGCCTTACCGGTTCTCGCGCTACTGAGTCGCAGTTGGCAGCTCCTACAACAGAACGGCGCGAACTCGGCCGAGCTACTGGAACACGTGCTGGACGGCAAGCCGTCCGGCAAGGGACCACTGGGGAGATGGCTGGATCGCCGCTTCCTGTTGCACAGGCACTGGCAGGGCGTTCGGTCGCTCTACGATGTCACTCGGGACCAATTGGCCTCGTTCATGGAGAAACGTTGGCGCTACGGAGTCGACACCTTCGTCCTCGACCTCGGCCACGGCAGCGCTCGCTACGCATGGGCGCTGCTCGATCAGGCGCCACATCTGTCCGTCTTGTGCTTGCGCAGGAGTCCTCGCGAGGTAGACACTGGCCGGCACCTCACACGCCAACGCTTCGGCGAGCGGCTGCAATTCTCCATCGGCGACCGGTTGGATGCCGCCAGCTACCTCACCCAGCGCGAGCCCGATGCCGTTGTTTGCCTCTTACCGGCAAGCGTTCTGGGCGGCCCCACGAGTATCGAAAGGTTTTTCGAGTTCACGTTCCGCGCCTTGGCTCCCGGTGGAATTTTTTGGTTCGGCCCGTTCTCCACCCCTGAGCCGCGCTGGCCGACCCGCATTCCACCGCTGCACATCGAACCCTTGGTCCGGTTGCTCGAAAGCGCGGGTTTTCAGCGCATACGCATTTTCTCACCCGTTGCGAACAGCCCATTGCTGCGTGCACTAAAACCCGGAGCTCCGGCCTTGAGCTGCGGACCATGACAGAGAAGGGCCCGCGAATCGGTACCCGAGCATGAGCGTGAAATCCGCCGCCTGCGCCACACCACTGACGTTTTCGATCCCGCCCAGCCACAACAAGCCCGGACCCATTTTATACACTGCCCCAGCACTCAGCTCGACGATGGTGCCCTCTAAAACGGCAGAGTGCACACCGCGAAAGGGGCTCGTGTATACCTCTTCCTGGAGAAGCAACGATAAGTTCCTTCCGGCACGCCACTCAAACGCCAACCCCTGCTGCAAGAAGGGATCGAGGGGAAGTTCCGCTGCGGTCACCCGACCAACTGGGAAAATCCCGGCGACGTTGACAAAAATCCAGAGGTGTTCGGACCAAAGGCGGTAGTCCAACGCAAGCCCGACTCCTAAGTCGGTTGTTCCGCTTCCCCATACAGCGCTCGTCCGCCCCGTCGGTACCTCCACCGCGAGCCTCGCCGCAACGCGCAGGGGCTCGGCCCAGCGGCCGATTTCGGCTTGCGTCTCGAACGCCAAATCTCCGAGCTCCAAGTACTGTCGCGGCCCGTGGAACAAAACCCGCCCGCCTTTGACCACTTGGAATCCCCCGAACGCATTGTTCGGGAACAAGCGGCGCTCCGGGTTCGATGCCGAGAACAAATCTTCGGTCGTGTCGATTAGCGGGTCGAGAAACCCACCGAAACGAGAGAGGAGCGGCACCTCGACAGCGACAAGCCACCTCCGAGGCAACCCGAGCCTGGCCCGCAAGTTCGTACGGTTTTGCTCGAATTTGAGCAAAGCATCAGTGGCGCCCTGGTCGGTCGCAATGACGTTACTCTCTGCGCTCTCGACATCGAACCAAAGTGCTCCGGCTTCCGGCACTTTGGCCGCAGCGAACGGAAAATGAAAAAACACTTGGCGCAGCGGCTGAAAATTCCGAACCGGAAGCGGCCCAAAGGGTTCCTCAGCCAAGCATGAGCCGACAACGAGTAACGCCGCCACCGACGTGACTAGCGCGAATAGGAGCCTTTTTGTACAAAGCCCCGCCATGGCCTACCCAACGCGCACTGCGGGGTGCACAATCAGGACTTCACGTGTCGGGTATGCCACCCTGCTGGTACCAGTGAATTTTGGCTTCCTAACACGCCGTCTCCTGCCTTCCATGAATTTTGGCCTCCTGCTGATCTGCTTGCATTCCGGCCTCGTTCTCATATCACCCGCTGCCGGCCTAGACATAGCCACAGCGATTTCTCGCGCGGTGCAACTTGCGCCGGAATTGCGCGCCGCTGAGGAACGCATCGCCAGCGCACAGGGGCAGTGGTACCAGGCGGGACGGTGGCAAAATCCGGTAGCCGAGCTGCGGGGTGAAAATTGGCGCATCAGTTCCGACCTGCGCGCCGACAATCCGGCGCTGGATTTCTTCGCGACAATCAGTCAACTATTCGAACTCGGCGGCAAGCGGGACGCACGCAGGGCGATTGCATGGGCAGGAATTGACTTCGCGCGGGAGCAAGCCCGCTTTGTCCGGCAGCAAATGGCTGTAGCTACGGCGAGCGTGTTCTTGAATGCAGTCCGCGTCCGCGAAGAACTGCAAGTTGTGGCCGAGTCCACCGAAACGGTTACGGTCCTTCACGAAATTGCGCGGCGCCGCGTCACCGAGGGCCGCCTCGCAGAGGCGGAACAGCGCAAATTGCAGGCGGAGCTCGGGCGCCTCGCCACACTAGCGGCCGAACTGGAGGCAAATCAGTCTGTGGCCCTGCAGCAGCTCCGGCAGCTTCTGCGGGAGCCCGAGATCGAGGCTGCAGTGTTGGTCGCGCCAACTTTGCCGACTCCACCTGTAGACAGTTCCCAGGATTCTGCGCTCGTGGAGCAAGTTCTGCAGCGGCATCCGGAATACCGTGCGGTACTGGCGGAAAAAGAGCGGGCCCAGCACACCCTCGAGTTAGAACAAGCTCGCCGAATTCCCGATCCGACCATCACCGGCGGCTACAAGCGTACAGATCATCGCGACACTTTAGTGGCCGCCGTGGTTATACCCATTCCCGTGTTCGATACGAACTGGGGCAATGTGCAAAAAGCCACCGCCGAGGTTGCAGCAGCCAATGCCGGGGCGGAAGCGATCGTAATCCGCCTACGAAACGAACTTCTCGGCTTGTTGACTCGTTGGCGCTCGTCGGCTGCACGTGCGCGTGCAGCCCAACAAGAAATGGTGGAACCGGCAGCAAGCGTTCGTCGCGCCGCGCAGGTCGCTTTCCGCGAAGGATCGGGAGACCTCTTGGCGCTAGTGGATGCGGAACGGGTTTACTTAGAAGTCCGGCGGAGTGCGCTGGCGAGTTGGGCAGAAGCCACCTTGGCCGGTCAAACCTGGCTGATCCTTCGGGGAGACGTTGAACTGTGAGCGCCTCGATACCCCAAACTTCTCCCCGATCCCGGTTATTCTCCCTGGCGCGGCATCGCGTCCCCTTACGGCGGTGTCGCGCGCTCTTTGCCGCAAGCGTGCTGGTTTCGGCATCCCTCGCTTGTACGCGACAGGTTGCCCCTTCGGAAGCGGGCGGGGTCGCTGTTGCCGAAGACCTTGTGGAGGTACCCGCCCCCATTCAGGAACGCATGAAAATGGAGACGGTGGTTGTCCGAGAAACCGAGGTCAGTGAGCCAATCACGGCTCCCGCTCGCCTGTCGTTCAACGAGCGCTACGTGGCGCGGGTCGGGGTTCCGATCGAGGGTCGGGTGCAAACCATCTTTGTCCAAGTCGGTGATCGCGTGGCGAACGGCCAGATGCTGGCCGTGATTCAAAGCCCTACGTGGGAGGCAGCCGTTGCCCGACTCCGCACCACTGCTGCCGAGGAACGATCCGCCCGCGCAGAACTTGCATTTGCCATCCAACAACGATCGCGGGTACGCCGACTTTTCGGCGCTCAGGCCGCCTCGCGCATGGAGGTCGAACGCACCGCGCTCGACCTGATCGTAGCCCGCAACAAATTGCACGCTGCTCGGGCAGAACTGGCGAAGGCCCGCAGAGACGTGACGGCACTGGCCGGAGATTCCGCGCGGCTCGATTTCGCGGGACTCCCTCTGCGTTCGCCATTGAGTGGACTTGTGGTGGAACGCAGCGCGAGTCCAGGTTTCGCCGTCGTACCAGGAACCCCGCTGTTCGTCGTGGCCGACCCGAGTCACCTTTGGCTGCAGGCGGAGGTGGACGAACGCTGGTTGAGCCGGCTGGCCACCGGACTGCGGGTGGAATTTCGCGTCGCCGCGTACCCGGAAATCACATTCACCGGCACTGTGGACTACATCGGTGCCAGCTTGAACCCAAAGACCCGCCGCGTCGAGCTCCGCTGCACGGTGGACAATGCTGATGGAAAGCTCAAACCGGAAATGTTCGCTCAACTGGAAATTCCAGACCCACAACCACGTCGGATTTTGATTGTGCCGGACTCCGCCGTGCAAGAACTCGATGGCAAAAATGTCGTCTTCGTTCCCGCCGGGGAGAATCGGTTTCGCCGCCACGCCGTGGAAATTGGGCGCACCGGAGATGGATGGATCGAGGTCAAATCGGGCCTCAAGAACGGCGATCGCGTCGTCGGACGCGGAAGTTTCCTGCTCAAGTCCACCCTGGCGCTGCGCGCGCACCCTCCCGAAGACTGAAGCAAATCCCAAGATTTATGGGGATCATTGAACGATTCGTCGGTGCGACTCTCCGTCACCCTGGGTCCGTTCTAGGGGGCGTTGTTGTCCTGATTGTCGGGGGTATTTGGTGCTTCCGCTCCCTGCCCGTCGAGGCCTTTCCGGACCTGACCAACCAACAAGTCGTGGTGATTTCCGAGGCCCCGGGCTTGGCCGCCAGGGATGTCGAACAATGGATTACCTATCCCATCGAGTCGGCGGTGATGGGCATACCGGGCACACAGCAGGTACGCTCCACTTCAAAATTCGGCCTCTCGCTCGTTACCGTCGTATTCGAGGACCACATACCGATCTATTTCGCGCGCCAGCAAGTTTCCGAACGACTGGCCGAGGTCCGAGCCCGCTTGCCCGCCGGTGTGAACCCCACGCTTGGCCCGGTGGCGACGCCTTTCGGTGAGGTATTTCAGTATCTCGTGGAAGGGCCGCTCGATCCAACCGAGCGCAAGACCATTCAAGATTGGGAGATCCGCTTGCGGCTGCGCTCTGTACAAGGGGTGAGCGAAGTCAACTCCTGGGGCGGTTTCACAAAGCGGTTCGAGGTTCGAGTAGATCCCCAGGCTCTGGAGAAATTTGGCTTGTCGCTCGACCAAGTGGTCGCGGCGGTCAGGGAAAACAACACCATGTTCGGCGGCGGTTTTGTGGAACGCGGAGCCGAACGTTTTACCGTGCGCGGGCACGGCGTGCTCGCGGATCGTTCCGAGCTGGAGCGTGTGGTGATTGCATCCGATCACGGCAGCCCGATTTACGTGGGTGATGTCGCCCAAGTTTCTGTCGGAGCATTACCTCGTTACGGCGCAGTCACCCGCGACGGCGAGGGCGAAACCGTATCGGGTATGGTGATCCTGCTCAAAGGCACCAATGCCGCCGATGCAACCCGGCGCGTCAAAGAGCGCGTGCGGGAGGTCGCAAAAACTCTCCCCGCCGGCGTTCGCATCGAGCCGTTTTACGACCAAAGCGAGGTCATCCATCGCACGAGCCGAACCGTGGCGCGGAATCTCCTCGAGGGGTGCGCCATAGTCGTGCTTGTGTTGTTGTTGTTTCTGCGAGATTGGCGCGCCGCCCTGCTGGTCTCGTCGGTTATCCCGCTAGCGATGCTCTGCGGCTTCTCCAGCATGTTTTTGCTCGGTGTGTCCGCCAATCTCATGTCACTTGGCGCCATTGATTTTGGGCTCATCGTGGACGGCGCTGTGGTCATGGTGGAAAACCTGGTGCGCCGGCGGGATGAGCATCGCAGTGCCCGAGAACGAGCCGATTTACTGCCCGTGTACCGCGCCGCGGCCTTGGAGGTAGCTCGACCCGTCGCATTTGGAGTTGCCATCATTCTGGCCGTGTATCTCCCGATCTTCACCCTCGAAGGAATCGAGGGGAAGATGTATCGGCCCATGGCCATTACCGTGTGCAGCGCGATTTTTGGGGGGCTGATCTTGGCACTCACAGCCGTGCCCGCCTTGGCCCCTTACATTCTCGCAAGCCGTGCGGGCCCACATGAAGAGGCGCGCTGGTTTCTTTGGTTGGAGAGCCGGTATCGAGAGCTGCTCCGGGTCGTCTTCAGCAGGCGCCCACTGATCCTCGGGGCTGGGCTCCTTCTCGTGGTTTCCGCAGTGGGCTCACTGCCCTTTTTAGGCACCGAGTTCATGCCCAAACTCGATGAGGGTTCGGTTTTGGTGCAAGTGCGGCTCTTGCCATCCGTGAGCCTGGGTGAGTCTGTGGAGACCTTCACTCGCCTCGAACGCATGTTGCTGGAGTTCCCCGAGGTAAAACGGGTGGTGACCAAAATCGGCCGGCCGGACATCGCCACGGAAGCCATGGGCGTCTACGAGGGAGATATGTACGTCTTGCTCAAACCAGTGAACGAGTGGCCCCAGGCACGCGACAAGGAGGCACTGATTGACGCTATGGCTGCACGCTTAGGTACCGTGCCGGGGATTTCGTTGAACTTCACCCAGCCCATGGCGATGCGGCTCGACGAGGTGATCTCTGGGATCAAAGCGGACGTTGCCGTAAAGATTTTTGGTCCCGACCCGGTACAACTGGAGCGACTCGGCAACGAGGTGCGAGCGGTTTTGGAAACCGTACCGGGCGTAGCGGACCTGAGGGTCGAACTTATGTCTGGTGCGCGGGAGGTCTCCATTCTGATCGACCGATCCGCTTTAGCCCGCTACGGGCTATCTATCGATGCGGTACGCGAGGTCGTCGAGGCCGCAACCGGCGGCGTCACAGTAACGGAGATGCTCCAAGGTGCACGGCGCTTTCCGATCGTCGTGCGCCTCCCAGATTCCTATCGGCGCGATCCTGAGGCGCTCGGGCAAATCCCGTTGCTGGCTCCTGGTGGGGAGCGGGTGCGTTTACAACAACTCGCTCAAACTACCGTCATAGATTCGCCGGAAGCGATCCAGCGGGAGGACGGCCAGCGCCGTCTGGTCGTCCAAGCGAACGTGCGCGGTCGCGATTTGGGTGGCTTTGTGGCAGAAGCGCATCGCCGCATCGACGAAGTGGTGCATTTGCCACCGGGCTACCACTTCCGCTGGGGCGGACAGTTCGAAAATCAACAGCGTGCAATGAACCGCCTGGGCGTCGTCGTTCCCCTCGCCCTCGCTTTGATTGCAGGGTTCCTGTACGGCGCGTTCGGTCGCGTCCGGTACGCAGCTTTGGTACTTTCCGGCGTCCCTTTTGGTCTTGTCGGCGGAATCGCTGCACTGTGGGTTCGCGGGCTGCACTTGAACCTCGCGGCTTCCATCGGGTTCATCGCGCTCTTCGGGGTCGCAGTGCTCAACGGCGTCGTCATGCTTAGTGCGATCAACCGACTGCGCTCGCAGGGCCTCGATCTCATGGAAGCCACGCTCCGGGGAGCAACCCAGAGGCTCAAGCCTGTGCTGATGACTGGCCTTGTGGCTGCCTTTGGGTTTTTACCCATGGCATTGTCGCGCAGCGCTGGTGCCGAAGTGCAACGACCATTGGCCACAGTGGTCATTGGCGGCATTCTTTCCGCGGCAACGCTGACCCTATTGCTGTTACCGGCATTGTACGAATGGGTCGAGCGCCGGTATCCGGCGGAACCAGCGCGCAATTCGACCGAATAAACTCCCCCATGCGCTCGAGTACTCCCCGCTCGGGATTGGACAGCGAACCGCCGTGGCCCCACTCGCAACGTTCGTGCAACGACTCGCCGGGCGGCCGGATTGTTCAGATTGCTTTGGTGCCTTCACAAGGAACTCTCGATGTCCTCGACTACGTCGTCCCCGAAGAACTTTCTCCGCCGGCAGAGGTAGGGAGCCGAGTCGTCGTTCCTCTGGGGCGGCGGTTTGTCATGGGGGTGGTCGTGGGAACCCTCACGCGCTCCGAAGTGCCCGAACTACGTCCGGTCACGGCAACGCTGGACTCGAGCGGCCCCCTGTTCGATGGGACACTGCTGTCGCTCGCGCGGTGGCTAGCGGAATACTATCTGGGATCGCTCGGCGATGCGATCGCCACGATGATCCCGAGCGTGGTCCGGGTACGCGTGCGGAAACGACTGTACGCCCCGCGCGGAGCTCTGGAGGCGGTGCAGGATGCCAGAGACCGCGCGGTGATCGAACACGTATTGCGGCACAATGGTGTCCGGGCCGTCGCATTGCGGCGGCGCATAAAAGACGCATCTCCCGCTCGCCTGAACCGACTCTGTCGGGACGGACTCCTGCAGGTTCGTTACGAAGCCCAAGCAGCCGTGCCATTGCACCTCGGACGCCCAAACCTTGTGCGTGTCGCCCATCCGCTTCCAGAAGTCGAGGCAGACGTTTGGATGCGCAAGCGACCAGCGTTGTGGCGGTGTTACGAGTACCTTCTCCACCATCCCTTGGGTGTCGCCACGATCGAAGAACTCAAGGCCAGCTTTCCGAATGTCGGCACAAAGCTTCGCGTGTTGGAGGAGGCAGGGATCATCCAACGCCTTTCGGCGCAGCCAGAACCGGCCCAAGAACCCGAAGAGCTCACCGCTCTCGCTCCGGTAAAACTTTCCGCCGCTCAACGGGAGGCAGTCACGCGCGTAACCCAGGCACTCGGATCCGGGTTTCGTCCGTTCCTGCTTCACGGAGTTACGGGTAGCGGTAAGACCGAAGTCTACCTGCAAGCTGCTCGCGCCTGTGTCGATGCGGGCAAATCTGTGCTCGTTCTCGTGCCGGAAATTTCGCTCACCCATCAGTTGGTTGCCGCTTTGCGCCAGCGCTTTGGCGCGCAGGTCGCTTTACTCCATAGCGGGCTGAGCCCGCGCGAACGTTGGCATCAATGGCAGCGGATTGCCGCCGGGCAAGTACGAATTGTGGCTGGCGCTCGCAGCGCCGTGTTTGCGCCCTTGAGGAACCTCGGGCTCGTCGTGGTCGACGAGGAACACGATGCCGCCTACAAGCAAGAGGAGGGTTTACGCTACCACGCACGCGACGTTGCGGTCATGCGCGCCTCGCTGACTCACTGCCCTGTCGTACTCGCTTCGGCTACGCCTTCCTTGGAGAGTTACTACAACGCCGATCGAGGGCGCTACGAGCTTTTGCACCTTCCCGAGCGAGTCGACACCCGGCCACTACCGGCAGTGGAAATCGTAGATCTGCGAAGGGCCAACACCCGAGGCCGGGCCTTGCCGTTTTCCCGAACGTTGCGCTCGGCACTCGCCGCCAACCTTGCGAGCAAACAGCAAAGTCTCTTGTTCTTGAACCGTCGCGGTTACGCGCGCTTTCTTCAATGCTTGCACTGCGGGCTTGTGCTCTTGTGCCCGAATTGCTCGGTGAGTCTCACGTATCACCAGCGCAAAGCTGCCCTTCAATGCCACCACTGTGGCCGCACAACCCCAGCCCCGACGCAGTGCCCCCACTGCCAGCACACAGCCATGGCGGCCTGGAGCGCCGGCACGGAACAGGTCGAGCAAACTCTGCGTACATGGTTTCCCAAGGCGCGGATCGCCCGGCTCGACCGCGACGTCGCCACGCGTTCGGCCGCGCTGGCAGAAATTGTTCGCGATTGGGCCGACGGGCGCTACGACTTCCTCGTCGGCACGCAAATGGTTGCCAAGGGGCACCACGCACCCAACGTCACCCTCGTGGCAGTGATTCTTGCGGAGCTGTCGCGTAACTTTCCGGATTTTCGCGCAGCGGAACGAACTTTCCAGCTTCTGACGCAGGTTGCCGGACGGGCCGGCCGCGGCGACAAGCCGGGCCGGGTGATCGTGCAAACATATCGTCCAGAGGACCCGGTGATCCGCTGGGCTGCGCAACACGACTACGAGGGTTTTGTACGCTACGAACTCGCCCAACGCCAAGAACTCGCCTACCCTCCGTTTTCCCGGCTGCTTCTCGCTCGCTTCGAAGCCCGGGAGGAGCACAAAGCGCAGGAGACTGCGAGGGAGTTCGCGGATAGCGTTCGGGCGCTGGCGGGAACGCTTGTTACTGTTCTCGGACCTGCGCCGGCTCCTCTCTTGCGCTTGCGTGGCTGGTACCGCTGGCAAGTATTGTTGCGCTCTCCGCGCTCCGCACTCCTCCGGCAAGCAGCCACCCGAGCCCGAGAGCTGTTGACCCAGGCGCTTCCCCGCAAAGCCCGAGTCCGCGTGATTCTGGACGTGGATCCGCAGTCTCTGCTGTAGCAAGGGGCGGAATTGGAGCGACAGGGTGCTCGCCCCCGGCGGCTTTGGGGTGCATCAAAGGCACGAACTATGCCCACTGCCCGCCGCTCTCGGCCAGTGGACTCAGGCACCGACCACCGCAAGTGTGCAACATTGCCAACCCGGCCACGCGATAGAAATCCGCGAGGCCCCGTGGAAGAATGCAGTCTCGAACAACGACACGAACGGAGAAGCGGAGGAAGGTCGTGGAAACTCAGCCAAAACGCATCTTGCTTTGCACGTTAGGTGCGTCGTGGGCCGTTGTGCCAGAAGTCTTCGCGGTCGTCGCACCGCAAGTGCTCGACTTGTTCCAGCATCACGAGCGGCGCGAGCGCTTGATTGCTGAGGTGCGACGTCGTGGAATCGTTCCCCCGGAGGAGGTCTGGGTGGCCACAACCGGCGGTACAGCCGCGCAACGCCAAGCATTGACCGACTGCTGGCGCGAAATTCCCGGCGCCCCTCCCCTCCACATTTGGATCGCGCAACAGACGAACGACCTTGGCTCTGCGGCTGAGTGCGAGGAAATGCGGGAGCTAATCTTTCGACTGGTGCTACATGCGTCCGCCAACGGACGACACGAAGGTCTAGTACTGAGTCTCGCCGGAGGGCGCAAAACCATGAGCGCCGATCTCCAGTGGGCTGGAAGTATATTCGGAGCCCGCGCCTGCATTCATGTGATCGATCGGCAGCTCCCTCCTGAGTTCCGGCAGCCCGAACCGAAACTACTCACCCAGCCGCTTCGCCCGGAACTCGCGAACTGTCTCGAGCCGGTGTTCTTGGGACCGTTTGAGCGCTCGGACCTTCTGGATGCCGGGATCGAGGACTATCCGGCGCTCGATCCAGCAGATTTCCCCATCGACGGAGAAGTTCTCGCGGAGGAGGAGTCCGTCTATCGAACAATTGGGTGGAACTCTCACTCATCGTCCGTGGTGGAGGCATGGCAACAGCGCGAGCGCAACCGCGCGCGGATTTATGTCAGTCACTTAAAGAGCCTCCTCGAACAGGAACCACGCACGAACTGGTTTGGCTTGTATCGTCTCTCACCCCGAGAAATCGAGCAACTCCGAACGTACCCGGTAAAACCAGAACTACGCCCCTGGCTCGAGAAACTGCCAAAGGCCGACCTCCACTGTCATTTGGGTGGCGTGCTGGACCTGGAACAACAAAGAGAAGTCGCCCGAGCGGTCTGGGAGCAAGTGTCCCTTCGGGAACGAAAAGCTGCCCTCGACGCAGTTAAAGTCTGGTATCGAGAGCGCCAGTGGCCCGCAAACTGGAAGCAGTTGCTCGGCCGCGGGCGCGAGCGCTCGGTTAGAGCTGCTGGGATCCTGTGCACGCTCTCGTTCGACGAACTGTACGAACACCTCTATCAGGTCACCGAACCTCGCGTCGGGCTGCGGACGCGCTCTGGTTTCCGCGCCTACGAGCAGCCGGGCGACCTCTCGGGCTCCAGTTTGCTTCAATGCGAAGAGGCAGTGCGCGAATACACGCGCCAAGCGTACCGGCGACTGAAACGCGATGGAGTCCGCTACTGCGAGCTCCGGGCTAGCCCGCACAAGTACTTGACCGACCCTTCCGCCGACTACAACAAGTACGGCGGTGCCCGGCGCTTCTTGGGTTTGTTCGAAGAGGCCCTGCACAAGGCACAGCAGGAGGATCCCGGGCTCGATGTTCGCCTGCTCATCGTGCTCGATCGGCGTCAACCCTGGGACGCGGGTGACATTGACTTTATCGTCCGCGCCCACAGCGATCATCGCGAGCTCGTCGTCGGCGTCGACGTCGCCGGAGACGAACAGGTCTCCACCAGTTTCCGGACACTCACCCGTCTTTTTCTGCCGGTGTTTCGCAAGTGTTTACCGATCACGATTCACGCTGGCGAAGGAGAAAGTGCGAAAAACATTTGGCAGGCGGTGTATCGCTTACATGCCGAACGCGTCGGCCACGGTCTCACCCTGCACGAACGACCGGAGCTGGCAAAGCGCCTAAGAGACCGCCGCATCGCAGTAGAACTTTGCCCCACCAGTAACATCGAAGTGGTAGGTTACTACGATCCCGAATGGGAGGCCACTGGGAGCTGGGCAGAGTACCCGCTGAAGAGCTACCTGAACGAGCTCAAGCTGGACGTCGTGATCTGCACCGACAACCCGGGTATCTCGCGCACCAACTTGGCTGACGAGTATCTCCGGGCGGCACGCATGTGCGGCGGCATGTCTGTATGGCAACTCCTTTCGTTGATGCGGGCGGGTTTCGAACATGCCTTTGTCTCCGCAGAAGACCGAGCTGCACTGCTCCGCCAGTGCGATGGCGAAATCGCGCAAAAGGTCGCCGAGCTGCTTCGCGCTTGAGGTTGCGGCTGTCCTCGCGGCGCCACACCACACCGCCACTGAAAAGCGAGTCGATTGGAGCCCTTCGAGGTTCCCCCAGCCCCTTGCAGCTCCATCCCCTTCTTCCTTAGTTTGAGTTCGCATGGCTTTGCGACCCATCCTCAAGTACCCAGATCCAACGTTGAAGCGCGTTTCCACTCCGGTCGGGAACATTGACGGTCGTGTGCACCAACTCCTCGACGACATGGTGGAAACCATGTACCACGCCCCCGGTATTGGTCTCGCTGCCCCGCAAGTGGGTGTCAGTGAACGCGTGATTGTCGTGGACGTGGACAAAGAACAAAAGGGCATCGGTTTGGTGAAGCTCATAAACCCCGAAATTCGCGCGCGTGAGGGATCGATTGTTTTCGAAGAGGGCTGTTTGAGCGTCATCGGATACACGGCGGAAGTTCGTCGTTCCGCCAAAATCCTCGTTCATGCCTGGACTCCTGAGGAACGAGAAATTGAACTCGAAGCGGAAGGGTTGTTCGCGGTCTGCCTGCAGCATGAGATGGACCACCTGGACGGCAAGCTCTTTTTAGATCGGATCAGTAGTCTCAAGCGCGACCTCTACCGCCGCCGGCTCAAAAAGTGGATGCGCGAAGGGTTCCCCGAAGAGGTCCTTCAGGCTTCCAGCGGCCTATGAAGTTCACTGCCCGTGCGCTCCCCCGCTGAGACCCGCCGGCCGCAAGAAATTCCCACCGGCTGGCGCATTGTCTTTTTCGGTACGCCAGAGTTCGCGGTCGCCTCGCTCCGAGCTTTGGTGGAGGCTGGCGAGAACGTGGTGGGCGTGGTCACCCAGCCCGACAAGCCCGCGGGGCGAGGCCGGCGCACTACGGCGCCACCTGTCAAACAGTATTCCCTCCAACTCGGCTTGCCGGTGATCCAGCCCCAGAAGATCCGCAACAACCCGGAATTCGTCGCGCTACTCCGTCGCTGGGCGCCGGATGTGATCGTGGTCGTCGCCTACGGAAAAATTTTGCCTCCCGACATCTTGGCACTCCCGCCTCACGGCTGCATCAATGTGCACGCGTCGCTGCTACCCCGTTACCGCGGCGCGGCTCCCATCCAATGGGCACTCATCCGCGGCGAAACCCGAACTGGAATCAGTGTTATGCTCATGACGGAAGAGATGGACGCGGGCCCCGTTTTGCTCCAGTGTCCGCTCACTATCGAACCGGAGGAAACCTATGGCGAACTCGAAAAGCGCTTAGCGGAGCTCGGAGCTACTTGCCTCTTGCGCGCCTTGCGTGGCTGGCGCGCGGCCACAATCCAAGCACAGCCGCAGGATACCACCCAAGTTACCTTCGCGCCTCCGATTACCAAGGACATGGGACAAATTGACTGGAGTCGCCCGGCTGAGGAAGTTGCACGGTGGATCCGCGGGCTGAGTCCCAATCCCGGCGCGTACTTCACCTGGGAGGGGAAACGAGTCAAAGTCTACCGTGCTCGCGCGCACGAAAAGACCGCATCCCCCTCCTTGGGTCCCGCGGGAACGGTCGTGTCTGTGGAGCCCACGCTTATGGTGGCTTGCGGGCGTGGCGTGCTCGAACTGGTGGAAGTCCAACTGGAAGGACGCCGCCGGGCGAGCGGCAGCGAGGTTGCTCGCGGGTTACGCTGGCGCCCTGGCCAGGAGCTCGCGGAAACGTCGACATGAGTGCTCCGCGCACGCCTCCTCCGCCCGACCCCCGGGGTATCGCCTGGCAGGTTCTCCGGCGGGTCGAAGCGGGCGCGTACTCGGATGTCGTCCTCGGACAAACGTTGGCCCGAGTTGCGTTGCTCCCGAAGGATCGGGCTTTGACTGTACGCCTGGTGTACGGAACCCTCGCTTGGCAACTTTATCTCGATCACCTGCTCGCGGGGTTTACCCACCGGCCCTTGGCGGACCTCGATAGCGCAATCCGCATCTTACTGCGGCTTGCCATGTTTCAAATTTGTTTTCTGGATAAGGTCCCTACGTTTGCGGCGGTCGACACGGCGGTACGCCTAGCCAAGGGCTACCGGCACGGAGCGGCTACCAGCTTCGTAAACGCCGTGCTGCGCCGCGCCGCCGAGGGCTGGAAGAGTGTTCCTTTGCCCGCCCGCGACCGAGACCCGATCGGCTATTTGAGCGTCCGTTACTCCCATCCCCGCTGGATCGTAGAGACATGGATGCAGGAGTACGGCGCCGAGGCCACCGAGGCACTTTTACGAGCGAACAACGAACCCGCACCGACGGTGTTGCGGGCAAATCGGCTGCGCACGACGCGAGACGCCTTGATCACCATGTTCCGTGAACGCTCTCTGGACGCTTGCCCGGGGCAATACGCCCCAGAGTCTATCGTGGTCAGCGGTTTCGATCCTTTGAATGATCCCTTGTACAGGCAGGGTTTGTACTCTTTGCAGGGGGAAGCGGCACAACTGGTCGGCTACCTTTTGAATCCGCAACCCGGCGAATCCGTTCTCGACCTGTGCGCGGCGCCAGGCGGGAAAACAACGCACTTGGCGGAACTCATGCACGGTCGTGGCCGGATCGTGGCGGTGGATACGCAGCGCAAGGGTTTGGACCAACTGCGACGGGAGTGCAACCGACTCGGCATCGATTGCGTTGCCCCGTACGTCGCCGACGCGCGCACCTGGCAACCAAAAGATTTGCCGGCCTTTGATCGGGTGCTGGTGGACGCACCCTGCAGCGGGCTCGGCACGCTCCGCCAACACCCCGAGATTCGCTGGCGGCGAACACCCGCATCCGTGCGCGAACTCTCCCGACTGCAAAGGGACTTACTAGCCCAAGCGGCAAAATGGGTGCGGCCCGGGGGAGTGCTGTTGTACGTGACCTGCACAATGCTGCGAGCCGAAAACGAGGAAGTCGTCACTGACTTTCTCGGCCGCGAGCGCACATTCACACTGGAACGGCCCGACCCATCTCTGCCCCCGAGCGCGTACGCGTTGATCGATAGTCACGGGTTTTTTCGCACGGCCCCGCATCTCCACGGACTCGACGGCTTTTTTGCGGCGCGGTTGCGGCGCTCCGATGGTCAAGGTAACGTGCCGGCGTGATTCGAATTGCAGCTTCTATCTTGTCTGCGGATTTTGCCCGCTTAGGGGAGGAGGTCGAGGCGGTCACTCGCGCCGGCGCAGACTGGATCCATGTCGATGTGATGGATGGACATTTCGTTCCGAACTTAACGATTGGACCCGACGTCGTCCGCGCGGTGAGGCGCCATACACCGTTGCCGCTCGATACACACTTAATGATCGAACATCCGGAGCGTTTCATCGATGCGTTTGCCGCTGCTGGCAGCGACTACATCTCGATCCATGCCGAAGTGACCCCGGAACCACGGCCACTCATTGAGCGCATTCGGGACCTCGGGAAGCATCCGGCTATCGTGGTCAATCCCGAAACACCCGTGACACGCGTTTTTCCGGTGCTGGAAGCTGTGGACATGCTGCTCATCATGAGCGTCCACCCCGGCTTCGCTGCTCAGGCCTTTATCGAGGGCACGCTCGAAAAAATTCGTGCGGCCAACGAGTTCCGCAAGCGCAACGGACTGGCTTTCTTGATCGAAGTGGACGGCGGCATCAAGGTTCACAACGCCGCACTCGTCGCCGCGGCCGGAGCGGACGTCCTAGTCTCTGGCTCGGGCATTTTCTCAACCGGGGATTACGCCGCTACGATTGCGGAAATGCGACGGCAGGCAGAATTGGCGTCTCGCCGCGCAGCAACAACGTAGGCCGGCGACTAGTTGTTCGAGGCACTTCCCTCGGGGCACAATGCGCGGTGATGGTTCTCTAGGTTGTCTGCATTCGTGCCATCGTTGCAAATTTGGGGCTCTATGTTATGAGCGCGCGTCGGTCGTTTTCGCCGGTTCAACATCGCGCAGCGGCGGGGTGTAGCTCAGACTGGTAGAGCGCACGGTTCGGGACCGTGAGGTCGCTGGTTCAAGTCCAGTCACCCCGACC
The DNA here is from genome assembly GCA_026004215.1 of Candidatus Binatia bacterium. Classification (GTDB taxonomy): domain Bacteria; phylum Desulfobacterota; class Binatia; order HRBIN30; family HRBIN30; genus HRBIN30. The sequence continues at coordinate 1,292,557 of BPIR01000001.1, forward strand.
ATTATTGTTTGTCTTTTCCCCTCCAATGCTAGAGCCGAGCCTACGGATCGCTGCTACGACAATGCCCATCCGCACTTGGCACGGGCTCAAGCACGCGTTCCTATACGCCGGGGTGTACGGGCTCGTGGCGTTGGCGTTCCTTGAATTCAGCAGTGGGCTCGCATGGGCGACCACAGCAATTATAACGGGGACGGAGTGGGTGTTCGTACGGCGTGGACCCGGCAACCAGTTTCCCCCGTTTGCGCGCATTCCCAGCGGAAGTACGGTCGAGGTTCAGGAAGTGCGCGACGATTGGGCACAGATCATCACTGCGAGCGGCCAGGTCGGTTTTATCCACGTGCGTTTCCTTTCCTTCCCCGAGCAGCCGCAGCGCTATATGAGCACCCCGACGCCGCTCTCGACACCCCATTCGCGTGTGGCACCGCCTAGTCCTGCTGTCAGAGCAAGCCCCACTTCGTTACCTCCAACCCGGGAAACCGCACCTCCGGCTCCGACGCGCACCCCGACGTCCACGCGCACATTTCGCCCAACGCGTACACCGCGGCCGACCCGCTCCCCGACGCCCACGCGTACCCTGACTGCGACTCGTTCTCCAAGCCCTACGCGGACATCGAGCCCCACGAGAACGGCAGCGATGCCGGGTGCACGAACCGAAGCCCCGATCGAGACACCGCTCAAAAGCGCTCCCTCTGCTTCGCCCAGTCCTACGGGCATCGGCGTTTACGACGCAACCCAGGAAAAGATCAGAGACATCGAGGCCGAACTGCTGGCAACCCGTCAAGAACTTGCGAGTTGTCGGCAACAAAACGCTTCCGCTTCGCTATCGAGCTGCCCGCACGAGTTGCGCGAAGAGCTGATGCGACTCCGTGCGGCGATCGAGCGGGATCGTTCCGGTGAGGGTGTCACGGCCGCGCTATCCGACACTCCCCAAGATGTCGGGCAAGCGTCTTCTGACAATCACGTCATTACGCCCTTTATGGTCTTTCTCGCCGTGTTTGGGTTCGTTATCGGCTGGATTGGCGGTAGCCGGTATACCCGCCGCGTGGAGCAAAGAAGGCGCTGGCGACTGCGCTTTTAAATGAACGGTTCGCCTCTTTGGTTCTTTGTCGGGTTCGCGTTCGGGAGCATTCCATTTGGCTGGCTTCTGGGGCGGGCTCGGGGAGTCGACGTGCGACACCTAGGCAGCGGCAATATCGGAGCCACCAACGTGGGGCGAACGCTGGGCTGGCTTGCCGGACTGTTCACCTTGGTTGGCGATGCCACCAAAGGCGCACTACCGGCGTTTCTGGCTCAGTCCGTCGGACCAGCGCCTTGGGCGCCAGCGTTTGCGGCGTGCGGAGCCGTATGTGGCCACGTGTTTTGCCCATTTTTGGGTTTTCGTGGCGGCAAGGGTGTGGCGACAGCGGCTGGGGCTATGCTCATCCTGGCACCGAAACCGCTGCTTGTATCCGCAGCGAGCTTCGCCGTGGTTACCTACTTCACCGGTTATGTTTCCGCAGGCTCCCTCACCGGGGCAGCCTTGCTACCGATTTTCTGCTGGGCTTGGAGCCTACCGAACCCGACCTTGCTCTCGGCTTGCTTGTGCTCGGGACTTGTCTGGTTGCGACATCGCGACAATCTATACCGCCTGGCCAACGGCACCGAGCCTAAACTGAGGCTTCGTCGCCCGCCAACCTAACGGGCAGGTGTCGCATAACTCAGCAATGCCTGTTCTTTGAGCAGCAGGTTGCGCAAGGAAGCGCACATGAAAAGGGGGCCAGTGTCGCCCATGCCGGGTGCACCACTTGGCTTGGGGTTTGCTCTCCCAAACACGAGTAACCCGAATTCACAGAACACGAGAGCGAGGAGAGCAAATGACGTTCGAGGAACGAAAGGCACGTGTGTGGGGCTTTGCCTCATTAGCCTTGGCGGTCATCGTACCCGCAACCGCCGGGGCGCAGGCTGCGGTCGACTCAGGGGATACGGCGTGGGTCCTCACCGCTTCAGCCCTCGTCCTCATGATGACTCTACCCGGGCTCGCACTGTTCTACGGTGGCTTGGTGCGCGCGAAAAACGTCCTGAATGTATTGATGCAATGCTACATTGCCGCCGGGGTCGTCGGGCTCCTTTGGGTCCTGGTTGGCTACAGCCTAGCGTTCAGTGGTGGTAACTCGTTCATTGGCGACCTGGCCAAGGTGGGTCTGCATGGAGTAACCGTCGACTCGACAGTAGAAAATTTCGCAACGCCTCCCCGGCACATTCCCGAATACGTTTACGTGATGTTCCAGGCAATGTTTGCGGTAATCACGCCGGCACTCATTCTGGGGGCAATCGCGGAACGCATGCGTTTCAGTGCATGGATGTTGTTCATCACCTTGTGGTTCCTGGTGGTGTACTGTCCCATTGCGCATATGGTGTGGAGCACGGAAGGTTGGATCTTCAAATCCGGCGCGATCGATTTTGCCGGGGGGCTCGTCGTTCACATGTCCAGCGGATTTTCCGCGCTGGCTGCGGCGATTGTTCTCGGCCCCCGCCGTGGGTATGGCCGTGAACCCCTACCCCCTCACAATTTGCCGCTGTGCCTTACGGGAGCGGGCCTGTTGTGGACCGGGTGGTTCGGGTTCAACGCGGGGAGCGCGCTCAGTGCCAGTGGCTTGGCGGCGCTCGCCTTTACCAACACCAACACAGCCACGGCGACGGCAGTCGTCGCATGGGTCATCTTGGAGTGGCTCCACCGAGGCAAGCCCACCGCTCTTGGGGCGGCCACGGCGGCGGTGGCCGGGCTCGTGGCCATTACGCCGGCGTGCGGCAACGTGAGCCCGTTAGGCGCTATCGGGGTCGGGCTCGGCGTTACCCTGATTTCTTATCTCGCGCTCACTTGGCTCAAGCCAACCTTGGGATACGACGACTCGCTCGATGTGTTTGGCGTTCACGCATTGGGTGGCGCTTGGGGGGCCTTGGCCTCGGGTATCTTTGCCACCACGTTGGGCAGTGGCATCGAAAGCAACTGGCAACAAATCGGCGTGCAAATGCGGGGGATCGTTTTCGTGGCGGTGTTTGCTCCCGCCGTCACGCTAGTCTTACTTTGGATTACTCGTTTGATCCTCGGCTCGCTACGCGTCGCCGACGAAGAAGAGGTCGAAGGCCTCGATTTCTCCCAGCACGGAGAAAGTGCGTACACGGTTTAGTGGCCCGAACTTTACACCTTTCGAGCGCTGGCATATGACGGCAGCAAACACGGTCGCCGCAGGACAAAAGGAGGCAACATGAAAAAGGTCGAGGCCATCATCAAGCCGTTTAAACTCGACGAGGTCAAGGAAGCCTTGAGCGCCGTCGGCGTGCAAGGAATTACCGTCAGCGAGGTCAAGGGTTTCGGGCGCCAGAAAGGTCACACCGAACTCTACCGAGGCGCGGAGTACGTGGTGGACTTCCTGCCCAAAGTCAAGCTGGAGATCATCGTCAAGGACGAAATGGTCAACCAGGTCGTGGACACGATCATGAAGGCCGCCAAAACTGGCCGTATTGGAGACGGCAAAATCTTCGTGCTCCCGGTCGAAGAAGTCGTACGCATTCGCACGGGTGAGCGCGGTCCCGACGCGTTGTAGAACGAGGGCTTACGTCCCGCCCCTCGGGCGGGTTTCAAATTCGTCAATGGAAGAGGAGGAAAGGCAGGCATGACGCCGAAAGAGGTGATCAAGTTCGCGAAGGACAAGAAAGTTACGATGGTGGACATCAAGTTCAATGACTTTCTGGGCATCTGGCAACACTTCACCATCCCAGTGTCCGAGCTCGATGAGAAGTTGTTCGAGGAAGGTTCCGGCTTCGATGGCTCGTCCATCCGCGGCTGGCAGCCCATTCACGCCAGCGACATGCTGGTCGTGCCAGACCCGACCACCGCGGTCATCGATCCGTTTTTCCAAGAGCCAACGCTTTCACTCATTGGCAACATTGTGGACCCACTGACGAAAGAGGAGTACTCCCGGGACCCGCGTAACATTGCCCGCAAGGCGGAAGCGTACCTCAAGTCCACAGGAATCGGAGACGTTGCGTATTTTGGCCCCGAGCCGGAGTTTTTCATCTTCGACGATATTCGCTACGCGCAAGACCAACATTCGGGCTTTTATTTCCTCGACTCCATCGAGGGCCAATGGAACACCGGGCGGGACGAAAAACCGAACCTTGGGTACAAGCCACGCTACAAGGAGGGATACTTCCCTGCCCCTCCCACAGACAGCCAGCAGGACATCCGCTCGGAAATGGTTCGGGTGATGGAACAGGTCGGTTTGCGAGTCGAAAAGCATCACCACGAGGTGGCTACGGCGGGGCAGGCAGAAATCGACCTGCGTTTCCTTCCGCTGGTGAAAATGGCCGATGCCCTGAACTGGTACAAATACATCGTCAAGAATGTTGCTCGGCGTCACGGGAAAACGGTCACCTTCATGCCCAAACCCATCTTCGGAGACAACGGTTCCGGCATGCACACACACCAGAGCATTTGGAAGGGCGAAACGCCGTTGTTCGCGGGCGACCGCTATGGCGGCCTCAGCGAGCTGGCCATGCACTACATCGGCGGCATTCTGAAACACGCCCCGGCTCTTGCGGCGTTCACCAATCCGACCACCAATAGTTACCGGCGGCTGGTGCCTGGCTTCGAGGCCCCCGTGAACCTGGCGTACTCCAGCCGCAACCGTTCTGCGGCAGTTCGAATCCCGATGTACAGCCCGAGCCCCAAGGCAAAGCGCATCGAGGTGCGCTTCCCCGACCCGACCGCCAACGGCTACCTCGCCTTTGCGGCCATGCTCATGGCAGGTCTCGACGGCATCCAAAAGCGGCTTTCTCCGGGAGACCCGTTGGACAAAGACATTTATTCGCTGACTCCAGAAGAACTCAAAGATGTGCCGAGTATGCCGGCCAGTCTCGAAGAAGCCCTCGAAAACCTGAAGAAGGACCACGAGTTCCTGCTCCAAGGCGACGTCTTTACGGAGGACGTGATTGAAACCTGGATCGAGTACAAGATGGCCAACGAGGTCAACGCCATGCGCTTGCGACCTCACCCTTGGGAATTCGCTCTGTACTTCGACTCGTGAGAGATTCCATCGGAAAGTCAAAAGGGGCGGGAGCCGAGCTCCCGCCCCTTTTTTTCTGCCTCGGGGTCGCGCTCAGCGCCCGAAGCGTAAAAGCCAATCGACCATCTTCCGGTGGAACTTACGATAGGGCGGATACATCAAACGCAAAAGCGAGAAGCGCGGGGCGTGAAAAACGGGCCGTAGCTTGCTGAACTCGAGGAAGCCCTCGTAAGCATGATATTGCCCCATGCCGCTCGCACCGATACCGCCAAATGGCAAATCGTGCTGTGCCACGTGCAAGATAACGTGGTTGATGGTAACGCCGCCCGATAACGTCCGGTAAAGAACCCTTTCCTGCTTCGCTCGGTCGTTCGTGAAAATGTATAGGCCCAACGGCCGGTCGCGCTCGTTGATGTAAGCAATGACCTCGTCCAAATCCTGGTAGGTTTTTACCGGAAACAGCGGACCGAAGATCTCTTGCTGCATGATGATCATGTCGTCGGTGGGATCGAGGACGAGCGTAGGCGGTATCTTTCGCAACACGTCATTGTAACTTGCCTGCGGAACGAGGGGCACAATTTTCGCCCCTTTCCGTTCAGCGTCCTCCAATGTGGCCCGCAAGCGGCGGTACGAACGATCGTCGATAATCGAGGTATACGACTCGTCGTTCGGATCCGGATAGCGCACGCTCATGATCCGCTTGGCCACTTCTACAAAGCGATCTCTTTGCGGCGCAGGCACGAACAAGTAGTCCGGGGCCAAACACGTTTGGCCCGCATTGATGTACTTCCCGTAAAGGATCCGCTCCGCCGCCTCCTCCAAGTCGAAATCGTCGCATATAATGGTCGGTGACTTACCGCCGAGCTCTAACGTCACCGGAGTCAGATGTTCGGCTGCCGTGCGCATGACGGTTTTGCCTGCGTCCGCAGAGCCCGTGAAAATCAAATGGTCGAAGGGCAGCGTTGTAAATTCTTGCGGCCGCACCCCAGGTAGGATCGCCACTGTGTCCTCCGGGAACACCGACCGGAACTTCTCTGCCAACAGGCGGCACACCGTCTGGGAATTGCTGGCCATTTTGATCATGGCACGGTTACCAGCCGCCAGCACACTCGTCAGCGGGCTGATGGTAAGGAACACGGGATAGTTCCAGGGCGAAATGATCCCAACCACTCCTTTGGGCTGGGGCAGGACCCAGTTTTTCCCCGGGAAAAACATGGGCGATACTTTGCGCCGCTGCGGCCGCATCCATTTCTTCAGCATCTTGCGCGTGTAGCGGAGCCCATCTACGCAGCCAAAGATCTCCAACGTCTTGGTCTCTTCCGCACAACGATGACCAAAATCGCGCCGCACCGCCTCGCAAATTGCGTCCGCGTGCTCCAGCAAGATCCGTTCGAGCTTGCGCAGGTTCTCGATCCGCTCCTCGAGGCTCGGATACGGTTGCCGCAAAAAGGCCTCACGTTGAGCAAGGAAAATCCGCTGGGCTTCGTTTTCGACGACTTCGAGCTTCCTGAGTTGCGCTGTCTGTGCCATCAGGGTCCTCCTCGACCGGCTACGCTCCTGGTCGGGTGCCGGCTCTTCATTGGCCATGCATTGCACTCGTTCCGTGCAGACTCAAGCGTACCTCCGGCACTCCCCCAAGATCGCGACCCTGCCCTGCAGGGAGACATGGGGAGCCTGTGGATCGAACGGAGGCCGCACCCGGGTCGCGGTCTCTCTCAAGATGCCTGCTTTTCTCGTGCCGCCGCTGTGCTGCCAGTGCGAAGCGACTGCCACACCAGCAGCGCTACGCCGATCGAGATGAACGAGTCGGCCACATTGAATGCGGGCCAGTAATATTCGCGCCAGTGGATGGAGATAAAGTCAGTCACCGCGCCTTCGCGCGCTCGGTCGATCAGGTTCCCTATGGCTCCGCCCAAAATGCTCCCCACGGCAAACAGCGCACCCGTCTCCTCCCGTCTGGTGCGCCGCACAACTTGCCACAATAGGACGATGGCAAGCACGGAAGCGAAGATAAAAAATGGCCATCGCCAGCTTTCGTCGGCCCGTGCCAGAAATCCGAAGGCTCCACCGGTATTTTTCACGTGGGTGATTTCGGCAATCCCAGGAATGATCTCGACCGTGGCGAACAAAGGGAGCCACGCAATCACGAGCCATTTCGTGATTTGGTCCGCAACAACAATCAGGCTCGCCAGCCCCAAAACGATCGAATACTTACTCACGAGCAAGCGCCTCGACCACTTCGACACAGCGGCGGCACAAGCCGGGATGTGCCCGGCTTTGCCCCACCGATTCGCTGTAATTCCAACAACGCTGGCACTTTTCCCCGCGTGCTCGCTCCACAGCCACCCGTACATCCGGCAGCACTGGGCTAGCGGTCGGGGCCGGCAGGGACTCATCCCACTCCACTTGCGACACGATGAAGACCGCCGGCAGTTCCGGCAAATACTCGCGCAGCAAATCGCCGACGGGGCCACTGGCGTACAAAAGCACGCGCGCATCCAAGGAGTGGCCAATGCGATCCGCTCGGCGTGCCTCTTCCAGAGCCTTGGTCACAGCCGCGCGCACCTCGAACAGTTTTTCCCAGCGCGCAAATAACTTCTCGTCTCGCGGCAGATCATCGCGGAACTGGAGAAAGAACACGCTGTCGGCCGGCTTGCCGGGTACGTAGCCAAGAACCTCTTCCGCAGTGAACGACAGAATCGGCGCCATCAGGCGCACCAGCGTGTCCAACAGATCGAACAGCACAGTTTGCGCGGCACGGCGGGCGCGAGAATTGGGCGCGGCCGTGTACAACCGGTCCTTGACGATGTCCAAGTACAACGCGCTCAAATCCACCGCACAAAAATTCACTAACTGGTGCACGACCAGATGAAAATGGAACTGCTCGTAGGCACGACGAACACGCTGATCGAACTCGGCCGCGCGATGGAGAATCCAACGGTCGATTTCCGGGAGGTCTGCCGTGGCCACTCTGTGGCGGGACACATCGAAGTCGTAGAGGTTTCCCAGCAAAAAGCGGCACGTGTTCCGAATTTTCCGATACGACTCCAGCAGCGGCCCAATGAGCGATTTGGAGAACGAAACGTCGGCGGTGTAATCCACCGAGGCAAAGAGCAAGCGCAACACTTCGGCCCCGTGCTGCCGAATGATCTCTTCGGGCGCAATGACGTTTCCGAGTGACTTCGACATTTTCTTTGCCGCCTCGTCGAGAATCAACCCGTGCGTGAGGACCGACCGGTACGGGGCTGCATCCCGAGTGGCCACGGAGGTCAGCAACGACACCTGGAACCAGCCTCGGTGTTGATCCACCGCTTCCACATACAAATCCGCCGGCCACTGGAGTTCCGGCCGCTGTTCCAAAACGGCCACGTGCGAACAACCGGCATCGAACCAAACGTCGAGGATGTTGTTGTCCTTCTCGAAGTCGGCACTGCCACACGCACACCGCGTTCCCGCAGGCAGCAGATCGCTTGGCGGCAGCTCGTACCACGCGTCCGACCCGCGCTCCGCAAACACGCGCTCCACCTGCCGAATCACCGCGGGGTCAAAAAGGTACTGGTTGCACCGAAGGCAACGGAATGCCGGGATGGGCACGCCCCAAGCGCGCTGGCGCGACAAGCACCAGTCTGGGCGATGCTGGACCATGTTGTAAATCCGATCGTGCCCCCATGAAGGGATCCAAGTCACACGATCGATTTCCTCCAAGGCCCGCTCCCGCAGCGCTGCATGATCCACTTTGAAAAACCACTGTTCGGTGGCCCGGAAAATCAACGGCTGCTTGCAGCGCCAACAATGGGGATATGAATGCCGCAGCCGCTCGACCCGAAGCAGGTGCCCCCTTTCCTCGAGCAGGCTCACGATCCTCTCGTTGGCGTCGAAAACGGGCTGCCCGGCAAAGGGCCCCGCCTCCTGCGTGAAGCGCCCTGTTCCATCTACAGGGGTGAGCACAGGCAAGCCGTATTTCTGGCCCACCGCGAAGTCTTCGTAGCCGTGCCCTGGGGCCGTATGAACGCAACCGGTACCGACATCGGCGGTCACGTGCGACTCGAAAATCAACTTCGCTGCCCGGTCGAAAAAAGGGTGCTGAAAAACGTCGCGGCCATCGAGGGGGCGCAGATCCACAGGGATCCGCGCCCTAGCCGTGCGCCCGATCGCTGCAAGAAAGGCGTCCGCCAGGCGCTCGGCCACAATGTACAGTGCACCATCCACATCGAGTGCAACGTAGTCCAAATGCGGGTTGAGGCAAACGGCAAGGTTGGCCGGTAAGGTCCAAGGCGTCGTGGTCCAAATTACAACTGACAGTTGCCGTGCACGCTCCCGCAGAAGAGGCCGATCCTCAGGGCGCGTGGCGATCTCTTGGGCCTCCTCGCCCGAACCAACGAACGGGAACCGCACGTAAATCGAAGGCGACACGTGCTCCGCGTACTCGACCTCCGCCTCAGCGAGGGCCGTGCCGCAAACCGTGCACCAATGAACGGGGCGTAGCCCTCGGTAAACAAATCCCCGCTCGACGAGCTCGCGAAACACCCGGACGATTTGTGCCTCGTATTCCGGCGACATGGTTAGATATGGTCGCTCCCAGTCGCCAAGTACACCGAGCCGTTTGAATTCGGCGCGCTGGATCTGGATGTATTTTTCCGCGTACGCGCGACAGCGCTGACGAATTTCCAGTTGGCTCATTTGTCGCGCCTTCGCCCCAAGCTCGCGCACCACTTGGTGCTCGATGGGCATCCCATGACAGTCCCAACCCGGAACAAAGGGCACGCGATAGCCCGCGAGCAACTTGGACTTGAGCACCATGTCCTTGATGATCTTGTTCAAGGCCGTGCCCAGATGAACGTGCCCATTGGCATAGGGAGGCCCATCGTGGAGAACGTACACCGGCCGGTCTTGTGTCGCCTCTAGGAGGCGGTCGTACAGCCGCTCGTTCTCCCACCGCTCCACCCACGCGGGCTCGCGCTCGGGCAGATTCGCCCGCATAGGAAAGTCCGTCTTGGGCAAATTCAGGGTTTGCTTGTAATCCATCCCAGCCTCGCAGCGTCAACGACCGGGCCCAAAAACCCGAAGCGCCGCTTGTAGCAGGCAACCGCGGAAGATTTCAAACAACCATCGATGGCCCCATCCCACCCGTTTTTTTTCTCGAAATCGGGCACCTTCCGTGTGAGTAAGCCAGCGCTGCACTCGCCTCGGTCCTCCGCTCACTTGTGTGCGCGCGTTCCTTGCTGGTACTAGCGGTTACCGTGAACCCACACCGTTATGCAGCTTTGACCGAGGCGCTTCGTTCGGCATTTGGCAGCCAAACGCAGATCTCCAGCATAAAACCGCTTGCCGGCGACGCCTCGACCCGCAGCTACGAACGACTTTGGCTTTTCGGACCAAATGCCCCAAGCACCGCGGTGGTGATGTGGCTAGCCGATCGAGGCGTGTCGATCTCCTCGGATGAACTGGCTGTATTGCCCGAGACGCTGGCAGAGCTCCCTTACGTGAACGTTTACCGCTTTCTGAGGCGTATCGGGGTGGACGTTCCCGAACTGTATGCCGATCGTGCGGCAGAGGGGTTTTTGCTCCTCGAAGACATTGGCGATGTTTGTTTGTGGGACGCCGTCTCGGCCGCACGTGACGAGCAGCATGCGCTCGGTCTCTTTCGCGCGGCAATTGACCAACTCGTGCGCATGCAACTGCACGGTACGGCGGCACCCTCGTCGGAGTGCATTGCGTTTCAACAGTCATTCGATGCGCGGCTGTATCTTTGGGAATGCCATCACTTTCTGGAATGGGGGCTCGAGCGCCGCCTCGGCAAACACTTGCCGCCCAGTGAGTGCCACGCGCTGGAGGAAGAGTTCCAAACCCTCGCGAAGCGGCTCGACAGCGAGCCACGTTTTCTGGCCCACCGTGACTTCCACGCCTGGAACTTGTTCGTGCAAGGAGAGCGCCGCCTGCGGGTCATCGATTTCCAAGATGCATTGCTGGCCACCCCGGCGTACGACCTGGCCACGTTGCTCGGCGACCGCGACACTCCGACGGTTGTCCACCCGGAACGCGAGCAGGAACTTTTACGCTACTTTATCCAACGGTGGGAGATTGAGGGCGGCCCGCCGATAGACCACCGCCAGTTCACCGAAACTTACTTTTTATGTGCCCTGCAGAAAGCCCTAAAGGTCGTGGGGCGGTTCCATTACCTGGCCTTAGCCAAACAAAAGCCCCACTATCTTCGATTCATTCCCGGCACGCTGCGGCAAATCCGTCGGTTGCTTCCTCGTTATCGGGAGTTTCCCACCCTCGCGGCAACTATCGATCGCTATTTCGCCGACTAAGTTATGCGCGCGATGATCCTAGCGGCTGGGCTAGGAACCAGACTTCGGCCACTGACCGAACACGTGCCCAAACCACTCATCGAGGTGGCAGGTCGGCCCATGATTGCCTACCCGCTAGAGCTCGCGGCCGCAGCGGGGATCCAGGAAGTTGTCATCAACCTGCACCACCTCGGGGATCAGATCCAGCAGGCACTTGGATCGGGGGACGCTTACGGAGTTCGCATCGTTTATTCGTTCGAGCCAGAGCTGCTCGACACCGGTGGCGGCATCGCTGCTGCTCGCCCTTACCTTGCGGGTCAGCCATTTGTCGTCCTCAATGCTGATGTGTACTTGGAGGGCGACCTTCGTGAACTCATTGCGTTCCATGAGCGCAGAAACGCCTTGATCTCGCTGTGGATCCGGCCCGATCCGCTGGGAACACGCAAGGATGACGTTCGCGTCGACCAACTGGGTCGAATCCATGGTATCCTGGGACATACCTCTTCCCCTCAGTTCGCCAGCCGGCTTCCCCGGTATTTTTATGCCAGTGTGATGGTTTGCAGCCCGAAGATTTTCGACTTTTTACCCCCAGGAGCCTACAGCATTACGCGCGATGTCTTGCCCCGCCTGCTGCTAGCCGGGGAGCCTGTGTTCGGCCTCGAACACCGCGGATATTGGCGAGTTCTCGATACTCATAATGACCTAGCCCTCGGCCGCCGCGAAATCGCCGCTCGAAGAGCCGCAGCCGGTATGCCTTGACACGAGGGCGGACTAGGCCGAACTTTTGCATTGCTGTTGTTTCCGCAACAGCGACAGTCCATGGGAATCACAATTGTTCAAAAAAGCGATCTCAACGAACGTAAGCGCAAGGCCAAAATCGCCTTGGTGCTGGCCGGAGGTGCAGTAACGGGTGGGGGCTTTAAACTTGGCGGCCTCAAGGCGTTGGATGACTTTCTCATCAACCGCAAGACGACCGACTTCGACACGTACGTGGGCCTGAGTGCCGGGGCCGTGCTTTCTGCCCCTTTGGCGGCGGGTGTGAGCCCGGCCGAAATGATGCGCAGCCTAACGGGCGATTCGGAACAGTTTACGCCGCTGCAAGCCTGGGATTTTTATTATCCCAACCTGCGCGAGTTTGTTTCCAAGCCGGCCCAGTTCGCTCTCGATTCCATCTGCTTTCTTCCCAACTTGGTCGCTGACGTTTTGCGCACCCTACCCCGGCTGAGGGCGGAGTTGGAGCAAGCTTTGGAGCGAGCGTGGAGGCAGCCCTCCATGCGTAACCTCGAAGCTGTGCTGACTCCGCTGGCCACAACCCTAGCCAAACAGCGTGGCTTACCCTCACCGCTAGACTATTTGCCCTCTGGGCTATTCGACAATAGCCCCATCGAACGCTACCTCCGCCGCAACTTCGAAGCGGCTGGGATGCCCAATGACTTCGTGGGGCTGTACCGGCGCACCCGCAAGGAGCTCTACATCAGCGCCATGAATCTGGACACCGCCGAGCGTGTGGTGTTCGGCCACGACGAGGACACTTCGCTCACCATTTCCGAAGCCGTTCAGGCATCCACCGCACTACCGGGCTTTTACAAGCCCGCGCGCATTCGTGGCGTGGATTACCTGGACGGCGGAGTGCGCCGCACCGCGAATATAGACGTCGCCATTGAACACGGGGCAGACTTGGTGATTTGCTACAACCCGTTTCGTCCGTTCAACAACCGCGTTCGTAGGGTCCGGCAGAACGGCTCCTATCGCATCGAGGGCAAGCCGCTTGCGGACATGGGGCTGCTGACCGTGATCAACCAAGTTTTTCGCACCCTTCTACACTCTCGCCTGCAATATGGTCTGCGGCAATATCAGGACGACCCCAACTTCCGCGGGGATATTGTCGTGATCGAGCCGCAGGAAACGGACCTGCATTTCTTCGAGCTCAGTGCGCTAGCGTTTTGGCAGCGGGTCGCTGCGGCAAACCACGGTTACCTTTCCGTCAGCGCCTCCATCGAGCACAACTACGACCTCATCAAGCAGATATTGGCGAGCTACGGGATTTTGATGACCCGCAAACAGGTCCGTGCCGGCGTGGAGCGCATTCGCGAGGCCGGCGAGGAAGAAGCCTCGGATGTCCTCACCGAAGAATCCCCCCGCCGCCAACTGCACGTGGCGTGACCGATACGTCTCAAGATCTATCGCGGCATCCCCCGACACCCGCGCAACGTAGACTTCGCGTTGACGACCGCGTAAGCCCGATCGGGAAGGAGCGCACACCAGCGGGAAAAGGGCTTCAAAACTGTTTCCGGTAACGAGACACGTCCCAATTTAGCTCCCGCCAGAGCCCGGAGGCTGGTTCCAGGGTAACTTCTAGAGCACCCTTCGCATGGAACAGTTGTTCCCCTCCGTGCTGCAACACTTCCCTGAACGGAATGACAAACGCGTATCGCTCCATAGGGTTTGTCAAACAGAGCCAAACCGATTTATGCGAGCGGCAAAGTTCGGCCCAGGCCTTTTGCTCGATCCGGTACCAAAGGCTAACGGCACCAACACCCGTATAGTTCTGAACGTAGACCAGATTGAGGTCATCCTCGAACATTAACTGAAAGCCGTCCTTGCGCCTCAATCTCCCGCCAAACTGCTGTTGGAGAAACTCTTCTACAAACTGCTTCCGCAATAACGATTTCGCCGACCCCCCGCTAAGCCCGCCCCCACCGTAACCAGCAGCGCCCCGCAAAAGACGCCGAAGAACCGCGTTCAAGGGTTCATCGGGAGTGAGCCTTCTGGCCTCGAGACCACTCAGAACTTCGGAATCCACTTCAATCGTGTGCCAGGTTCGGCCCATGGCTGGTTCCGGCCATACTCAATTCCCGAAGTCAACCACGGCGGGGCATTTGCGCCACCCCAAAATAGGAAAGAGCCGGCCACCTTATGCGGGAGCGCATGCAGCACGCGCCCACTCGCTGGCTCAGGAGCGCGGTGATTCGAACAAAAACTGTTGAACCCGTCGTACCCCCGCGCAGGCAAAACCTCCCAGGCGTCGAGCGAGCGGTCCCGCAACGTGGGCTCAGCCTAGCCGGGCCCTAAAATGAGCCAAATCTCACCTGAGGATGAGACGCACCCACCCAACTCGGATCCAGCACGGAACGGAACAGTGCGGGGGTGAGACAGAGTGGCGCTCGGGCAATACACCACCTCGTGCGGCACGCCCGAACCCCGCAATCGGGCCGCGCCACACTTAGAGCCCATCTCCACCTTGCCACTGGCGCCTTTCTACACCCGCTCGATGATCGTGGCGATGCCCATGCCCATGCCAATGCACATGGTCACCAAGCCAAAGCGCTTGTTTTGACGCTCCAGCTCGTCGAGCACGGTTCCAATGAGCATCGCGCCGGTGGCTCCCAATGGATGCCCCAAGGCAATGGCCCCGCCGTTGACGTTAACTTTCTCCGGGTCCATTCCGGTCTCACGCATGACACACAGCGGAACCGACGCAAACGCCTCGTTGATCTCGATGAGGTCGATGTCATCGATCTTCATCCCAGCCTTTGCCAGGACTTTCTTCGTCGCTGGAATGGGACCCGTCAGCATGAGGATCGGGTCGGAGCCAACGATCATCTGCTCTACGATTCGCGCTCGCGGCTTGAGGCCAAGCTCTTGCGCCTTTTTTTCGGATGCAATCAGTACGGCCGCGGCGCCATCTACGATTCCGCTCGAGTTGCCTGCCGTGATTTTTCCCCCGGGCTTGAAGCTCGGCTGCAGCGCGAGGAGCCCTTCCAGAGTGGACTGCGGGCGCACGTGCTCATCGGTGTCGAATAAGCGCGACTCCCCATTGTGGGTTACGGGCACGGGGACGATGCTTTTCTTGAACCGTCCCTCCTGAATCGCTCGCCACGCCTTTTGTTGGCTCCCTAAAGCAAACTCGTCGAGCTCCTCGCGGCTCAAGTTCCATTGATCCGCAACCAACTCCGCCGACAATCCTTGCGGGATCAAGTTGTATTTGTCCAGCAACGAAGCGGGCAGCGGACCCATATCCGACCCCATGGGTACCCGCGTCATACTCTCCACTCCACCGGCAACTACCAAGTCTTGCGCGCCGGAGCGTACCGACATAGCGGCGAAATTCACTGCCTGCTGTCCTGAGCCGCAAAAGCGATTTAAAGTCACTGCCGGAATTTCCACGGGCCAACCGGCAGCAAGCACCGCACCACGGGCAATGTTCGTTCCTTGCTCGCCGGTTTCGGTGACGCAACCAATCACCACATCTTCAATATGCGCCGGGTCGAGTTGATTGCGCTCGGCAATCGCTCGCAAGGGAACACATAGAAGATCGATTGGGTGTACTTCGGACAAACTACCTTTGCGCCGTCCTCGCGGGGTACGGCACGCGTCAATAATCAGAGCCTCTCTCATGAAAACCGAATCCTCCAAAGGAAAAGTCTTGGCTGGTGCTGCCAAGGCGCCAATCTTCAGTCAAGGAAGGGGGCGGCGATCGAGCCTCATCGCCCGAGCGCTCGCAACTCCGCCACCGTGCTGCGTAACTCCGCGCCCCGCTCGCTTCCTTCCGGAAGCAGTGGCAGGGCGCGCTCCCAGTACCTCAAGGCTTGGTCCAGATCCCCGCGCAAATACGCGGCCCGCCCCAGGAAGTATAGCCCCTTGGCCTCCTCGCCGCGCCGCCCTGCTAAAGTGCCGAGCGTTTGGGTTGCTTCTTCGAAGTTCGGTACCAGGGAGACGGCTCGATCCAGCGCCCGTTCTGCGGCACCGTCATCGCCCATCGCACGCAGAGCCAAGGCCAACTCATAGTGCCCCACCGCATCATTGGGGTCGGCTTCGACTGCTTGCCGCAACCACTGTACAGCCTTTGCCGGCTCTCTACGTGCCAACCACGAGCGACCCATCTCCCGCTCGATCCCTTCTAGCCCCAAAGATCCGGCCCGCTCGAACGCTGCGGTGGCCAGATCGGGCTGCCCCGCGAACAGCAAGGCTAAACCGAGCAAATACTGGCGCTTGCCGTCCTCCGGATTTTCCCCGGCACGACGGCGATAAAACTCGACGACATCCCCCGCCGGCTCGATCAGCGTCCGCAGTCGCACCTGCACTCTCGCCAACAAGAGGTTCGCGTCGCGCGGTAACGCTCGCTCCCATCCGTGCTCTTTCAACAGGGATTCCAAGTTCGCCAGCCGCACTTCTGTCAGCGGATGCGAAAGTAAATAAGGAGTGGCCGCCGCGGGCGACGAACGCTGATCGGACCACAACTTGCGAAAGAACTCCAACATCCCGCGGGGATCGAAACCAGCCTCGCGCATCAAGCGAGCACCGTGGTAATCGGCCTCCTGCTCGAACTCCCGTTGGTACTGGAGCTGCGTAGCTGCTTGCAGCGCTATCGCACCGGCGCCGACAGCAGGCTGGACGGTGGAAAGCAACATGCCTAGCAACGACGTGTAATTGAGAATTTGCGTGGCTTCTTGTTGCCGCGCCAAGTGGTGCAAGTGAATGTGAGCGATTTCGTGGCCGAGCACGCCCGCAACTTCATCGTCAGATTCCGCGCGCAACAGTAAACCCGCATTCACGTAAATGACCCCGCCGGGCACAGCAAACGCGTTCACGCGGGAGTCACGCGTCACGTAAAAGCGATACGGAATCGGTTGCGAACCCAACACGCCCACGATTCGGCTCCCGATCCGGTTGACGTATTCCAGCGCTTCCACATCCGAGACCAGCGCAAGCCGCGAGCGCGCTTGCAGCTCGAAACGCCGCCCCAGGCGAATCTCTTCGCTTGTCGACCACGCCTGCGCAACCGGGGCACCGAGCGTCACCCAAAGCGTGCAAAGTGCTCCCAGCACACCGATTTTTCTGGCTCGCACCTCGCTCATGGGTACCGTTCCGCGTATCGTAACAGTCCCTCGAACACCGCCACACGCCGCTCCCACACGGAGCGTTCGAACCCGGTGGTATTCTCGCACATCTCTCGGGCGTAGGCACAGTTCCACTGTAAGATCTTCACGCACTGCTCGTGGAGTCCCTGCACTCGCTGTCGTTGCCTGCGCTCCAAGAATTGCTGAAACGGTATGATGACCGCCATGCGCCCGATCGCCCCTCCTAATCCCTTTCCACGGAAGCAGCGGCTTGCCCACTCCTTTGCTTTTCCTCGATCACCCGCCAGCCTCCCCCGCCATACCACTCGATCTGACGCGCCAAGCCAAGCAAAATCTTGACGTCACGCTCTTCCAGACCTGCGCGACCCAGAAAGCGCCGGAAGGCAAACAAGATGTGGTCCGGGTTTTGCGCGTGCGCATATCCGATCCGGAGCAATGCCGCACGCAATCGCTGAAACATGAACTCCACGTCCTCCGCGCGCGCTAGCCGCGGGGCCGGCAGCACCACGCCCTGCTGCGCTGCGACGAACACCTCGTAGCAAACAATCATGACGGCTTGCGCCAAGTTCAGCGACGGGTAGGCCGGCGACGCGGGAATGGTCAGCAGGCGGTGACAAACCTTCATGTCTTCGTTGGAGAGGCCATGGTCTTCTGGACCAAACACAATCGCGACGCTGTTGGTTTGCGCTGCACCTACAATTTCCGGTGCCAGCTCCCGCGCCGTGCCCGTGGGCGTTCGGTACAGCCCAGAGCGACAACTCGTACCAATCACCAGGCCGCAATCGCGGACCGCCTCCGCGAGCTCACCGACCACTCGCATCCGCTCCAGGATGTCGTGTGCGTGCACCGCCATCGCCCGCATCCAAAACCGCCCTCGAAAACGCGGCTGTACGACAACCAGGTCCCCCAGCCCCATGTTCTTCATCGCGCGTGCCACCGCACCCACATTCGCGGCACCCGCCGGCCGCACGAGCACGATGCGGATCGTCTCCAGCGTCATGCCCGGCTTATTTAGCACGAAAACACCGAGGAACAGGTTGCCCCGCACCCCTACCCGGCAAAAAAGACCAGCGAGAAGCTAAATTGCCAAGCGCTCGGGCAGCACCCGCAAGTCCGCTATGCACCGCTCCCCAGGAGCACTCCTCCGGTCGATGCACACCGCGCGCATTCCTACTGCCTCGGCCCCGCAAACGTCCTCCCGCCACGAATCGCCCACGTGCAGCGCTTCCGAAGGAGAAACTCCGAGGTCGTGCAATGCACGGCGAAAAATTTCCGCCTGCGGTTTCGCTGCGCCAACGCGGCTCGATACTGCCACTGTGCGAAACAGCCCTGCCAGGCCAAGCTCCTCGCAAATGCGAAACAATCGAGCATCGAAGTTCGATACGATGCCCAGCAGAACCCCTCTGGATTGCAACGCCTCCAAGGCAGGCCTCACGTCCGGGAAGACATTCCAGGCTTCGCCCCGGCCGTAATACGCGAACAGCTCTTCGAAGGCCGCGTCTACCTGTTCGGTGGGAAACCCTGCGAACACCCCGCGCACGATCTCGCGCCACCACTGTCGCTCGGCATCGAGGATATCGCCGACTCTCGTCAAGTGTGGAAAGCAAAGCGGTGCAGCGGCCCGATACAGCTCGAAAAAACGATGTTCCGCCAGCATCGGCTCCACTTCGATCCCATGCCGGCGCGCAACGCGTGCGTACGTTTCACCCACCCGCTCTCGCGGCTCGATCAGCGTGCCGGCGGCGTCGAAGGTGACGGCACGAACGGATGGCCAACTTTGCGCACCGCTCACGGGATCACGTGCTGGTCCTTCAGTTGCGCAATGTCTTCCCAACTGAAGCCGTGCTCTAGCAACACGTCTTCCGTGTCCTGCCCCATCTCGGGTGCCACACGGCGCACGTCTGTGGGTTCGAGGTCGAATTGCACCGGGCTCGAGGCTACCTGAAATGGGCCGTGCTGCGGGTGAATGTAGTCCACGAGATAACCGTTGGCTTTCACCTGCGGATCTTCCAGCACTTCGAGAGGTGTTTGCACCGGCGCATGCAACGTATCGTACTGCAATAGGCGCTCGATCCAAACCGCGCGCGGTCGCGTCGCAAAGTGCCGATCCAATTCTTGCACCAGCTCGCGGCGCACGGCCTCATCCACCCAGCGCGGCAGGGGGTAACTCTCCAGCAAATCCAAACGCTCGATGGCTTTGCAGAACTCCTCCCAATGGCGCACCGGTGTGAGCATCATGAGCATCAACCACTTGCCGTCTTGGCAGAGGTACGTGTTCATGAGCGGGTTCGGAGCGCGACTCCGGTCGCCGTGGGGCAACTCTTTTCCCAAAGCTCGGGCAGCCAGGATATCTGGAGCCATCAGCCACACGGCGGTGCCCAACAACGACACGTCCACCACCGTGGGCTCCCCGGTTTTTTCGCGATGGTACAACGCCGCCGCGATGCCGCCCGCGATGAAGGTAGCGCCGATTGTGTCGCCGAAGGCGGCTCGCTGCATGATGGGAGGTTTTCCCGGCTCCGTGAGCATGTGGGCCACCGACCCGCGACACCAAAACGATCCGGCATCGAAACCACCGCGCTCGGCCTCTGGGCCCAAAGGGCCCTGACCGGTACCGCGTGCGTAAATCAAGCGCGGGTTGATCCGACGCAAATCCTCCACGTCAATCTTCAGTCGCCGCCGCGCTGCAGGGAGGAAGTTGGTCAGAAACACATCGGCCTTTTCGACCAAACGGTACAGCACCGCACGGCCGCGCTCCGAGTTCAAATCGAGCCCGACGCTGCGCTTGTTGCGGCTTCCATTCTCGATAAAGAAATTCACCCCGGCGGCTCCGGGAACCATCCCCGAATGGATCAAGCCCCGCAAAGGGTCTCCGCGCACCGGATGCTCGATCTTGATGACGTCCACACCCCAATCGGCGAGTACCGTGCCCGCTCCCGGAACGAAAAACCACTCCGCCACTTCGATCAATCGAACGCCGTCCAATACCTTGCGCATGCACACCTCCCAGCAAGAGCCAACCTGCCACAGTTATGCGCTCCTTTGAAGTCCGTGGCCGCGGCACCTGCGAGCGCCGAGTCGCATCGCCGCCGGGGGCCCGCCGCATTTCCGCTCACCTCGGGCCGCGCCTAGTCCCTTGACGCTGTGTTTGTGCTATCGCGGACCGCGGAGGTGGTCATGCAACTGAAGAAAGTGCTGGTGCCGGTGGACTTTTCCAAAGATTCTCTGCGAGCGGCGGAGTACGCGCGCAACTTTGCTGCTCCGTTCGCCGCAGAACTCTTGCTGCTGCACGTGATCGAGCCGATTTACTATGCCTCGCCCGCCGATATGTATGCGGCAAGCCCCAATCTCGCACTGTTGATCGAAGAACAACGAAAAGCCGCCGGGGCACAACTCGAGCGCCTGGCGAAGAAACTTTCTCAAGGGGGCACTAAGGTCCGCACTCTCATCAAGAGCGGCTCGCCCGCTCCCGTCATCGCCGATACCGCTAAGCGGGCCAAAGCCGACATGATCATCATGGCCACGCACGGCCGTACAGGGTTGGCGCACGTG
Source organism: Candidatus Binatia bacterium (assembly GCA_026004215.1). GTDB lineage: Bacteria > Desulfobacterota > Binatia > HRBIN30 > HRBIN30 > HRBIN30. The sequence goes on from BPIR01000001.1 coordinate 1,313,308, forward strand.
CTGCTCGGAAGCGTGGCCGAGCGGGTTGTTCGTCTGGCCCCTTGCCCCGTACTCGTCGTGCGTCGTGCCAAACGTCGCTAGGCGCCCACGACCACGGTTGGCGGCCGTTCACCGTCCGGCCAAAAGTATTGCGGCGAAGAGTTCGTTCTAGGAGATCGGAGCAGCCCAGGTTCTCCTCGGTGCCTCTACGGGGCCTGGTCCGGTCACGGCGTAACCGTCGGATCGAGGCGCAGCCGACTCATGCAGCCTTCGGCCGCCTCAGACGGCGCTTGACGCTAGCGACTTTGCTCTTCATCGTCACCACTTTGTCTCGCCGGTCGTCAATCACGATGGTGCTGAGCACCCGCACTGCTCCACGTTTGAAGGCTGCCTCGTGCATTCTTTGCAGCAAAGGCAGCGCCTCCTTCACGCTTGCCTCGAATAGGGTGCCCATCGCGGAAACCTCGTAGTTCACCCCGGCATCTTCGAGCACGCGCACTGCGTCCGCAATGTAGTCGCCAATGCTCGGGCTGCTTGTGCCGAGCGGAACGACACTGACCTGGATGAGCGCCATCGCTTCCCTCCTCGGGTTCCCGTGTACGGCACGAGGAAAAAGCCGTCAATCTCCTCTGCGGCCCGCTCACGGCCGCCCCACCTTGCGATGACCCGGCGGCCCGCATACACGGCGGCGCGAGGACGCTGTCATGGATGTGAGGAATCTTCACGGCAAAACCGCGCTCGTCACCGGCGGCGCCAGCGGAATCGGGAAGGCTACCGCGCTGGCCTTCGCTCGACGAGGTGCGAACCTGGTGTTGTGCGATGTAGACGAACGCGGACTGGAGGCCACCGCCGAAGCGATCCGCGCGCTCGGGCGGGAGGTATTTTACCAGCGCGTGGACGTGGCTTCGCGTCACGACATGCGTCGCTTTGCCGAAGCCGTACACGAACGGCTGCCAGCGGTGGACATCCTCATGAACAATGCCGGCGTTGGGCTGGGCGCGAGCTTCCGCGACACCACGCTGGAGGACTGGGATTGGATCGTGGGCATTAACCTCATGGGAGTCGTCCATGGTTGCCATTTCTTCCTTCCCCCGATGATCGCGCGCGGCCAGGGTGGCCACGTCATCAATGTTTCTTCGGCCGCGGGGTACGTGGCGACCGAACCTTTGTGTGCCTACGCGACCACGAAGTTTGCGGTTCTCGGATTCAGCGAAGCACTGCGCGAAGAGCTGGAGCGTTATCGCATCGGGGTCACTGCGGTCTGCCCGGGCATCATCAACACGCCGATCACGAGAACCGCCCGTTTGAGAGGGCCTGCAGCCACCGAAGAGGCTCGGCAGCGGATGGTCGCGTTTTACGAGCGGCGGAATTATTCCCCTGAGCGTGTGGCGGAAAACATCCTCAAGGCCGTGCAACGCAATCGGGCGGTTGCTCCCATATCGCCCGAGGCGTGGTTGATGTACTACCTCAAGCGTCTAAGTCCCGCGTTGCTGCGAAGCATCAACCGCTGGCTCGCGCGCGCCGCTGGCGCCCCCACGCGATAGCTGGAGCGCAACCACCGAGAACGTCTTATTCCCCCCGCGCCTCTTCCGGTTCCCGCCACCGTGGGATTTCGTAAATCCGGATGGTTGGACCGTTAGCCGTCGCACCCGGCCGAAATTCTGCAAGCAAAGGGAGCCGGTCGAAAATTGTCCGATACGTATCCCCAATGCCCGGCCAACTTCGATACCGTTCGTAAATCGAGCTGCTCGCCACGAGATAATCCACACCCTCGCTCAAATACCAGGAGTACGGGCGCGTGCCCAAAACTTGGACATAAGTCACACGATACCGCCGGCCGTCCACCTGGGGGGTGTACTCCTCGCGAGCGACGTGGGAGCCCGGCTGCAAACTTTGCTCGATCCATTGCCGTGCAAGCGTGCGCGTGTCGGGAAGAGCGAGCTGCCGCAAAAAACCTTGACTGGTGCGGAGCGGTAGCCATGCGATCAGCAACACCAGCCCCGCTGCCACAAGAGGCCTCCAGTGGGGAGCGGCCCACTTTACCATGTGGTCCGCGCCAATTCCCAGAAACAGCAATGCAAACGGCAAGAGTGGCATGAGATTGCGTTCGAAGCGCACCGACCAGGTGCCTAGGTACGCCAGGTAAAACCACGGCAGGCCCGCAACCATCCACCGCCATGCCCTCGGCTCCGTCCCATCTTGTCGCCAGAAAACCCACCATCCCACCAAAACCAAGGCAGACGCAACGGGCCCGAGCCCGGTAAGCGACAGGTAACGAGGGTAGTACCAGAAGTTTGCCGGCGACCAGGCAGCACTGCTGTAATTGTGCCGGACCACAGCCAAGTCTGCCCATACTCGCTGCGGCTCCAAAACCACGAAGGGGCTCGTCAAAGCAAAGGCACCGACACACGCCACAATCGCAAGCAAGATGGCGCGCACCGGTCGCTGACTTCCCAGCGCCGCCGCTAGCGGCGCCAGGAACACGATCCCTGCAGGGTACTTCGTCGAAGCGGCAAGCCCCGCGCATACTGCAGAGGCGACGAGCCCGCCCGTACCCTTGTGAGCGCTGGCCGACCAAAACAACGCCAAGATCACCCACAACATCGCCGGAACGTCAGTCGTGAGATAGTGGCTGTTCTCTACGTGCAATGGTGAAACCGCCAAGAGCCACGCGGCGGCCATTGCCGCCACAGAGCCAAGCCAGCGGCCCCACAGATACGCCACGAGCAGAACCGATCCGGCACCTGCCACAGCCACAAACACTCGCCCGGCGAGCACGAACGGAAAATGCTCCGGAGCCACATCCCACGGACCGAGGCCGCGCAAGGCCGGGTCTGTTCGCAAGTCGGCCTGAATCCACGGTTGCAATGCCGCGACCAACCCCGCTTCGACGTAGAGAAGCAGCGACGGGTAGTGAAAAAACTTTGGATTTGCAGATCCCTCGCGCACCATCGAAAGGGCGGCGTGGACAACCGAATGTTCATCGGGGTGATACACGTACGGCGATCCCCAGCCGATCTCGCGCAGGCGCAATTCCAGCGCCAGCACGGTCGCCAGCGCAGACACCAACGCGGGGGCGTATGTGCTTAGCCTCCTGTGGGTCCCTCTTTCGAAACTCGGCGCGCGCGAGCTCATTCCAACAAGTCTTCGATGGGCACGGCCTGCACGCCAACCGCCGCCGCTACCGCAGGGTGCACCACGTGCCCATCGAATACGTTCACCCCCCGGCGCAAAGGCAGGTTCTCGCGCAAGGCACGCACCAGACCTTTGTCGGCGATCTCCAACGTGTACGCGAAAGTTACATTGGTCAGCGCGAACGTGGATGTCCGCGGCACGATGCTCGGCATATTCGTCACGCAGTAGTGCACCACATTTTCGGCCACGTACGTGGGCGCTTGCAGTGTGGTCGGGCGCGACGTTTCCACACAGCCGCCCTGATCGATCGAGATGTCCACGATCGCCGAGCCCGGACGCATGCGGCGCACCATGCTGCGGGTCACTAACCGCGGTGCCCGCGCGCCGGGGACCAAGACGGCGCCAATGAGCAAGTCCGCAGTGCGCACTTCCTCTTCGATATTGGCTCGGTTCGACATCACCGTGGTAATGTGCCCTCCAAGGATATCGTGCAGATAGCGCAGCTTCGCTGGATTGGCGTCGATCACGCTCACGTGCGCTCCCAAGCCAAAGGCAATTTGGGCTGCGTTGCTACCGGCCGTTCCGGCGCCGATCACCACTACCTTTCCTGGCCGGACACCGGAAGCACCACTGAGCAAGATCCCAATGCCGCCACTTTGCTTTTGGAGGCACCAAGCGCCGACCTGAATCGAAAGCCGACCGGCCACCTCGCTCATCGGGGCAAGCAACGGTAACGATCCATCGTCGAGCTCCACCGTTTCGTAGCCGATGGCTCGCACGCCGCGCCGGCACAACTCCTGGGTGAGCTCGGGGTTGGCTGCCAAGTGCAGGTAAGTGAACAAGACCAGCCCGGGGCGCAAAAAACGGTACTCTGAAGGCAACGGCTCCTTGACCTTTACCATGAGGTCCGCGCGGCGCCACACCTCGCGAGCCGAGCGGACAATGCGAGCCCCGGCAGCCGCATACTCCCGGTCCGCCAAGCCACTGTTTGTGCCCGCGCCACGTTCGACCCAGACTTCGTGACCGTGATTCACCAACGCCGCTGCACCCGCCGGCGTCAATGCCACGCGGTTTTCCTCTGGCTTGATCTCCTTGACCACACCAACAATCATGCGGCCAACTCTGCCTGAAAGCCCCTTGCAGGGCCAGCAGGGCCGGAACCTGTCGCTGCCGGGACCGCGGTCAACGTTACAGAAAAAACAGCGTGCTCTCGCGCTTCCCCGAACGGCATATCGAGTCATTGACGCCGCACGCGCCCAGCAGGAACGGTCGGCGCGCAGGCGAGGCCGAGCCGGGCACGATCCTCGCCTGACGAGCGGGGATGCCTCACATCCGCCACGCGTGGCGTTCCGGCTAGTCATGCAGCAGAAAAATTGCCTCGCGTGCCGGAGCCGGCGAGCCCCTGTCAGGCGCCGGGGAAACCGGCGCATAGGCGATCTCGGAGGCACGGGCGTCGAACGAGCGGCATTGCAAGTGTGCGCTTTACTCACTCGCTGCCTTTCACTATGGCCGCAGGCAATGGCAGAACTCATTGACGGCAAGGCCGCGGCTCAAGAAGTGCGAGACCAAGTGCGCCAGGAAGTCGTGGAGTTCCAAGTGCGCTACGGCATGCCGCCGGGACTCGCCACTGTGCTCGTGGGTTCCGACCCCGCCTCGGCAACGTACGTGCGCAGCAAGCGGCGCGCGTGTGCCGAGGTAGGAATCGCCTCGGTGCCGTACGAGTTGCACGAACGCACATCTTTAGAAGAGCTCCTCGCCCTCATCGCGGACCTCAATCGTCGAAGCGACGTGCACGGCATCTTGGTGCAGTTGCCTCTTCCCGGGCACTTGTCGGCACAGCGGGTCATTGCCGCTCTCGACCCTCGCAAGGACGTGGATGGGCTCCATCCCGTCAACCAGGGTAAACTCGTTCAAGGCATTCCTGGTTTGCGCCCATGTACTCCTTTAGGGGTGCTGCATTTGATCGAGAAGACCGGCGTGCCCTTGGCAGGTGCCCAAGCAGTTGTCGTTGGTCGAAGCGCGCTCGTGGGCAAACCGACTGCCCTCTTGCTTCTCGAGCGAGATGCAACCGTCACGCTTTGCCACTCGCGTACACGCGATCTGGGGCGCCTGGTGCAAAGTGCCGAAATCCTCGTCGTGGCCACGGGACGCCCTGGGCTGGTGCGTGGCGATTGGGTCCGTATGGGCGCGGTGGTCATTGACGTCGGGATCAACCGGTTGCCAAATGGCACCCTGGTCGGCGACGTGGACTTCGCGAGTGCGTCGAATCGCGCCGGCTTCATCACACCCGTACCGGGCGGTGTGGGCCCGATGACGGTGGCCATGCTTCTCCGCAACACCGTGCAGGCTGCGCGTTGGCAGATGGAAGGGGAAAACTGAAAGAGCAAATGACGGCCGAGATCACTGTAACGAAAGCGGCGGCCCACTGTGAGCCGGAGCGCCTGGCACGCTCGCCGCTACACGAGCGGCACGTCGCACTGGGTGCTCGCTTCGTGCCGTTTGCCGGCTGGGAGATGCCCCTCCAGTACCGCACCATCACTGAAGAGCACCTCGCAGTACGCCAAGCAGCGGGGTTGTTCGACGTGAGTCACATGGGCGAAATCGAGCTCAGCGGGCCGGGTGCATTGGCCACGATCCAGAAGGTCGCCACCAACGACGCCGAGCGCCTACACTCCCTGCAGGCGCAATATTCGTTGCTTTGTTTGCCCTCGGGGGGTGTGATCGATGATCTGCTCGTGTACCGGCTCGGGCCTGAGTACTTTTTGCTTTGCGTCAACGCCACGAACACAAGCAAAGATCTGCAATGGCTTGGCGAGCAAGCCAGTTCGCAATCGGCAGTGGTCGATCGGAGCCGAGAATATGCCCTACTGGCCTTACAGGGTCCGCGGGCAACCGAAATTTTAGCGGTCGTTGCGGGCAGCAAGGTTGTTGCCATACCGCGCTACGGTTGCGTTCAGCTCACGCTCCACGGCATCTCGGCACTGTGCTCGCGAAGCGGTTACACCGGTGAAGACGGCTGGGAGATTTTTTGCCCGTGGGAGTTCGCTGGAGGAATTTGGGACTTGTTGCTCGAGGCCGGCAAGCCGTACGGCCTCTTGCCCGCCGGCCTGGGAGCGCGGGACACGTTGCGCATCGAGGCAGGGTTGCCCCTCTACGGGCACGAACTCGACACGAACACCACCCCAGTGGAGGCCGGACTCGGCTGGGCTGTCCGCTGCGAAAAACCAGATTTCGTTGCGCGCGCGGTGCTGTGCGAGCAAAAGGCCAAAGGAGTCGCACGCAAGCTTGTAGCGATCCTATTGACCGAACCCGGAATTCCGCGGCAGGGATATCCTATCGTGAAAAATGGAGAAGCAGTGGGAGTGGTCACGAGCGGTTGCAAATCACCGGTGCTTGGCGCAGGTATTGGCCTTGGCTATGTGGCGAACGCCGAGGCCAAGGTGGGCAACCGGGTGCACGTTCAAATTCGACATCGGCTGGTTCCTGCGACAATTGTGGAACGGCCTTTTGTAAGACGGGATGGCTAAGGAGGTTGATCAATGGAGTTCCCCGAAGACCTGCGGTACTCAAAGGAGCACGAATGGGTGCTCGTCGAAGGGAACGTGGCAACGGTGGGCATCACCGACTACGCCCAGGAGCAGCTCGGCGAAATTGTTTACGTCGAGCTGCCCGAGGTCGGCGAGAAAGTCAGTAAAGAAGATGCGTTCGGCGTGGTGGAATCTGTGAAGACCGTCTCGGACGTATATGCGCCGGTAAGCGGGAGCGTCATCGAAGTGAACGACGACTTGCCGGATAATCCCGAGATGCTGAATGACGATCCCTACGGCGATGGCTGGATGATCAAGATCGAAATGAGCGACCCAGAGGAACTAGAAGACCTCATGACCGCGGAGGAGTACGAGCGCTACGTCGCGGAGCTGAAGGAGTAACGGTTAGGTCTGGGCACCGCCTTTCCGGCCGAGACGCAGCACACATCGAACACCAGGCGAGCTGAGGACCTTCGACTACCGTGCGCTTCTTTCCTCACACCCAAGCGGACATCGAAGCCATGCTCGCCACCATCGGGGTGTCGAATGTGGACGAGCTGTTCGAAGACATCCCCGCGCAGCTCAGGGAACGCGCCCGCCTCGAGTTACCTCCCGGCCGGGCGGAATTCGAGCTGCGCCGTTACTTCGAGGCTCTCGCACAACGCAACTTGGCCTCGTACGAGCGGTGCTTTCTCGGCGCCGGGGCTTACGCGCATTTTGTGCCGGCGGTCGTCGACCACATCTTGCAGCGGGCCGAGTTCTACTCGGCCTACACGCCGTACCAGCCAGAGGTCAGCCAAGGCACGCTGCAGGCGACCTACGAGTTCCAAACTCTCGCCGCCATGCTTTTAGGCATGGATGTCGCCAATGCCAGCATGTACGATGGTGCGTCCGCTACGGCGGAAGCCGTATTGATGGCGCTGCGGCTTCGTCCCGGCCGCCGCCGCGTCCTGGTGGCTCGCGCCCTTCATCCTCAGTACCGCGAAGTAATCCGCACTTACGTGGAAGGCAGCGGCTCGTACGTGCTGGAGGAACTTCCGTACGGTGCCGAGGGGACAACCGATGCGAACGCACTTCGCTCCGCCCTGGCGGATGACGTGGCAGCCGTAGTCGTGGCGTATCCGAACTTTTTCGGCGCCATCGAGGATCTCGCCACTCTGGTGGCTCTGACGCGTGCCCGCGATGCACTGGCCATCACGGCCACAACCGAACCTCTCGCGTTGGGTATCGTACGACCCCCGGGCGAGTTCGGCGTGGACATTGCGGTTGCCGAGGGACAAAGCTTTGGAATCCCCCTTTCGTATGGCGGCCCGGGTGTCGGGCTGTTCGCCACGCGGCTGGAATTTGTCCGGAACATGCCAGGGCGACTCGTCGGTGAATCTGTGGACACCGCCGGCCGGCGCGCGTTTGTGCTGACCCTGGCAACACGAGAACAACACATCCGCCGCGAGCGCGCCACGTCGAACATATGCACGAACCATGGGCTGATGGCTTTGGCGGTTGCGGTGCACTTGTCACTCCTCGGCAAACACGGCTTGCGGGAACTGGCCGAGACGAACCTCGCGCGCGCCCATGCCCTAGCCGCGGCTCTGGAAGCTCGCGGATGGACGCGCCCGTTCCGCGCCCCGTTCTTCAACGAGTTTGTGGTCACACATCCGCAGGCGCGCGAACGCTACGAGCGTGCCCTCGAACGCAAACTGCTGCCCGGCACGTTGCTGGCAAGATGGTATCCGGAACTCGCAGACGCTCTCCTCTTGTGCGTTACCGAAACCCCTTCCGGTGAAGCCGTCGACGAACTCCTCGCGGCTTTGGCGCCAACATCCCAGTAGGAACGGACGATGCGCGGCCAAAAACAGGAAGGCTTGCTTCTCGACGAACCTTTGATTTTCGAGCGGAGCCAACCTGGTCGCCGGGGCACGGACGTGCCTCGGCACGACCAGCGCGCGGATCCGCACCTACCGCCACACTTGCTGCGCCCGCCGATAGAAGGATTTCCCGAGGTGAGTGAGCCCGAAGTGCTGCGCCATTACTTGCGCCTGTCGCAATGGAACTACGGGGCAGCCACAACCTTTTATCCGCTGGGCTCCTGCACCATGAAGTACAATCCCGTGGCCAACGAGGCGTTCGCGCGCCTTCCCGGGTTTGCCTTCCTTCATCCCCTGACTCCGGACGAGCTCGCGCAAGGCGCTCTGGAACTGCTGGCGGACATCGAACGCTGGCTCGCGGAGATCACCGGCATGGCAGCCGTGACCTTGCAGCCGGCCGCCGGGGCACACGGTGAGCTGACCGGAATGAAAATGATTCGCGCATTTCACCGCGATCGCGGCAACCCGCGGCAAAAAGTTCTCATTCCGGCCAGCGCCCACGGCACGAACCCGGCCAGCGCTGCCCTGTGCGGGTACACCACGGTGACCCTCGAAGGGAACCAAATTGGTTTGATCGAGCCAGAAGCGGTTCGCAGAGCGATGAACGGAGAAGTCGCGGCGATCATGATCACCAATCCCAATACGCTCGGGCTCTTCGAACGAGAGATTCTCCACATCGCCGAACTCGTGCACGGTCACGGAGGCTTGGTGTACCTCGACGGGGCCAACCTGAATGCGCTCCTCGGAGTCGCCAAGCCGGCGCACATGGGCGCTGACGTCATGCAAATCAACTTGCACAAGACCTTTTCCACCCCCCATGGCGGAGGCGGGCCGGGAGCGGGTCCAGTGGCCGTGAGCGCGGCACTCGAACCGTATTTACCCATCCCGCGCGTGGTGCGCACTGCCGAAGGCTGGCGGTGGAGCGAAGATTTTCCCCGCTCCATCGGTCGCGTGCGAACGTTTCATGGGAATTTCGGAATGCACATTCGGGCGCTGGCCTACATGATGGCTCTCGGCGGGGAGGGCCTCGCCCAAGTGAGCCGGCTGGCCGTCTTGGCGGCGAACTACCTGCGTGTTCGCCTGGCGGAGGCTTACCATCTGGCATTCCCCGGCGTGTGCATGCACGAGTGTGTGTTCAGCGACAAAGGGTTCGATGCCACCGGAATCAAAACGTTAGATATCGCCAAGCGACTCCTCGACTCGGGTTTTTACGCACCGACAATTTATTTCCCTCTGGTCGTTCCCGGCGCACTGATGATCGAACCCACGGAAACCGAAAGCAAAGAAACACTCGATGCCTTCATCGAAGCCATGCTGGAAATCGCACGCGAGGCGCGCGAGCATCCCGAACGCTTGAAGGAGGCACCGCGACATACACCGGTCGGACGCGTGGATGAAGCGCGCGCCGCACGGCGTCCGGTGTTGCGCTGGTCGCCGCCGGCCCCGAACAAATAGGTATCGCCTGATTCGCAAGATCCCCGCAGCCGCATTCCTCCCTCACGCTTGTTACGAGTAAGCCTTTCATGGACGCGGCTTGCCAAAGCCGCTTGCGCCTCCATTGCAACCGGCTTCCTTCACAGCGCCCCGCCTCGCTCCCGCCCTTGGGCTGGTGAGAGGGTCCGCTTCCGGCGAATGAACCAAATGCCGAGGCATGTAGGGGCGCACGGCCGTGCGCCCCTACATGCCTCGCCACTCGCCAATCGCCATTGCCTCCCGCCCTGACTCGGCCTGCGGCCGACCTCTCCCGGAGACTGGCGGCACCCCGCGCGGCCACTATTCGCTCGCTTGGTCCTAGCTCGTCAAATACCTCAGGACTTTCGCCATCAGTTTGTTGGCTTCCCGGTACCGTTGCGGAGGGGCGGAAAGAATCTCCGCTTCGGACTGCACGTACCTCGACGGCACCAACTCCGCTCGACAATGGGCGATCATTTGTCGGGCAAGTTCCGGTGTGGTTTCCAGGTGAAATTGCAGTCCGATAACCGAGCGCCCAATCTGGAAGGCCTGATGCGCACACGCTTCGCTGCGCGCCAACAGCATTGCGCCGGGCGGGAGGTCGAAGGTTTCCCCGTGCCAGTGGAACACTTCCACTGACGGTGGAAAGCGGAAGACTTCCCCGCTCGTCGGCACCGCCTGTACGGGGAACCAGCCGATCTCCTTCGTGTGATGCCGATAAACTTTGGCCCCCAGTGCATGGGCAATGAGTTGCGCACCGAGGCAGACGCCCAAAACCGGCTTTCCCGCGAGGATGCAGCTCCGGATGAACTGCTTCTCCTGCACGAGCCATGGATACTCGGCGTCATCGTGGACACTCATTGGCCCGCCCATCACGATGAGGAACTCGACCTCGTCCAGTGCCGGCAGGTCCGCGGATTCGAAAAATCGAGTGCCGGTGATCTCGCAGCCGGCCGCGCGAAGCCACGTTTCGATGCTGCCCAGTCCTTCGAAGGCAACGTGCTGAAAGTAGTGCGCCCGCATTATGCGCGACCCTGTCGTGGCTGACACCCGGGCCGGCCAGCCTCGAGTGTGGTGAGAGAGCTCGGCAAAGGCCGGGAAAAGGGGATGGAGTTCGAGGGTCGTGGGCCAGCCGACATCATGTTCCGCAAGCCCTGAGCCCGGGCTGGGTGGAGTGCCCTTTGGCCATAGCGTCCACCGCTTGGGTTTTGGCCTCCCGAAGAATCACTTTATCTTCGAGAAGGAAAGCCGGGCCTGTTTTGGTTCCGGTGTGCTCGGCTCCGCGATACAGGAAATCGTTGGCCACGTGCGACATCGTCGCGCTGACCATGAAGGGGCCGCCCGCCGTGGTGACCGTGCGTCGGGGGCTGACTGCAGAACGCAACGCACCCTGATCCAAGCGCCGACTCGAGGCGCAAGCGCTCATCGACAGAGCCGAGGCGATGATTGCGGTGGCTCTCATAAACTCTCTCTCCTGGATGTCCTATCGTCGGCTATGCGCTTTCCCCCGAACACACGGATGTGGGTTCGATTGGCCATCAGATACTGGTGAGCACCGGTTGTCAACTTTGTGGCCCGGCAACCACTTCTGCACCTGTGCGGACGCGATACACCAGGCTGCGAGACATGTTCCCTAACGGCGCAACACGCTGGCCCGGTACACGCCGTGCTCTCACAGTCGCCAAATCGTTTTGCGTGCGCCCAGAACGTTCCGGCAAGTGAATTCCAGCCGCAGCGCCTTGCCTACGTCGCGCTCGACTCCGCTCCCGCGTTGTCCTGTTCCAAGCAACTGAGGTTGCCGTTGGAGAGTGCAACGCAACCAAATGTGCCATGGGCCTCGCATACGCACGGATCCAGTGCGCTGCACCCCCACCAATCATAAAGCAAAGCGCACAACGACTATCGGTGCTTCGCATTCCGCCGTGCCGGAGCTTGTCGAACAGGGCCGAGCGGAACGATGTCGAACACGCCTGAGTAGCTCCCCACGCTGGCAGAGGTCTCGGAGCTGGGGCGGGTTAAGGACGATCCCCTGCGCGGCATCGGGGGCGTGGGCTCGCTCACTTGCGGCACGCTCTTGGACTACTGCGCGCAGTTGGGCATGCTGATCCGCCGCACGATGACTGCCTCGGTTGGGGGGGCCTATAGCCGATGACAGTATCCGGCATGGTCGCTCCCGCTTTCAGGAAGAAGTCGGCCGAAGACCACGTGAAGGTGGAACGGTTCCACAACTCCGCTCCCGCCGAGTGATCCAGCCAGGGTGCGATCGTCTCGACTGCCTTGGAGGGTATTACGTAGCCAGCCACTTCAGCATGCCGGCGGCCATCTGGGCCGGGCCCGCGGAAACACGCAAGTTGTGGTCTAATTTCTGCCCCAGTCCTCCGCCGGTTTCCGCTCGGGAGAATGGACTACGTCACCAAAGTGGGGCATCGGTCGCGACGTAAAAAGCCACAAAGAGATCCGGCTCCCCCGGGGCCAATAGTCCTCTCGGCCAGATATCGTTCGAAGTTGGGTTTCTTCAGAGTGCAGGCTGACCGTGCGTCGCCAGCATCGAGAGGTTGAACCAACTCCGTCACTTTTCTTTCAGCGCTACCAGCCCGCCTGTCACCCATTGGGCATCGCTGGCGAAGGTGATCGCTTCACCCTCACGCATGCCGCGGGCGAACTGGTCGTTGGAGACCTCGTGCTGGAATTGCTCCAACCCATCGCGAACCTATTCTATCGGCGCACCCTCCATACTGCCGGGAACATCCAGCAGCAGGTAGACCGGCAGGTGACCCTGGCCGCCAGGTATCTCGATGCCGGCCCTCCCGGGGACGTTGCTTTCGATCGCCAGGGTTTCTCTCCTCGTGTGACGACGAATAACGCTGCTGCTCGCGGCCAACCGCGGTTTGCCACCGTCCTGTTAGACCATCCTCCGGCAACACATCCTCTTGCACGCTGACTCGCTCACGGCAGCTCTGACAGGGCAGACCAGCAACGTGCAGCACGTCGGATCTATCGCCGTTGGTCATTCAGCTCTTCGCCCTTGTTGCCTCGACAGCGATTGCGTGTCAGTAGAGGCGAGGCTGTCGATGCCACGTAGATGCCATCGTCCCCATTGCCTTCGCAGGTGTTTCGGCGCACCACGCCTGACGCGCTGCCAAGGTAGGCGATGCCGACACCCTTGTTTCCCTGGCAGGTATTGGCCTCCAGCCTCGGCTGCGCCTGCTCGCCCACGTAGATACCACCTTCGCCGTTGCCCGCGCAGGTGTTTTGGCAAGCCACACCCGCTGCGCTCCCAAAGTAGGCGATGCCCGGACCCTTGTTCCCTTCGCAGGTGTTGCCCTCCAACCTCGGCTGCGCGCGCTCGGACACGCGGATGCCCACTATTTGATTTCCCGTAGCCTCACAGTTGGCTACCCGCCCCCGGGTAGTTCCATACAACCACAACCCGCTGCCCCCGCGTTGGCCGCCCTCAATCGATACGGCACCGGTGAACCGGCAACGGATAAAGGAGACTTCACCGTTACTCGCCCGGACAACTTCGCCCCAACTGGTCCCTTCATGGACGAAGGCGATGTCACTGGCGCTGAATAGGCCATTCCCGGAGTACTGTACCACGCATTCTTCCACGCCACACACGATGTAGGTGGATTCGATGCCCTCCCCGTTCAATGTGAGTGGCTTGTCAATCACTAAGGGATAAGCCAGGCGGTGCGAGCCAGCTTTGAGGAAGAGGGTAGTGCCTGGCTCGGACCGTTGGACCGCTTCCTCCAGGCTCCGAAAGTCACCGCTGCCATCCGGAGCGACAACCACGGCCCCTGCTCGAACGGGGACCGCCAGCGATCCCATCCACTGCACAACCACCGGCACCTCCAGGGTCTCGGTCGCCGTCAGGAGCCGTAACGTTGTCCACAGCACGCCCTCGGATAGCGGCGCGACCTCCACCCGGATGCGGGTGGCGCCGGCCTCGAACTGCCGTGGCGTCACCCGCACTTGCTCGCTCTCCACCACCACCTGCCCCGGGCCACCCTGCACCTCGAACTCGGCCACGGCCTCTTTTCCCGGCGGCCAGAGCCCCAGGTTCAGACTGGCCACACTGGCGGTCACGCGCCGGGCATGGGACGACGACACTGCTGCCCCAGTGGCTTGGCTGGCGACCGTATCTACGGCCAGTAACACGGACGCCTCCGGTAGCCCGCGCAACATCAGCGCCTCCACGGTAGCGTGCCGGTTTTCCTGCGTCGGTTGTCGGCGCACTGCCGCCAGGAGTTTGCCCCAGCGCCGCAGTTCTTCCAGCGCAGCAGGGTCATCCTCCAGGCCAGCGCCCAGCAGTAGCGTGTGCAATTGGCCATCGCTCACCTGCGTCCCACGCATCACCAGCCGGGCCAAGCTACCCAACACTGGGGTCAGTTGGTTCAGCGCATCGCTGGAGAGACGCGAGGTCATGGATCTACGTCACGCTGGAATTTCTACCATTTGCGCCGCTCATCTTCTCGAGGTCCCGGCAGGAGCTTGCGGTTTTCGCCGGCCAGTTCCGTGCGTGGCCGCGCCGGTTGTCCAGCACGCGGAGCAGTTCATCCTCGTTGGTCTCAGATGGGCAACAAACAAAGGATGCAGGCGGCCGCGGCCTCAGATCCAGGCCGGCCACGATGCGATCATCCCGTCGGGCCAAACTGCTCACCCCTTCGAAGGTGGCCTCGAAGCCGTACGTGGGCTGCCCATGCTCCCCGCGGCTTCCTGGGCCCGTCTGGCGTGTCGCTCGGCCAACTCATACCTGCAAATGGCGCCGACATACGGCTTGTGCGTCGGCCCTGAGCTATCTGCCATCTTTCGTTTGCTGTCAACAATCACGCGCCTGAGATTGGGTGTTCGGCACAACCACCGGCCCAAGGTCTTCCTGACCACAGCGAGAAGCGCGTCCAGCTATGCGGCGGAGAACAAGGTCTCGACCGTAAACTTATCCCGCGCGGAGCCCGGCCATTGGCCGTTGCGGCAGTAAGCACGGTCGCCGGTCGGGCCGCGGGGAAGGGCCAGACCGCCCCCCTTCCCGGACGTCAACGCAACCGGGGGGCGCCGCGCCCGCTTGCATGCACCCACTCCAACCGGGCACCTCGACCTGAACGCGAGCGAGGGGCGTGGCCGGCCGGGCACCCGGGATCCATGGGACCGACGAACAGAGAACGGGCCGGCGGCGGGGAAGCGATCGAAACCAACTCCTCCTGGATGCAAGCAGTACTACCCGCATGCCCAAGGTTTCCTCTAGGCACAGCATCCTGAGGTTGGCCTCGATGCGGCTCGAGCACGACCGCAACGTCGCCGTCAACGGGGAGCGCCTGGCCGAGCCGGAAGAGCGCAGCCGCCGGCAGCACCCGCTTCCCGGGGGCTAACAACCCGGCCCCGGCGCGGCCTTCCAACGGGATGGCCCGAGTATCGCACCTGAAAGCGGCGAACGCGGCCGCCAGCGAGAAGCGCTGCAAGCCCGAGAACTCTTGTAGGCCGCGCAAGTGCAACACGTATTTCCAGGCGTGACCCAAAGGCGCCTACCGCCCACTTGCGCGATGGCATCTAAGCGGTCCGGGTTCGAGGCGGCCCAGGCCTTGCCGCGCTAATACGGCCCGGGAGGCCTTGCCTCGCCCTTGCCCGCGACGAGCGTCGAATCATCCGGTCGGCCTTCGGAGGGCAGGTGTAAAACCCCACCGCGCTCTCGATCCGCGCTAGCTCACGAAGTTAGTGGCCGGTCGCCACGCGCCCTATCTCGTCTTCGCTTTCCAAGCCCAGGCGAGGCAACGGAAGTTGTGCACCAGCAATCCGCCGTGCCGTACGGCCTCCCGGATCCCCACGTCCCGCGGCTCGCCGACTTTACTCGCCACGTGCCAAGAGATGATTATCGCCGTCACGACGGTCTCGGCCGAGCTGGTCGCCACCTTGCGGCTCTGGCACGCGAAGGCCGCGCAATAATCACCAGCAACCTGCACGGCGACTCGCTCAGGACCCAGCGTCTCGGTCGGCCAGACCAACGCCTCCACTGCCTCCAACTCGCAGAAGAAACGCGGCGCGGCCTAGCACAGCGGGAGCCTTTGGCAGGCTTCGCGCCCGGCGCTTACGCTCGAACGCTCGGCCCATGAGCCCTCAGCAACTCAGACAAGTCAGAGGACCTCTCCCTTTGCCGCCTCCACCTCGATCTTCCTCCAATCTTGCCGGGAGTGGGTGTCCTGAGAGTTCGCCGGACGGCCACCCGACAACCACTCTCAGCGTCGGCCTATTTCGCGGAGCAGTGTGCGCTCTTGTTCGGCGTCGATCCGTCAGAGAATCAAGACTCTGCGACGGGGGAAATAGCCAACGGTTCGGCTAAGTAGCAGTTCGTTGCCGATAATTCCTTTTGTTCCGGCCATCATCAAAGTCATGCCAAGTAAACCTGGCAACGTACCGCAGCGGAGTGTGAACTCGCCGCTGCCGAGCGATACGGGAACCCAATGCGTATCGGTCTCGAACTGCCCCAGCCCGGGATAGAAGTCGGTGACGCTACCAGCGGAAGGAAACTGCGCGACCGAGTCGTCTTGAAAGTAGGACACCTGTGCCCCAGTGTCGAAAAACATCCGGTAATCGCGGCCACCCACGCGAGCGGTGACGATGGGTATGCCCATGAACTCGTCCAATTCGACGACCGTGCCACCGTGCTCTAGCTCGCCGGTAGTTACCGTGAGCCGGGCGCTGGCGATGTCGAAGACGAGGTCGAAACGCCCCAGAACATCCGCACCGAGTAAGCCGGCGCAAGGCAACCCAACAAACTGAGACAGTGTGGCGACAGTGAGCCCGAGATAAGTCCGCTCGACGTCGAACTCTTCGCCAGCAAACGAAACGCTGGACCAAGCGCCAAAGCTAGTCGGCGCGCCAGTGTCGAGAAGCCACAGGCCACCGGCGAGCTCAACGAAGATGTGTCCATTTCGAAATCGAAGCGGTAAGACGGTCATTCTCTCGCTGCCCATGGAAGATGTAACGTCGCGCGACTCACCGGCGCGGCGAAGCACATTGGAGCGGAGTCGAGTGCATCGGTGTGTCCGGCAGACATCATCTTATTCGACTCCGCTTCTCGATGTCATGGCACGCGCACAACCCCGGAACATTTTCGGGGACAAGGAGTGTAGCGCTGTTGCCCTGCCTCAATGAAGTGAAAGACCGCATTGTCGGGCGAGATTCCATCCCGCAACGTTCGTACAGGCGAAAACGCTCCTGTAGCCACACCGGCCCTGGCTCCGTCCGTGCGGAAGACGCCGTTCTGGGTTCGAAGGCCAGTAGGGGTACGATCCCGCTGGTCCGGCCGCTCGGGATACGGCACACGCGTACTGGGCGGCTCGTCGTGGCCCTCGTCGATCGAAACCCCGCCCCCGTTCTGAACTTCATCCTCGCCGGGCAGCGTTGGGCCGCGGGAAGATAACGCCACCTCAGTGCGTCACACCGAGCCCCTAGTGCGTGGCCCGAAAAGTCCCACGCCCTCGCGGCATCAGACCGGAACAGCGGGAACGATCTCGTTCGGCCTGTTACCATCGCATCCTCGAACGCGATCCCGGCAAGCGCGCGCTCACAGCCGCCTGGCGGGCGCAGTCCACCGCCTCCGTCGCCGCAAGCCACTGGTGCGCAAGCTCCTCGAGCGCCTCCTCGACCCGCTCCGTCCGACGCTCGTGCCGCCGCACGACCCCGCAGCCCTACCCCCTTCGCCTTGCATCTTCGCCCGTACCATCACAAACATCGTCGACCCCAGGCTCGTCCTCAGCACCCGCTCCCTTCTCCCTGTTGCCAGGAATCGATGTCCCGGACCCGCAAGCACGAGGCATTCCATGAGCCGCAGCCGAGCGCGGTGCATCAGCGCCGCCGTGAACCACTTCTCGCCGCGAAGCTCGTGCAAGACTGCCTTCACCCCTTCGCATGCCAAAACAAGAGGCAACCGCTTCCTTTTCCGGGCGCGAATCACTTGACCGAGGGCACCGACCTCCCGCCCCGGCACATGGCGGTAGAGGAAGAGGAGGCCGCAAGAGCTTGATTCTGCGTCGAGGCGCGCACCTGCTCCTTCACGACCCAGTGGGTGGGAAGTTCGTTGATCCCCGGCTCGGCCACGCCCTCCGGGTAACGCACCTTGTGGAAGAGATTGAATCGCCTAGGGCATCGCTCATCGGTATCTTCTGTTCTCCGGCTTTGGCGCCCACTGGCAACGCCTCCGCCTGGCGCACCCGCTCGAACAGGCCGGGCTTCAGCGTATTCACAGACGGTGCCGTACCTGTGATGGACCTCGGCTCGCGGCTCGTTCCCGACCTCGAAGTCCTCGCCCGCAGCTCTGCGACCTTCAGCTCGCTCAAGGAAATACTTCCTTGCCACCCGCTTTGACGCTGTTACGAGCATCCGCGGAATACCACCAGCCGCCCCTCCCGTTACTCCCTTTTCTCACCCCCCAAATGCGCGGCGCGACACTTGGCCGCTCGGGAAGACGAGCGAGCAGGCGACCTCACCCTCCTGCACGAAATGCTACACCACGCTGCTGTGGACAAATCCGCTGGCGCCGCCGGTTCGTATAGCGCTCCTGGAAGCCGCACAGCGCCACCCCTCTCAGTCATCACGCTTCCCTTTTCGTTCCCACGAGCAAAGAGTGATAGCTGTCGCCAAGGCCTTGGAACATCGCGCCCGCTCGCTCCGCCGGATCGAGCCATGCCTCGCGTTCACCGGGAGAAAGCCCGTTCCGCTTCGTCTGCCCCACGGTCGTGAACGCTTCTGTCTCTACCAAGGCCTCCTCATCGAGCTGTTCCTCCAGCAGCGGTCGGCATTCCTCTACCGTCGCGATATGCGCATATCCGATCGGCGCAACGCGCTCGGGGTCGAGCGATCCACCCCGCAACTAGTGGAAAAAGCTGGTGCTCGACCCCGCCCCTCGGATTCTCGAAATGGGTTTCACCGCCACAAGCCCGAATGAAGCCCCCATTCCCTCTCCGAAAAAGTTTCCCTTTACGAAGCCAAGGTCCAATCGGTCGGCTTCTCCAACAACTCACGGAGCTCATCCGCGGCAGCAACAACGAACGCTGCGCCGAGAGAAAAGCTCCCCCTTTTGGTTCCACTCATGGCACGGCCGACCTTCTCTCCCCCGGGGTGTTGTCCGTACTGCCCGTGCGGATCCGAGGTCTTGGCCAAAGCTGCACGGATTGCAGAGGCTAGGACAAACCTAAATCCACGGTTGCCGTCCCAGGTCGCATTGTTGTCACCGTTCTTGCGTTCAGTTGATGGAAGCGGGGGCGGGAATCCAGGATGGCGATTGCGAACGAACCGCAGCGATCGGGCGCGGGGCGGCGAGCTCGCAGCTCCTCATGGACCCACGTGCACCCGTAACGTTTCCCCAGCGACCGTGATGTCGTAGTCGCGATTGGGCGCGGCTGGAACGACCCACACGCCGTTGAACTCCCCATCGCCAGCCACCGGGTCGGGCGCAATCCCATCATCTCGTAGCGCGACCTGCACCGTGGCACTCGAGGCCACCCGGCGCACAATCGCCGGCGCCAGTGGCCGCGCAGTTGCGCATTCAATGCTGAGCACGCGTAGGGCCAGGGTTTCTCCGGCGCGCCGTACGAGCGTGTCTTCGACTGGCAGCAAGCGGCGCACGACCACCTGCTGCGAACAGCTCAGTGCCCCCACTCCGTTCGCCCCCCAAGCCCGGAGGATGCGGCCAGTGACCAGCGCACACGCAGGCTCGCCGCCGCACGCCACGGGAGCACCGCTGGCCAACAACAAGTTCCGCGTTTCCATCCAGGTGCGGGCGGGATCTTGAGCGGCGAGCAACGCGGCGACTCCCGTAACGTGAGCAGCCGCTGGCGAGCTGCCCCCCGGAATGACACTCCGGCCTCCCCCGGGAACCAACACGGGAATGCTCACTCCTGGAGCAGCCAGATGCACCGTTCGTTTGCCGTAGCGATACAGGACGTTTCCGTACCGATCGGAACCCGTTACGGAGATGACGTTCGATACAGGATAACTGGCCGGGTAGAACGGGCACGTCCCTCTCGCATCGGAATTGATTCGGCCGTTCCCTGCAGAGGCGATCAGGAGCACGCCGCGGTCTCGCAGCCGCGCAACCGCAGCCTCCATCGCACAGTCGCAGCATTCGGATCCAAAGGAGAAATTGACCGCCACAATCCGGACTCGTTCGCGATCGATGAGGTCCGCCAGCCATTCGAGACACTGGATCGCTTGGGTCCGTGAGCCATAGCTTTGCCCGCCTGCCTTACAGGGAATGATCTGTGCGCCCCACATAATCCCGTCGATGCCGACCGCACCATTGTTCCCCCTCGCGGCAATGATGCCAGCCATTGCCGTGCCGTGGTCCGCGTCGTCGCTCACGTGTTCGTCCGGCACCGGTCCAACGAAGCTCCTCCGCCAGGGCGCGATCCTTCCCTGCAGGTCGGGATGCGAGATGTCTAACCCCGTATCAACGATCGCGACGTAAACGGTGCGAGATTCCAGCGCCTCGGCAGGCCAGCCCAATGCAGACCACGCTTGCCGGGCTTGGATCGCCTGCAGGTTCCAGGCCCCACCCGGGGTCGCCGTGGCCGCGGGAGATGGCCACACCTGCGGGCAGGCTCCGCCGCCGGTCTCCCACGACTCCACCGCGGCCGCACGCAGTCGAGTGTGGCTTGCCGCTAACACCCCGAATGGAGTGTTTGCGCGGAGTCGTGCATCGAGGCTGGTCTTGCGGCGCCGCAGGTACACCGTCTGCTCGTCTGAAGTGCAGCGACAGGCCGCCGAACAACTGCACGTTGCCGTCGGAGTGGGTGCGGCGACAGCCGAATCCGGACGAGAAGTCGGCAGGCGGGGAGTTGCCGTTGCCGCCCTCGCCCTTGCGGGCGCGAGAGAGCAACTCGCCAGGATTGCAACCGCCACAACGCTGCCGCAGACCTTTGCCTTACTCCAGTACTGGGGATCTCTGTCCATCTCGCCTTCCCGCTGCCCCCGAATCTTGTTGGTTCCGCACCCCCAGCTCGGCCCGGCCGAACCTTCACGGCTATTACCGCGTTGCCATTGCTCGCCACAAGGGAAACGAGGAGCAAATCATCTGGGGCTCCGCTTGCAACCAACGAGTGGCAAACGGCACTCACGTCTGACGAAGCCCACGATTCTGCAACCGCGGCGGCGCTGTACCCATGCCCGGACGAGTCGCTCCGTGGAGCGTCCTCCCACGGGGCCTCTTGTGCTGGGTATCGAAATGGATTTTCTAGAGGGATGCCCGACCATCTCGATCCACTTTGCGAGCAGCTCCTGGCTGCGTACAGAGCGCACCCAGCCCTGATCCGCGAACACTACGGAATCGAACAAACGGTGCTCGCTGGCGGTTACGGATATCGCCAAGTCTTCGAGCTGGTGCAAAACGGCGCGGACGCGGAGTGGGAAACTTGGGATGCCGGCCGACCAACTCCGGAAGGAGGCCGTATCGCTGTGGTGCTCGCGGCTCCCTATCTGTACGTGGCAAACACCGGTGCGCCTCTGAGCCAAGAGGGAATCGAAGCACTGCTTTCTTCGCACTCCTCGCCCAAGCGAGGCAACCAAATCGGCCGTTTTGGGCTCGGATTTAAATCGCTCTTGCGACTGGGTGGCAAAGTGGACCTGTTCTCGCGTGGCCGCGGCGTGCTGCGTTTCGATCCGTCCCGCTGTCGCCGTTTCGTTCAGGAGGAGTTTGGTGTCCGCGATGCCCCGGCTTTGCGCCTCGCGTGGTGGCTGGACGCTGCAGAATGGGATTCGGATCCGATCCTCAGCGAGTTCGACTGGGCAGAAACCATCGTGCGGGCGGAAATTGGCGATCCGACTGCAACGGCTCACCTCGAAAAAGAAATCACCAACTTTCCTGGCGAATTTCTGCTTTTCTTCCCCTTTCCGCTGCGGCTGCGGCTGGATTCGGGCCGTGGCCAGCGCGTTGTGTCCGTCGAGGTTCAAGGAAAAGAACGGATACTCTACGACGGGAACGAGCAATCAAGGTGGTTGCTCGTGCAAAACGAAATCATGCTCACGGACCCTGAGGCCGTTCAAGATGCCACTCACGTGCATGCGCGGGACCGCGTGCCGTTGAGCTGGGCGGTTCCCTTGCAGGGCCGGAGGGAGGAGAGCGGGCGGTTCTGGGCCTTTTTCCCTACCCGCACGGCAACGTTTCTGCCAGGCATTCTCAACGCCCCGTGGAAACTCAACAGCGACCGCAACGCGCTCGTTCCCGGCCCGTGGAACGCGGCTCTCATGCGCGAGGGGGCTCGAATGATCCTCGATACGCTGCCCGAACTTTCCTCGCCCACGGACCCGGGACGGCCTCTCGATTTCTTCCCCCGCCAAACCGAGCGCAAGGATGAAGATGCTTCCCCGCTTTTGGAAACCCTGTGGAACGAGCTCACACAACGGCCGCTCGTCGCCGACGGCAGCGGACGCTTGCAGCACCCGCGGGAGCTTCAGCGACATCCTTTGGACAGCCCTGAGCTCGCGCGAAGCTGGACGGAGCTCGCTGAGGAACACAGACGCGCCGAGTTTGTTCACCCGAGTTGTCTGATCGGACAGCGTCCTGCTCGACTCAATGCACTCGCAGAGCGACTACGCGCTGCAACCGCAAGTGTCGGCCGTACGAACCCGGGCATGCTGCAACGCTGCGACCCTCGCAGCTGGTTCAGCGCGGTAGCCAGCACGGACTCCGCCACGGCCCGCCGCGTGCTGCAACTGGCCGAACAGTACTCCAAAGAATGCACTTCGTCGGTATGGGCATCCATACGAGCGGAGTTGCGCATTATCGTGAACGCCAAAGGGGGCCTGGTAGACGCGCGCACCGCCGTGCTGGTCCCTGCGGAGGTGCCCTCCCCTGGGGAGAGCTCCGCTGTTGCCGACTTCCTGATGGCGGACTCCCACTCCAAGCGAATTCTCATGGAAGTTCTAAAGGTTCCTTCGCTTTCCGACGAATGGTGGTTGGAAGTTCTTCGGGAGGTACGAAGAGGCAGATTAGGTGGCCAGGAGCTCGACCGGAACACGCGTTGCCACGTACTGTGGAGACTATTGAGAAGCGCCCCGAAAGTGGCCGTGCAAACGTTTCTGCGGGAGCAAGAGAATGCCATTCCGATCATGCGCGGAGATGGGGAGTGGGCCCCACCGAGCGAGGTGCTCCTGCCGGGAACGTTTATCCGACCAGACGACGAACAAAACACTCGGGCTCTAGTCGATCTGAAGTACCACGCCGAGGACAAAGAGCTTCTTTCCGTCGCAGGTGTGCGCGATCATCCGGAACTCCGCAACGGACGAGCCCCATCCGCCTACTGCACGAACGTACTCGCAGAGCCATGGCTCAGTCATTGGAGATGGGAATACTATTGTAACGTCGATCGCCGGCCTCGCTCAGCTCATCTCGGTCCCTGGAACACAAAATTTCCCGGCGGCACAACCTTGCTCGAGTTACTCGGGGGCTTACCCAACGCGCAGTTGACCGAGGCGATCCTTGGCCTGTTCGAGGACGGACACTTACCGACGACGGTGCATTTCTTTCATGAAACTCAGGAACGCTACCGTCCCCTCGACGTCCCCCACCCGCTTTTGTGGATTTTACGGAAGCATGGCCGCCTGCGGGTCGGGGACACAACAGTGAGTTTGCGTGCCGTACTCGCGCGGTGGAACTGCAGTGTCGTGCGAGAAGCAACCAATCCGCTGCGATGGCAACGAACTTTCCCGGTCCTCTCGACGACCGAGCCTGCGGTAGATCCAACTTCGACTGACGTGTCGGAGCTTTGGCATGCGGTATTTCATCAGTACGATCTCACCGCGAGCGGCAACAGTGCAAGCCTGGGCGAGCTGTTTGCTGCGGCTTCCGTAGACGACTTCGTGCCATCGGTGGTGCACATCGACGGCCGGCGATGCGCCATCCAGGAAATCTATGTTGCGGATTCGGAGGCTCTCGCGGTGCGGGCTCGGGGCTTGGGTGTACCGGCCATAGCAATTCCGACGGAAGACAAACCGAGATGGGTACAGAAAGGGGCCAAGGCACTCGACCAACTTTTCGAGGCTCGCTGGGACGACGCGCACTTGCCACCAGGATTGATCACCGAAATCGTTCCGGAGTTGGCGGAAGTGCTTCCAGCCGCTGACTTCCGCAATGTCTTAGGTCAGCCAGTATCCAATCTGCGGCTCGCTTTTGATGGCCGCGAAATTCCCCAGCCTTCCCTGTTTTGGCACGGTCTATTGTACCTCGATCTCGCGCACCTGGCTGCTCTCCCGCGACAGAGTCGCCTCCGCGCCGTGCTGAACGATCTCATCGCCGCAGGATGCATGAGTGACTGCTCCCTCGACACGGTCCTGGCACAGCTAGCCGACGCCGAGCTCGAAAGGCTGCGGGAAAAACTCGCCCGGGCAACGAGCCTAGCGGAGCGCGTCCTCCTGCTGGTGGGCGGACAAACTGAAGCCCTGTTCCAGGCTCTGGGCCACGCGGGACGACTAGAGATGATCCGGCATTGCTCCGATATGCAACTGGCGGAGCTGCTTCTCGCTCGCCTCGGTCCGGCAACCCTGGCAGCGCTCGCTCCGGCGCTAGAGGCCCAGGGGCTCAGGCCGCCGCAGCGTTGGGGCACCGCCAAGGCACGAAGTTTTGTAACGAGCATGGGTTTCCCCGAGGAGTTCGCTGTAGCCGCGGAAAGTCCGCTCGACGCCGAAGAGGTCGTCAGCGGGCCGCTTCTCCTACCTCCGTTGCATGACTTTCAGACCGAGCTGCTGCGAGACCTCCAAGGCTTGCTCGAAACACCCGCGGAGAGGCGGCGAGCAGTCATCAGCCTTCCCACCGGTGCGGGGAAAACCCGTGTCGCTGTGGAGGCAGCAGTCCGCTTTGTTCTCGCGCCACCCCGTCCTCCCCGGAGCGTGTTGTGGGTGGCACAAACCGAGGAATTGTGCGAGCAAGCGGTAGCCGCCTTCCGTCAGGCCTGGATGAATTTCGGCGCCGAAGGCACGAACCTTCGGATTGTTCGGCTTTGGGGAGGCAACCCGAACCCGGCCCCGGAAAGCCCCAACAGCCCGGTGGTCGTAGTCTCCTCTATCCAAACCTTGAACTTTCGCGTGGGGTCGTCGGATCTCGAATGGTTGTATCCGCCCGGGCTCGTGGTCATCGACGAATGCCATCACGCCATTGCACCCAGTTATTCAAAAGTGCTTCGATGGATCGAAGGGCGGCACTTGTCGGACGCCACGCCAAAGGTCGAGCCGCCGATTTTGGGCCTGAGCGCCACCCCCTTTCGGGCAGACGACGAGGAAAGCCGGCGGCTGGCACGTCGCTTCGATAACCGCTGGTTTCCCGCAAACCAAGCGGAGCTGCACCAGAGGCTCGTCACCGAGAAAATCCTTACGCGCGTGCGCTACCAAGCACTCGATTCCAACGTGAGTGCACCCCCCGCGATCATCGAACGGCTACTCGACCTGATGGATAAGGGCGAGGGAGTAAAGTTCGACCGTGCGGTGGACGACCTGAACCTGTTTTTTGCGGAGAGCGAGGAGCGAAACGAGTGGCTCGTGAGCATCGTAACCGGTGCACCGGAGCGTTCCATTTTGTTTTTCGCGAACTCCGTTCGACACGCTGAGGAAATGGCGGTGCGCCTGCATCTCGCGGGGGTCCCTGCGGCCGCCGTGACCGGAAGCACACCCAGCGCTGCGCGCCGTTGCTTTCTTCGCGCCTTTCAGGATGGCAGCGTGCGTGTCCTCTGCAACCACAGCGTACTGAGCACGGGGTTCGATGCACCGAAAACGGACATGATTCTGATCGCACGGCACGTCTTCAGCCCGGTGCGTTACATGCAAATGGTGGGGCGCGGTTTACGTGGCCCGAAAAACGGGGGCACGGAGAGTTGCCGCATCGTTACCGTGCTCGACAACCTAGGGCGCTTTGCGGACCGCCACCCGTACCACTACTGCGCGCGCTACTTCAGCGACACCGCTAGCGACGACTCGACCCGTAGGATCGCACTCTGAGTGAGGGGCGCGCGTAGTTGGCCGTTGGACTCGGGGGTACGGCGAGGCCCATCTCTGCCAAGAAGGGACTTGCCGTGTGCACCTCGCCCAAGAAACAGTCGCTCAACGAAAAGTGCAACTGCTTCCGCGCGCGGGTCACGGCCACATAAAACAGGCGCCGCTCCTGTTCCAATTCACGCTCATCCTGTGCAAAGCGGCTGGGCCAAACACCTTGGTTCGCATCGAGAATGATCACGACGTCGAACTCTTTGCCCTTTGCCCGCAGTGCAGTCATGAGATGCAACCGTTCCTTGGGTACATCGGCGCCAGCGTCGGCCCCATCGTCTCCAACTTCGTCCGGGATGACCCGGGCTAACGTTTTCATCGCCTTGTCGAGATCCTGATAGAATCGATCGTAGTCCTCCCCGTATCGCTCCGCGAACTCCGCGAGGTAAAGAAACGGTGGATCCGCATAAAAGATGTCGTCGAGGGATTTGCCATAGTCCTTTTGCAAGCCTTCGAACCGAACGCTGATGGCGTTGATGGCCTCGGTAACCGTTTGCGCATCCAGCAACGCCAACACGGCTTCCGAAAATTCCGTACTCATTCGGCCACCCTCGTTGCTGCCTTTCAGCGGCCCTTGGTACCGGCCCAGAGCAATAGCTGCTTCCCGCAAGTTCCCAGCGCCGGAGCGATACAAATAGGTCCGCAGCGCTTCGCGGTCTTTCTTCGCCAACGGATAACGCTTGATCTTGTCGCAAAGCTTGAGAAGGTCGCTGATGGGATCGATGTCGAACATCGGTCCCGAATTTTGCCGCCCGCGGATCGCCAAGAACGTGCGCAAATCCTGAAAAGCCTCGCTCAAAAACACGTGTAGATCTTCCGCAGCGTAAAATGGAATTCCTTCGCCGGCAAAAACAATTTGGTAAGGAATGATCTGACTTCGCTTGCGGCCAATGAGGGCGATCGTTGCGTCCTCACTGTGCTCCAAAAGCCGCTTGACGAGGGCGACGTTGCTGTCCACGGCGTCGTGGATCCACTCGTAACGATGAACGAAAACTTCCGCGTCATCCCGCCGGACTGGCACCACATTCTTTTCTACCCGCCGCCGATTGTGGCCGATCAGCCGCATGGACATCTCGACAATATTGCGCGGCGAGCGGTAGTTCCGCTCGAGGATGCACGTCTTGTACGTGCCCCCAACATATTGATCCGGACTCAAAATGAACTCCGGAGTCGCCCCGCGCCATTCGTAAATGGCTTGATCATCGTCGCCGACTACAGTGAGCGGAGCCTTGTGCATGGCACTGATCGCTTTGAGCAAGGCCAAATCGAGGGGATTAATGTCCTGGAACTCGTCCACCAAAATGTAGTGGTAACGTGCTTGGCCCGTGGCCAGTCGCCCTCGCGCGAGGTCATCCTCGAGAAAGATGCGCGCCCAGTATTTCTGGTCCTCGAGCGAAAACGAAGCGACTTTACCCAGAAGCTCGGATGCCTCGCGCCAAAAGAGCACAAAGTGCTCGAACACCTCCGCAAGAGCCGGCGTATCTTGGTCCACTAGCCCCATGTCGCGCAACAATCGGAAGAAGGCACGCAACTGATTGCCCAGACCGCACGCTTCGAGGTGCGCTACTGCCCGCTCGAAGCGCGGGACATCCGTCACCCGGTCGTGCCTGAGCCCCATGGATTTCAGGAACTGAATTGCGCTCCACACGTCATCCACGGCGCGGCCAACCCGCCGGCTATCTTCCAGCAACACGCGCAGCCGTTCGTAGTTGCTCCACACTGGTCGCAAAATGTTGTTGACGCAAAGGTAGCGCTGGTCCCCGGTAGTGATGAGCTTCGGTGTGCTGACGCGGTTCTTGAGCACGCGAAAGCCCCACGAGTTCAAAGTCGCGATCTGGACCGAACCTGCAATGTCTTGAAACACAGACAATTTCTTCAGCCGGTCGCGCAGCTCGTCCCGCGCGGCACGCGTGAAGGTGAACACCAAAAAGCGCGGCCGCGCTCCAGCCTCTCGCTCTGCGAGCGCCTTGCACCGATACAGCAGGCTGTACGTCTTGCCACAGCCCGCTGGAGCCAGAAGCCGCACCGAACCTTCGGGGATGGCACAAAATTCTTGTTGGACTCGGTCTAACGCCGGGCGTTCCCGCGACATCGCTTCACCTTCGCAACACTTGCGCAACCGTTTCGGGGGCTATCACGACTCGCCCCCCGCTGACAACGCCCTAGCGCTCGCGAATGGATCGGACGGATGGGTCCGATCCGTCGGATCAATAAAAAAAGGCTCTCGAGATTGTGGCCTCGTCTTCGTACGTGGTAGCCTGCTGCTAATTCCACTTCGAAAGGATACCCCCAATGGCCTTACCCGCGCTTGCCCAGCTTATCCAGAAGCTCACAGCCACACCGCATGCCAGTGGGCTCAGCAACCGCAAACAGTTCAACCAAAACCCGACGGCGGACCTCGCTGCCCTATCGCCGACCGAGCTCGAAGCATTTTTACAACTGCGTAAAGGGCCGATCAGTGCGCAAGTGCTCAACGATCTGATTGGCGCCGACCCGACCTTGCGAGGCAATGCCGAGGACATACGCGACTACGTACTCTGGTTGTACGAATACACGCGCTGGGACTGGGACCCGAACGAGGACGCCGAGTACCCCAAGGGTTTTACTGGCCCGCAAGGGATCGTTGCGAGCTACCCTGACCCGGTATGCCAAATCGAGGCGGTAGTGGTGCGCAAACCGTACACTGCGGGGGGCGCTGCGGATCCACTTGCACTGGAGATTTACGGCGAGGGCTTTCTGCCGGGGCGTACCGTCGTCGAGATTCTCGCTGACGCATCGGGCGCTACAGTACATCGGGTGCAACGAGACCCCGAGCCTGGCTCGACCTTTCGCGGCGGAAAAATCGTCGTGAATCCCGTTGCATTGGCGGCAGGATCCTATCGCGCAGTCGTAAAGATTGCGCTCGGCAACGGCTGGGACTTCACCATCGACTCGCCCGTGGCGCACACGCGCTTCTCGATCACGTAAGGGCACGCCTGACCAGCGTCGGCGGACCGTGGTACGGCGGCATCCGCGCAATGGGTGTGGCAGCTTCCTGGACGGCTTGGATTCCGAGTACGCTTTGCGCACTGGAGGCCAAGCGCTCCATCGAACAACTCTTCGAATTGCTACCTGACTGCAGCAACGATGTCGGACTCGAATGCGCTTTGGCGGAGCCCGGAATTCTGCACGGCGTGGGTTTGGCGATCACCCAAAAAGACCCGGCAACGCGCAATTTGCTGCCCACAACAGCGGATTTGCGTTTGCATCGCCTCGCTATACGATCAGCAACTTGGCGCCGGCTCAGCGCATGGATTCTCCTTTGGCTGTTCGGGAACAGCCGGGCGCTCCGCCAGCGGGTACCCTTTTTGTTCCTGGAGTTCGACCCCGGGGCCAACTGGGAGAATGCACCGGCAATCTTCGTGGCGTTGGATTGGCCGCTCGAAGAACTCCACCCCGAGTTGCGACAACAGGCGCCCTTTGCAGTTCCGGGATTTCAATTGATCTTGCAAGTGCTCGCTCTCCTGGGCCGTCGCGCCCGCGGCGCAGAACCACATCAGCTTGCGCGCTGCTGGCAAGCACTGCCGGAGGGCGGCGCGTGGGCGCATGTGGGTGTTTTTTCCAGCCGGCCGCGCGCGGGCCCTCGGATCTCCATGCTGGTTCCTCGAGCCGGGGTGGCGGAGTATCTCTCTCGCATCGCGCCCGGCGTCGACGGGGCCGCTCTCGAAGCGACCATCGAACGGTTCGCAGCTCACTGTCAGTCTGATCACCCAAACCAGCGTGTGCCGATCGACCTCGATGTGGGCGAGAATGTGGCCCCTCGCATTGGCATTGCGCTGCTCCCCACAAGGCCCGAGGGCTGGTCCGGACTATTCGATGCGCTGGTCCAAGCTGGACTTTGCCACCGGCTTTGTGCCGGCGCAGCTCTGGCTTGGAAGGACCAGGGCACAGTGGCCACGACCACTGGTCGGTTTCTCTCCCCGTACCTGAGTCACGTGAAGCTCGTCATCGAGGGAGCATCCAAGCCCATTGGCTCCAAGTTGTATTTCGGCATCCGGAATCGCGCCGCATTGTGAGTGCGATCGGAACCGCCCGCGGTGGTTACGTTTTTGGGCCTCCGCGCCCAAAGCCGGGGGCCAGCACACTGGCAAACCGTGCGGGATTGGCCACCCCTGCAGCCGCAAAAACCGCGCCGGCCTGTTCCGCCAGCGCCTCCGCTCGTGTCCCGGGCCACAGCTCTGCGGCACGGTAGCCCGCAACTGCCGCGCCCAGATTCATCCCCGCGGATTCGAACTTTTGCTGCGCAGCGGTGAGCAGCTCGACGCTCCGCTCCGTAGCCTCTGTCGTGCTGGCCAAGCTGGCGCGAAACACCAAAGCCCAACCGCTTGCGTCTGCCCGCCTCTCACGGTCGAGCGCCCGGATCGTCGCGGCGACTTCTCGCCGAAGCCTCCCGGCAGTCTCGTCGAGAAACCCCGGCTGCGCCAGCAACAATCGAGCCCGGAAAATCAATGCATCGAGCCGGAATATCGTATGCCGGAACAGTCCGCTCCGCTGCAGCTCGTGCCACGTCTTTTCGAACCGAGCCCCGGCCTTGTCTGCGGCGCCGTCGTAGAGGTCGCACAACGAGGCCAGCCGAGCCGCATAAAAGTGCTGTACGTGAAAGTCCGTCGTTTGCCAGCGACGAGCGCTTTCCTCAGCGGCCCGCCGGGCGGCAGCGGAATCTCCGGCGGCCAGTAAACAGAACCCTTCATACAGAAGCCCCGTCACCTCGGCGTAGACGTTTCCTGTGCGCACCGCTTCCTGCACCATCGCCGCAGCTTGCCGATAGAGCTCGACCAAGTCGCCGACCTCCTCTAGGGCACGCAGCCGAGCCATGTCGGCCACGCTAATTTCCCATGCCACGGCGCGGCAGCGCGTGCGCAGCGTCGTGCGCGCCTGCTGGCACAGCAGCGCCATATCGCGCCAACGGCAATCCATCATGCGACTTTGCGCCATTGCCAGCGCCGTTGTCGCCTCGAGGTAGGGGTCGTCGGTCATTCGCGCCAGCGCACCGGCGCGATCGATCATTCGGGCGGCCCACCGGCCAAACACGCCGCCCATGGGCAAGAGATTGCTTCCCACGAACGCTAACGCACGCGCCACCCGGCCAGGATCATTGCTACCCAGTGCCCAACGCAATGCGTGCAACGAAAAATACAAGCCGCGCGGCGGATCCACGAACGATAGACCTTTCGCTGCGGCATGACAGGCGTCGCAACGCGTCGCCGCGCTGGTTCGCGGTCGCTGAGTCCTGCCCGCGCGCGCGCGCCGCTCGCTGAGCCAAAGCGGTAGGATTCGGCCGGCCGATCGAATCAACGCGGACCCTCCAGACCGAGGAAAACCAATCCCAACTTGCCGGAGCACTGTCCCGAGGATCCGCGTGCCCTCGAGCACGTGCCCGCTCATGAGGTACTCCTCGGCGGCTCGCCGCCGCAGGTCGGGAGCTTCGGCTGAATTCCCCGCCTCGTCTGCGAGGGCCAAAAACAACGGGGCGGCGGCGGCTCCCCGCCCTGCGTTCACCAGCGCTTCAGCCCGCTTGTGCTCCACGCTCGCGCGCAAAACCGGGTCGCGCCCAGCGCCCAAAGCGAGTGACTCGGCGTAAAGCTCCGCGGCTTTTTCAAAGGCCAACTGCCGGGCCGCCCGGTCCGCTGCCCGCACGGCCCATTCCGCCGCTTCAGCGAGACGCCCCGCCGCCCTCCAGTGATAGAACACACGCTCTTCTTCCACCACTTTTTCCATTGCCAGGTGTTCTGCCAGCAAAACGTGGCAACGCTCTGCTTCGGACCCCGAAAGGCGCGCACGCAGCGCTTCGCCGATCCGTTGATGGTATGGTTCGACGAGCACCTGCCCCCCTACGCGCGAGCTGTGGAGCAGCAGTGCCGCATCGAGCAGCGAAACCAGGTGTCGTCCGCGCTCCCCCAATCCCACGATGCGCAGCACCAAGCTGCGGCTGATCGGTCGCACGGCGAGAGCGACAACGTCCAGAATCCGGCGCGCCGCCAGAGGCAGGGTCTCTGCACGACTCGAGACGAGGCTTACCAATTTCGGCGAACTCGCCGGTGTCGTGCCGCCCAGCGCTTCCACCTGCCGCGCGAGTTGCGCCAGCAACAGCGGCGAGCCCTCGGACTCTTGCAAAATTTTTTCTTGGTCCGCAGGTGCCAAGGAGTTCTCCGCGCAAAAGGCGGCAACCAATGCACGCGCGGGCTCGCGGGGCAACGGGCCAAGCGAAACGATCCGCACGATTTCTCCGAGCCGCCGTGCGCCGCCTTCCCCGAGAATAGGCAAAGCATCCTCTCCACTTTCCGAACGCTGGCACAGGATGAGGAGTGCTCGCGGTTGCTCCGGAGGGCGAAAAAGTGCGCTGAGCAGCGCCGCGCTATCGGCGTCAGCCCACTGCGCATCGTCAATCCAAAGCACCAGTGGGTGCTCTTCTGCAATGTCGAGCAACAGCGAGCGCAAGGCATCGAAGGCGAGCCGCCGCACTTCACCGGGTGCCAGCATCGCTTCGGCAAGTTGCTCGTCCTCCTGCTCTTTTGGCGCCAGCGCGGGGAACATGCGACCGAGGGCGTCACGCTGGACCACGCTCAAACGCGCCAGTAAGTCGGTGCCGCCAGCACCGAGCCACAGACCGAGTTCGTCCACCATCCCATCCAGTGCGTTGAACGGTACGAACTCTTGCCAGTGGCAGCGGGCTCGCAACACGAGTGGGGCGTCTGCGAGCGGCAAATTGCGGAGGAACTGGCGCACCAGCTCGGTCTTTCCAATCCCGCCAGGGCCAGTGACCACCGCCACCGTGGTTTGGCCACGGACCGCCTGGCGGTACAAGAGCGTCAATTCGTCCAGTTCGCGTTCGCGCCCGACGAAGACCGAACCGGACACGGGGGCCGCACCCGCAGCGAAACCGGGCAGGGGCGCTGCTTCCACATGGCTACTTTGCTCGCGCAGCGTCCGACTCCAGCACACGCCATCGGGCCTGCGCATTGGGTCAGGATCGAGGGAGGCCGCGATCAAGTCGGCGATCGGCTCGGAAACAAAGGGTGTGAGTGCTCCGCGCACACCTAGAAGGCCTCTCTGTTTCGCCTGCCAGACCTCGGCCGCACTTCCCGAAAATGCCGGCAACCCCGTGATGGCCTCGAACAACAAGACTGCAAGACTGTACCAGTCGCAGGCCGGAGTCGGTTGCCTCCCCAAGATCGCCTCGGGCGCCATGTACACCCACGTTCCTGCAGGTCCTCGCTCGGC
Source organism: Candidatus Binatia bacterium (assembly GCA_026004215.1). GTDB lineage: Bacteria > Desulfobacterota > Binatia > HRBIN30 > HRBIN30 > HRBIN30. The sequence continues at coordinate 1,346,549 of BPIR01000001.1, forward strand.
CAAGACATCGATACCCTCTGGATCCCGGTGGGCTGCAAGCCCGAAATCCAGGAGCACAACTCCCCCGCTGGATCGTTCCAGCACGTTGCTCGGTTTTACGTCGCGGTGCACAATGCCCGAGGCGTGCACGAGCATGAGCCCCTCGACCAATTCTCGCACGGAAACGAGCAGTTTTGCGCAACTGCGTGGATCCAACCCGACATGGGCATAGCGGCCCTCGCTCGTTTGCTCCGCGCCTATGTCGGCAACAAGGGGGCGGCCTTCGATCAACTCCATGGAAAAAAACGCGCCGCGACTCGGGTGCGAAAAGAGCTCGAAAATTTCTACCAAGGAAGGATGCCGTAACGACCGCAAGATACGGAACTCCCGCTTCAACCGGTAAAGCTCGCGCGGATTCCACCCCTCCAATGCCTTCAGGGCCACTTGCGTGCGCACTTCGCGGTCGTACGCACGATACACCACACTGTTGGCACCCCGGCCGATGACGCCCAGGATCTGGAACCGGCCTTCCTCGGGCGCCAGGAGTGGTTCGCTCCGGCCGGCCATCATTGCCCCAAGTCGTTGTCCGACAATCCAAACAGTCGAATCAGTCGGTGCACGTGCGAGCGAGCCAGGTCGAGCCGGCGGGCCGCTTCGGTCACGTTCCAGCCGGTCTCCAACAGCGTGCGCCGCAGCAGTTGTGCCTGAAACCGGCGCGTGGCCTGGTGGAATGAACCCGCAGCCGAACCGTCGCCTTGCCGTTCGGTAATCGCCAACGTGCCCGCGTCAGCGCCGGCAGTTTCCGGAAACACGTGGGAGAATTCCACGGTTGCGCTTCCGTCGCTGGCCGCGCGGATCGCACCAGCCTCGATCATGTGCGCCAGTTGGCGAACATTGCCCGGCCATGGGGCAGCCTCGAGCGCATTCAGGGCCTGCGAGGACAGTCGCACTTCGCTCAGATGATGCCGCGCACAAGCCTCGGAACAAAAGTATGCCGCTAGTTCGGGAATATCCTCGCGGCGCTCCTTCAGCGACGGCAGCCGGATAGGCATCACTTCGAGCCGGTAAAAAAGATCCTCGCGAAAGCGCCGCTCTGTAACCGCGCTGCGCAAGTCGACATTGGTGGCCGCAATGAGCCGTACATCGGCGCGCTGGGGCCTCGAACTTCCCAACGGAAAATACTCGCGTGTTTGCAGCAAGTGCAGCAACTTTCCTTGTGCCGCCAGCGGTAAATCGCCCACTTCATCGAGCAGCAACGTCCCGCCCTCCGCGGCAGCCACTTTCCCGGGAATCGGACGGTTGGCCGTCGAGTGTGCACCCGGGACCGCACCGAACAGTTCACTCTCCACCAAGGTGTCCGGCAGCGCCGCACAATTGAGCTCAATAAACGGCGCTTTGGCCCGGGGGCTATTATCGTGCACAATACGCGCAAACTGACTTTTTCCGGTTCCGGTCTCCCCCGTCAGCAGCAAGGTCACATCCAATGGGGCGACCATGTGCGCTTGTTGCAAGATGCGGGCGAGTGCCTGCGAGCGACCAATCACGCCGGGGAGTTTCAGTTTCTCACGAATCGTGGCGGTGGGGTCGCTCCCTTTGGCACCGCGGCATGATTGCAAGACTCGTTCAGCCAAGGGCGCCAACAGGCGGGCCACTGTTTCTACCGCTTGGCAACAATCCTCCGACGCAGCTAAAGCATCGCCGCCCTGTAAGTACACCACGCCGCAAGTCGGGTGCGTTCCAATCGGGGCACAACACACCGCACCGATTTGCGCCGAGGATACACTGGCCCGCTGATTAAAACGCGGGTCGAGCATCGCCGCTGGCGTCAGCACAGCGCGGCCAGACATCAAAACCTCGGCTATGATTCCGCGCGAGACCAGCGCACGCACTTGTTCGATTTCCGCGGTCGAAAATCCATGGGCTCGAAACCACAGAGCTTCTGGCGAATCCGTGGGGTGAGCTCGATCCACCAGTTCGATGTAACCTTGCTGAGCCCCGGTCATTTCCACCAGAAGCAGCAAGGCTTCTTGGAGAAACGGCTCAATGGCTGTCTCGCGCCCGAGTTCGAGCAACCGGAGGTACAGGTCACGTTCACGCCGGACACGGGTCAGCTCGTCGCTGCCCGCTCTGTTCATGGTTAAGAGGCTACGCCCTTTCGGATTCGCGCGCAACGGCCAGTAACCATTTTTTATTGTGCCACCCCCGCAATGGCCTCTCCGCCTAGACCGAGCGCGCATGCCCCTTTGAATGCCGGTTGCGCATCTCCACCGGGAACAGCACGCTCTTTCGGTGACTCTTGTGTGAGACAGTTTTAGTCGCGGTCGTGCAGGCTGTCTCTGATCGAGTGCAAGTCCCGCCTGGGCCCACTACACCCGAACGCTCGACTGCATTGGCACGGTCCTTGTTCTTGCTCCAGCCCGCAAATGGTTCTCGCCGAGCAAGCACTGACTGGCCAGCAGGCACGCAAGGCGAGCCCGACAAACGGAGAGAAAAAGGAGAGACCGATGAGACCTCAGACCCGTTCAAACCCGTCAACGTTCCTGTTCACCGCAACTCTTGCCAGCGTGGCCATGGTGCTGGCTGCCGGTATCGCTCGCGCGGCAGATCCATTGCCCTGCCAATCTGCGAAACTCAGTGCCCAGGTGAATCACGCACGCTGCATCGTTCGCTGCCAACAGCGCACACCAGAACGCGCGCAGCCTTGTGAAGCCCGCTGCAACGATCGCCTCACGCGTCGCCTGGCCATTCTCCAGTCGTCCCCTGTGTGCACCGGGGTGGCCGTGGGGCCGAGTGCCAATAACAGCGTGTGCGACCTGCAATTGTTGAACGCAGCTTGGAAGCAAGCGAAATGTTACCTGCGCTGCGACCGCTTGGACCGACGATCCGACACATTCAACGTCGCTCGCTGCAACGATCGATGCAGCAGCAAATTCGACCGTACGCGAGTGAGAGTGCTGCGGCAACCAATATGCAGCCAACACAGTGGCGCGATGCCAAGCATTAACTAAAGCAACCCTCAGCCTAAGCGCCTGCTGGCCATACTTGCCACGCCGAGCAATTTGCTCGGCGTGGTTTTTTTTAGAAACGATGCCCGGGAGTGAGAGCAATCTCTCTCGCCAGATCTTGGGCCGGTTGTTTTGGGCCGGTACCGAAGCGCAGTCGCCTCACGACGATAGTCCCGCCGACCCCAGCGATGACCAAACCTCGCGGGCCGACCTCCATGACCGTACCGGGTGGAACGTCCGGCAGATCCTCCCCGCGTCGCGCATCGAAGTAGCGCAACTTGTCCCCCCGAAATCGGTTGTACGCCCCAGGCTGAGGATCGCAGCCCCGAATTAAATTATACACCTCGGCCACTGGCCTCGACCAATCTACCTGCGCGTGTTCGTCCCGACACAGTGGGTCGTACGTTGCTTGCGACTCGTCTTGCGGAACGCGTGGGGCATTCCCGCCATCGATCAAACGCACCGCCTCGACCACCGCCTCCACGCCGAGCGGGAACAACTTGTTGAAATACAGCGAGGCGGCCGTGTCGTCGGGGTCAATGACCGCCTCTTTCTGCAGAAGGATGGGGCCTGTGTCGATCCCTTCATCCACCCAGAATACCGTTACCCCGGTTTTGGTCTCCCCTTTGATAATCTGCCAGGGGATCGCGCTGCCGCCCCTGTACTTCGGTAACAAGGACGGGTGAAAGCAAATGCTACCAAGGCGGGGTATGCGGAAAACCTCCGGAGGAACGATTTGGGTCACATAGGCCAGCACAGCAAGGTCGGGCCGAAGCCGCTCCCACTCCTCGCGGACGGCTGGACTCTTTAACGAAGCATGTTGCCGCACCGGAATACCCCGCGAGACGGCGCGAGTTTTCACCGGGTCGGGCTTATCCGGGGCGGTATCCGGGGGGCAGTACACGGCCACCACCTCGTGCCCCTCCTGGAGGAGACGCTCGAGCACCTCCGCGGCAAAGGCAGCTTGGCCAACAAGTACGATCCGCATGATGTCACTGCCTCCCTGCTCCATTCGTTCTCGGCCCGCTTGCCCCAGTAGCCACGGCCAGCCTCGCTCGGGGAAGTCCCGCTTCGCGTCAGCCCTTCAAGTGCTTTGCGAAGAAATCCAACAGGCGCCGCCATGCATCCGCCGCAGCATCGGGCCGATACGAGTCGCGCTCCTCACAAAAGAACCCGTGCGGTGCTCCGGGGTACACGACCACCTCGGCTTGCTTACCGAGCTCCTTGAGGCGTGCCTCGATTCGCCGGACCTCCTCCATGGGAATAAAAGGATCGGCTTCTCCAAAGAACAGCAGCATGGCGCCTTGCAAGCGGTCAGCATACTCCAAAGGCGCTTTGGGGGTTTTGTCGCTCGGTTGCATGACGCTGCCGATGCCGCCGCCATAAAACGGCACGGCTGCACGGACGCTGGGGTTCAAGCAGGCAATAAGAAACGTCACGCGCCCACCCATGCAAAAACCCGTGACCCCAATGCGTTCCCGCTGGACCTCGGGCAGTTTTTGCAAAAAGGAAATCGCGGCATTCATGTCGCGCACGATGTCGTCGTCTCGCAGACTCGTGAGTAACCGAATCGCCTCGGGAAGGTTGTCGTAACCGACCACCGTATTTGGCGACACCCGGTGATAGAGGTCCGGGGCCAGGGCTACGTAGCCTTCCCTGGCGAGCCGATCCGCCACATTCTTGATATGCTGGTTCAAGCCAAAGGCTTCCATGACCACGATCACGCCCGGGTAAGGACCGGCTCCGCGGGGCTCGGCCAAGTGTGCGGGCATGCTTTCGCCGTTCACCGGAACCGAAACCATTGAACTCGATATTTCCATGGCTCCCTCCTCGACGAGCAACCGCATATACGGGCACATACCGCTGTTTGCAACGGGCGCCAGCAAAACCCCGTTTGCAACCGCGAAGGCCCTCGACTACTAAACCGCGGTCCGTGATGCGGGAAGGAGAGGCACGGTGCGACGCGACAAGACGAACTACGTGATCCAGTCCGTTTCTCACGCCCTCGATGTCTTGGAGCAGTTCACTGGGAACCAGGAGGAGCTCGGAGTTACTGAGCTCAGCAAACGGCTCAAGCTGCACAAGAACAACGTATTCCGCATCCTCGCCACCTTGGAAGCTCGTGGCTACATCGAGCAAAACAAAGTCACGGAGAACTATCGGCTGGGCGTGCGGTGCCTGGCCCTGGGGCAACGGTACCTGAGCCAGGCCGGCTTATTGAAGCCGGCCCGGCCCATTTTAGAGCGGCTCGCCGACACCGCCGGAGAGACCGCCGTGTTAGGCGTGGTTCGTGAGGGAAGGGTCGTCGCGCTCGACGCCGCAGAGTGCCGGCACGTGGTGCGAGTCGTGCCCCGCATTGGCGAGCCTGCACCTTTGCACTGCACAGCCATGGGGAAGGTCGCCCTGGCGTTCGGGGATCACGTTCTTCGGGAAAGCTTGCCGGAACCCTTGCCCGGGTTCACGGAACACACGCAAACCAGCAAAGAGAAGTTGTTCGCGGAGCTCGAACGAGTTGCCGAGCTCGGGTACGCAATGGAACGGAGCGAGTTCGTTTCCGACGTCACTGCGGTGGCCACACCGGTGCGGGACTACACGGGCTTATTGGTTGCGGCACTCGCACTCACTGGCCCGACTCATCGCATGGACGAGCGCCGTCTCCGCGACCAGATCATCCCTTCGCTAACGAGTGCGACCCGCGAGCTTTCGGGCCGACTGGGCTTCGAGCCCAAGAAGTGACCCGCCCGGCACACCGCCCCGTTCCTTGAACGGCGGGAATGCCTGTGGTACCGGGTGGGGGTTTTCCCAATACGGTGCAGGAAGGAGGCACTTCTGTGAAGATTCTCGTTACCGTTAAGCGGGTACCCGACCCGAATGCCACGATTAAAGTCAAGCCAGACGGCTCAGGCATTGTCACCGACAACTTGAAGTACGTAGTCAACCCGTTCGACGAGATTGCCATCGAGGAGTCGCTCCGGATCAAAGAAAAAGGTGGCGGTGCGGAAGTTGTGCTGGTGAGCGTTGGCGCCAAAGTCGCTCAAGAACAACTGCGCACGGGTTTGGCCATGGGTGCGGATCGAGCGATCCTTGTCGTCGCGGAACAGGAACTCGATCCTTTGGGCGTGGCCCGAATTCTGCAGAAAATCGCTGACCAGGAAAAGCCGGATTTGATCCTCATGGGAAAGCAAGCCATTGACGATGATGCGAACCAGACGGGGCAAATGTTGGCGGCGCTGCTGAACTGGCCGCAAGCCACGTTCGCTTCGAAAAAAGAAAGCCTGGAGTCGGAAGCAGAAAAGAGCGGGCTCCCTGGCATCCAGTTGAGTAACGGCAAGGCTACCGTTGTCCGCGAAGTGGACGGCGGCCTGGAAACCCTCGAAATCCCGTTGCCGGCTGTGGTCACTGTCGATCTTCGGCTGAACATCCCACGCTATGCTTCGCTGCCAGGAATCATGAAAGCCCGCAAAAAAGAGTTGAAAGAAATTCCCGTGGCTGAGCTGGGCGTGGACGTCACCCCGAAGCTCCGAGTGCTTCGGCTCGATCCCCCGCCCAAACGCAAGGCGGGAAGAAAGGTCAGCTCGGTCCAGGAACTCGTGCACCTCTTGCACACCGAGGCAAAGGTCATCTGAACCGTTGAATACAGGGAGAGGTTGTTCATGGGCAACGTTTTGGTTTTTGCAGAGCATCATCACGGCAAGCTAGTGAAACCAACTTTTGTGGCCATCCAAGCCGGGAAAACCTTGGCCGCAAAGACAGGCAGCCAATGCCAAGCCGTCATTTTGGGTCAGGGCATTGACGGCCTCGCCGGAGAGCTTGCCGAATACGGAGTGCAACAGGTCTATGCCTTGGAACACGAGGCGTTTGCTCACTACACCGCGGACGCTCACGCGGCCGCACTGGCGCAACTCGTTCGCGATAAGGGCGTGGAAACCCTGCTGGCCACATCCACCGCAGTCGGCAAAGATCTACTCCCTCGTGTGGCTGGGCTCCTGGGTGTCGGCATGGCGAGCGATGTGCTGTCGTTCAACGATGACGGCACGATGACGCGCCCCATGTACGCCGGGAACGCAGTGGCCACAGTCCGCCTCGAAAGTAGCCCGCGTGTGGTGAGTGTCCGCTCCACCGCGTTCGATGCGGCAAGCAAGGATGCACAAAAGGCGCCGGTGGAAAAGGTCAGCGTTAGCCTGGACGCCAGCGCCCAACGCATGAAATTCGTGGAGTTCAGCGAGACCAAATCCGACCGGCCGGTCCTTACCGAAGCTCGGATCGTGGTCTCGGGCGGACGGGCGCTCAAGTCGGGCGAGAACTTCAAAACCATTCTGGAGCCACTTTGCGATGTGTTGGGAGCGGCGATGGGTGCGAGCCGCGCGGCGGTGGACGCCGGGTTTGTGCCGAACGATTTGCAGGTGGGTCAAACCGGCAAGGTCGTTGCCCCCGAGCTCTATATCGCCGTGGGCATTTCCGGAGCGATCCAGCACCTCGCAGGCATGAAAGACTCCAAGGTGATTGTTGCCATCAACAAGGATGAAGAAGCCCCAATCTTTCAAGTGGCGGACTACGGGTTAGTCGCGGATCTGTTCAAGGCTGTGCCCGAGCTGACCGAGGAGATCAAGAAGCTAAAGTCCTCTTGAATCTGGATTCTCGCTCCTCGTGACCAAGCGGGAGAGGGCCGCTGTGCCAGCCGGCACAGCGGCCCTTTTTGTGAGCCGTACCAGACTCGGTTCACCAGAGCGCCGCCTCGGTGCTACGGCAACTGTTCGTTCTCGAGCCCGCTTCTACACGCGCTGCTTGGCCCGGCACGATGCCGCCGTACACCGCGGTGGTGCGATCGGCCCGCATGGACAAACGCAGCCACCAAAATGCAAGGGCTCCCCACGGCGGATTCAGACCGTTCTGAGCTCGGCCCGGGGATCAACCCATCACTTGCGCGACTGCACACGCCCCTGCGCGCGAACAAGGCCGACGGCCCACGCCAGCTCCGATTCCGGCCCGGAACAAGAGCTATCCGAAACCACCCAGGCAACGCCCTGCGGGAAGCTCACGCTTTCATTCGCTCGGCCACGATTTCCATCACGTCGAGCGCTTGGACCTTCTCTTCCAAATTTTTCGACTTGAGCCCGTCGTCAATCATCGTCATGCAAAACGGGCAAGCCACTGCCACAGCGTCCGGTTCGGTTTCCAGAAGCTGATCCACGCGGCGCAAATTCACGCGCTTGTCAGGGTCCTCTTCCATCCACATTCGCCCGCCACCGGCACCGCAACACATGCCAAAGCGCCGCGAGCGTACCGGCTCCTTGAGCCGCAAACCGGGGATACTTTGCAGGATTTGCCGCGGGGCATCGTAAACATCGTTGTACCGGCCCAAATAACAGGAGTCGTGATACGTGACGGTGCGCGCGCCGTCGGTCGCGAACTGCAAGCGACCGTGTGCGATCAGGCGCTGAACGAATTCCGTGGCGTGATACACCTCGTAGTGCCCTCCAAATTGGGGGTACTCATTTTTCAGCGTGTTGAAACAGTGCGGGCAGTTGGTGATGATCTTTTTCACTCCGTACCCGTTGAGAACCTCGACGTTCATCTGCGCCATGGACTGAAACAAGTACTCGTTTCCGATCCGGCGAGCCGTCTCCCCGTTGCAGAGTTCCTCTTTGCCCAAAATGGCGAAGTCGACGCCGGCTTGCTTGAGGATTTTTGCCACAGCTTGTGTCGTCCGCTTGGCCCGATCGTCGAACGCGCCAGCGCAGCCGACGTAGTACAAGTACTCCGCATCGGGTTTCTCCGCCATTGTCGGAATTCCCAAGCCTGCCGCCCAAGCGTCCCGCTGACTCGCGTCCACGCCCCACGGATTGCTTTGCGTCTCCATGGCCTTGAAGGTCCGCGTGAGTTCCGTCGGAAATCGGGCCTCTTCTTGCACCAGATGGCGGCGCATGTCCACGATTTTGTCCACGTACTCGATCAGTACCGGGCACGCCTCTTCGCAGGCCCGGCAGGTCGTGCACGCCCACAGCACCTCGTCGAGGATCAACCGATCCCCCACAATGTTCTCGCCGACATTCGTTCCCTCCGCTGGTCCCTGAGCTCCCAAAGCCGCGTTGGGCAGCGCCAGCATGGCATCCTCGTGCTCGTACAAGTAGTCGCGCAAGTTGAGGAGCAGTTGCCGAGGGGCCAAGAGCTTACCACTTTGCGTTGCGGGACAGTGCGAAGAGCAGCGACCGCACTCGGTACACGAGTACATGTCGAGCACTTGTTTCCACGTGAAGTGATTGATGAACGACGAACCAAAGCGCGTGGCGTTCTCCAAGTCTTGCTTGGAAAGGGCACCCTTCGGCTCGGTTTTCAAGAAAAAGACGTTGGGCAAGGACGTGATGATGTGAAAATGCTTGGAAAGCGGCAGCAAGTTCAAAAACACCAGGATAATCGTGTTGTGGAGCCACCAACCCAAGTCGCTGAAAAACTTCGCGCCCTCGACGCCAAACCAAGCTGCCAGAGCGTGGCCCACCATGCTGCTAAACGGTTGCCAGGCCGCTTCCTGCTGCACTTCGGGCTGGGCCGCCGCGTAAATCATCCGGCCGCCATCGTACAGCTTGCCCCCAATCATGATGCCACCGATGAAGCAAAGGATCACGTACGCCTCCCAATGAGACTGCTTGGCGAGGCGGTCCTCTGCGGGCAAGAACCCGTAGAGCCGTTTCGGGTGGGTGATTGCCCAGCGCGTGAGCAAGACAATCACGCAGATCAGGACCACAACTTCCATAACGTCTTTGAGAAGAAAATACGGCCCACCTAGCAGCCCGGGGCTGAAGAGCGGCACGTAAAAGTGCTCCGAGTACGCCCGGCCGAACATCGTGAGCACCTGAATGGCTAGGATCATGAAGCCCCAGAACACGAAAAAGTGGAGCCAACCGGCCTTCCACTCGCTGATCGGAGAGGTAGGCGGAGGATCAGGCACAATGAACTTGCGCTGGCCAAAGGCGTAGACCAAAACAGCCTTGATGCGTTCCGGAATATTATCGAAGCGGGCATCCGGCTGGGATTTGAGCAAGATCATCACTCGGCGGTACAGCGTGCGGCCGAACCAACCGAGGGCAATCAACATCATGACGCTGAAAATCAGCGCGGCCATGAACAACCTCCGTTGGAGAGAAAAAATTGGGAACGGCGCGAGTCCTAAGATAAAGCCCTCGCCAAGACAAGGTCGCGGGCGAGCCCGCGTGGTGTCGCTATTTGCGGCGGTCGTGACGGTCGTCGCCACGGCAACCAGTGTGGCGTGTGACGACAAACCGAAAGTTCTCATCGAGACGCCACGGGGCACAGTGGCCATACCGGTCGAGATTGCGGACACCCAGGAGAAACGCACCCGCGGCCTCATGTACCGCAAGGACTTGCCCGCGAATGCGGGGATGCTGTTCGTTTTTCCCAAGGCCGAGGTGCTCCAGTTCTGGATGAAAAACACGCCGCTTTCCCTCGACATGATTTTCTTCGATCGTGAGCGGCGCATCGTGGGAATTGTGGAACGCGCGCAACCGTTCAGTACGCGCGCAGTCGGGCCGGACGTACCCGCTCAGTATGTGTTGGAAGTTCACGGCGGGTTCGCCGCTCAACATGGCATAGCCGTCGGGCAGGCAGCCACGTTCGTGCGCGTTCCACCCGCGCGCGAGTAAGTAGTGCTTCGAAAGTAGAGAACTTGCCGAATCGGTTTGGCTTGGTAAAGTAACGGGCCCACATGCACCTAGGTGGTGAGGAGGCTCGGGTCCGACACACCTGGGGAGGCTGGGAGCGGATCCAGGTTCCTCGGTGTGGAAGGGGGAGGGGACGTTTTTTTCTCCCCTACCGAGCGGCAGTGGCTTCCTCGAAACTGTAAAGACGCACGTGCATTAAGTTCGGAGAGTTTACACGACGAGAGGTAAGGACCATGGCGATAGCCCCGTCCAAGGCAAAGGAGCATCACAAGCAAGCCCAACTGAAGCTCGCACCCGTTGCGCCGACGCTCGACGATCCACTGGCGGAGTCTTCGCAATCCGCCGAAACACGCCCCGCCGGGTTGTACGAGGAGGCGCTGAGCCAGGGCGAAGAGTTACGCCGCCGGCCGTACACGGCCGCTGGAGTGCTGCAAATCATCCGCCAGCACGCAAAGGGCCGAATGACGGTTTGGGAGCGTATTGACGTTCTCCAGGACAAGGGCGTGCAGCCGATTGTGCTGTTCCAGAACTGGGGGCGCAATCTCGACGGTGCCTCGATTGTCACTGCCATCTTGAAAATCCGGGGACGTGACGTTGCCTTGTATGGCCACGACTTCACCGTGCGTGCCGGCTCTATGGACGCCACCAACGGCCGGAAGCTTGCGAATTTGATCTATCTAGCCGGCAACAAAGGTATCCCGTTGATCGGCATGAACGACAGCGCGGGAGCGTTCGTTCCGGCTGGCGTGGGGGGCCTCGACGGGTATGCGGAGGCGTTTACGGCTCTGCGCAAGATCAGCGGCGTTGTGCCGAGCATCATGTGCATGTTCGGCTTCAACGCTGGCGGTGGGGCGTATCTGCCGCGCCAGGGTAGTTTCATGATCCAGCCTGCAAACACATTCTTTGGACTCACTGGTCCAGGGGTGGTGAAGAGCGCTCTGGGCGAGGACGTAACGCCCGACGACTTGGGTGGGCCGAAAGTTCACGGGGCGAGCGGCGTTACGGACATCACTGTGGCCGACGAGGTCGCAGCTTTGCGCACAGCGCAGCGGCTACTCAGCTATTTGCCCGACTCCAACCGCGTCAGCCCGCCTTTTCAGCCGACCAGCGACCCGGTTGACCGCCGTACAGTGGAAATCGACACGCTTTTGCGCAAGGCCTTCAATTCACCGACCGGCTTCAATACTCCCTTCGACTCCTCGATCATCATCCAGCAAGTGTGCGACCACGGGGACTATTTCGAGCTTCAACCGGACCGTGCCCGGAACGCCATTACGGCGTTTGGCCGACTCGGCGGGCACGTGGTGGGATTCGTGGCCAACAACAGTGCGGTCGCCAGTGGCCAAATCGACATTGACGCGGCATACAAGATCGCCCGCTTCGTGCGCTTTTGCAGCATTTACAATATTCCCGTGATTTTCATGGAGGACACGACTGGGTTCTTGCCCGGCCGTGATCAGGAAAGTCGCGGCATCGTTCAGGCGGGTCGCGCCATGCTCGATGCCATCATTGATTTGCGTACCCCGCGCATTTTGTTGATTTTGCGCAACGCGTTTGGGGGCGCGTATGCCGCCTTCAACTCGTACGCCACCGGAGCCGACGTGGTGCTGGCTCTTCCGACCACGCGGGTTGCCGTGATGGGGACGGCCGGAAAGGAATACACATACAAGAAGGAGCTCCAACAAGTCCGTGCCGCGGCAGCCAAGATGGCGGAAGAAGGGACTCTGCAACGTATCGAGGCTGGGATGTCGCCGGAAGATGCGCGCAAAGAAGCCGAGAAAGAAGCCACCGAATGGCTACGCAGCCAAGAAGCCGAGTTCAACCGCCGCTACGAAAAAGAGCTCATGAACCCGCGCGAGGCGCTGAGCCTCGGTTCCATTTCCGAAATCGTGATGCCTACGGACCTCCGCTGGGTCCTCTGGCGCAACTTACAGTTCTTGTTGGATCACTACCAACCTGGTCCGTGGCAATCCGTGCAGAGGGAGTTTCACTGATGTTGCAGCCAACCCCAACAGAGCAAAGCGAATATTACAATCCGCTGGTCCATCGGGATCGGCGTTTGAGTCTATCCCCTTCCCCCTGGGTACGTTCGTTTTCTTGCGAGGACATGCGCATCCTCATCGTCTGCCGCGGACCGATTCGCAAGGAAGCCATCGACGTCTTCCGCGAGATGGGAGTAGCGAAGGTGGGCATGCTGCTCTCCGAGCGCGACAGCATCGTGTTTCCACGAGCGTTGTCGCCCGAACTTCGGATCATGGACCCGAAATGCGTGCACCCCGTGCCGGATTACACCGGCGCGACCAAAGAAGAGCGCGAAGAACGCATCCGGCAAATCATCCAAATTTGCAAGGAGCATGGGTACGAGTACGTGTTTGCCGGCTACGGCTTCATGGCCGAAGACGCTCACTTCGTGCGCTCTCTCGAAGAGGCCGGGATCAAGTTCATCGGCCCGGGATCGTACACACAAGAAGCGGCCGGGGCCAAAGATGAGGCGAAGCGCACGGCGATCGAGAATCGCGTGTCCGTCACTCCCGGGATCAACAACGCAACCGCGCGTCTTCTGCTGCGCAAATATCCAACCCGGGAAGCATTGGCCCAGGTGGTCCAGCAGTATGGGCTCGACGTGCCTCAAGTGCGCTCGGCCAAGCTCCGTTTGGAGGAGCTGGCCGATCTGGTGCTCGATGCAGCATACCGCAAACACATGGATCTCTACACCATCGATGAGCTTGCCGAGCACATCCAGCTCGAGGCCGAAGCCTTACTGAAGGAATATCCTGGCCGCCGTTTCCGCCTGAAGGCCATTGGGGGCGGCGGGGGTAAGGGTCAACGGATTTTTTCGGATCCCAAGGTGGTGCCGAGCTTAGTCCGCGAGGTGCTGGCCGAAGTCAAAGCCACCGGCGTGGGCGACAACAAAAACATGCTCATCGAGCTCAACATCGAGAGCACGCGCCACAACGAAATCCAAATGGTGGGTAACGGCGAATGGTGCATCACCTTGGGCGGGCGCGACTGTTCTTTGCAAATGCACGAGCAAAAGCTCGTCGAGGTTTCGATCACAGTCGAAGGCCTCCAGCAAGCGATCGCAGAAGCCAAGGCTAAGGGCGATCACAAAAAGGCAGCCATTTTGGAGACAGACCTCGCCGTCCTGCAGCGCATGGAAGCGGAAGCAGAGCGGTTCGGGAAAGCGGTCAAGCTCGACTCCGCGTCGACCTTCGAGTGTATCGTGGAAGGCGACCGCCATTACTTCATGGAGGTCAACACCCGCATTCAAGTCGAGCATCGGGTTTCCGAACTCTGCTACGCGTTGCGATTCACCAATCCGGAGGACCCCGACGACTACTTCGACGTCCACTCTCTGGTGGAATGCATGGCGCTCATTGCCCGGCACAAGCAGCGGCTGCCACGGCCCACGCGGGTACAACGGGAGATGGCTGCAATTGAAGTGCGGCTCAACGCCACTGACCGCGCGTTACAGCCTGCGGCTGGTGGTGTGATCATGTCCTGGTCCGATCCGATTCCCGGGGAGATCCGCGACGACCAGGGGATTTGTATCAAGAATCCCGACACGGGTTTGTTCATGCGCTACCGGCTGGCCGGTGCTTACGACTCCAATATCGCGTTACTGTTGTCCACCGGACGGGACCGCCGCGAAAGTTTCGAGCGCATCGCTGAGGTTCTTCGGTGTACCACGCTGCGGGGAAGCGATTTGTTTACCAACCGCGAGTTTCTTTACGGGGTCGTGATGTGGTTTTTGGCGCGCGACGTGTGGGCCAAACCAACCACAAAGTTTGTGGTGCCCTATTTGACCGCGGTGGGTGAGTTGGCGCAAGAAGCCAACAACATCGATCTCGACCACGCCTTCCAGCGGATTGCAGCTCATTTCGTGGACACGCACGGGGCCGCGGGTGGAAAGGAAGCCGCAACCGCAGCACGCCAAGTCATCGAACTCAAGGAGACCCTACTCGAACGTCCGATTCAAGCTTTGTTCGAAGAACCGCACTTTTTGTCGGCCTGGTTGAGCCAGCACCGATCGGATTTCGAGTACGTCGGAGACGGCATCCGCTGGTTACGCAATCCAGTAGATATTCTTGCCGACACCTACCATTTGCTCCACCTCGACGATCGCCCCGATGAACCGGCCGCCCATCGCATCTGGGATCACGATCAAGCTTTGCTCGAAAAAGCCCGGGGCTTTTATGCAAAGCTTTCAGCCCGGCCCGGCGTACCGAAGGAATGGCCAGCCCTCGACACCCTCTTGCAGCAACCGGAACCGGCCCTCGGGTTCAGCCCAGAGGTGTGGCAGCGTATTCGCGCCGCTCATGCCGGCCACCAAGCCGGTCTCGAGATTCTTTCGCTCCTTCCACTGATTGCTCGCACCACTGGCTTCTACGACCTGCGGTTGGCGGAGGATCTTACCGTCGTCATCCCGGATCGTTTACTCGATCCCCAGCACCAAGAAGCCATGCGGAAAGTGCTTGTTCCTCCTCCGGTCGCAGCGTCGGACGAAATCGTTGCGGCCATGGGCGGCACCTTGTACCACCAAGAATCTCCCGGCATGCCGCCGTTTGTCGAGAAGGGCAGCCACTTCGAGCGCGGCGATCCGCTCTACATCATCGAGGTGATGAAGATGTTCAACAAGGTTTATGCGCCGTTTTCGGGCACGGTTTTGGAGGTCCTCGTTCCCGAAAGTGGAGTGGTCGTGCGCAAGGGGCAGCCGTTGTTCAAAGTACGTCCGGACGAGGAAATTGTTCACGAGGATCCAGAAGCACGCGCCCAGCGGCGGCGCGAACACACGGAAACTTACCTCGCCCGCCTTCTTCCTTAGAGGGAGGCCAAGGGGGGTCCGCGGCCCACACGTTTTCCAATTTGTCGAGCCCAACCGTGCGGGCCTGGCCGCACGAGTACCGTGCAAGCAGCTATTCGCGCGTCAAGTATGTATACGCCTGCAGTCCCTGCTCGTAGTGCCGCCGCAAGCGTGCCGATTCTTCCAGGCTAATCTGCCCGGCGCGCATCGCGTCTTCGATGGTGCGCCGCACTCGTTCCACCAAAGCCCCTTTATCGTACTCCACGTAACGCAGGACATCGGTTACGGCATCACCTTCGACGACATGCTCGACTTCGTATCGCCCGTCCGACCCTAGGCGCACATGCACGGCATCGGTGTCGCCAAATAAGTTGTGCAAGTCACCCAGGATTTCTTGATACGCCCCCACCAAAAACACCCCGATGTAGTATGGTTCCCCATTCCACGAGTGCAGCTCTAGCACGTCGCGCACATCGCGGGGATCAATGAACCGGTCGATCTTGCCGTCGCTATCGCAGGTCAGGTCGGCAAATACCCCCCGGCGCGTGGGCTTTTCGTCGAGCCGGTGGATCGGCATCACCGGGAACAGTTGTTTGACCGCCCAGTGATCCGGAGCCGACTGAAACACCGAGAAGTTGCCGTAGTAGGTGTCGGCCAGCCCTTTCTCCAAGGGCTCCAATTCCTCTGGCACATAAGGCAGCTCTCGCACGATGCGGAGAATTTTTTCGCAGCAGTCCCAAAACAAGCGCTCGACGCGAGCTCGCTCCCGCAAGTCCAAGAAACCGAGCGTGAACAAACTCGTGGCTTCCTCTTTGAGCTGCAGAATGTCGTGGTATGCCTCCAGCACGTTTTTCTGCGAAATGGTCTCGTAGACTTCCGCCAAGTTTTGGATCACGCGCGGGTCGCTTTCCGACACCGGTTCAGGTGGCTGGCCCGAAATCATCTCGTGAACCCCGAGGACGTCGAAAATCAGCACCGAGTGATGCGCCGTCATCGCACGCCCCGACTCGGTAATGATATCGGGGTGCGGCAGGCCCTTCCCATCGCAAGCCTCCTGGATGGTGGCTACGACATCATTCGCGTACTCCTGCACCGTGTAGTTCATCGAGGAGTGGAAGTTTGTCTGCGAGCCGTCGTAGTCTACGCCGAGCCCGCCGCCCACATCGATAAAGCGCGGCTGCGCACCCATTTGGTGCAGCCCAACGAAGATCATGGCGGCTTCTTTCAAGGCGTCTTTGTGCGCGCGGATAGCTGTGATTTGGGAACCAATGTGAAAGTGCAGCAACTGCAAGCAGTCGAGCATGCCCTCCGCGCGCAGCTTCTCCACCGCTTCCACGATCTCCACGGCAGTCAGACCGAACTTCGACCGGTCACCCGTAGACTCGACCCACTTCCCGGCCCCTTTCGTGGTGAGCTTTGCCCGCAC
Source organism: Candidatus Binatia bacterium (assembly GCA_026004215.1). GTDB lineage: Bacteria > Desulfobacterota > Binatia > HRBIN30 > HRBIN30 > HRBIN30. Next base: position 1,363,439 of record BPIR01000001.1, read on the forward strand.
TCCGATGTTCGGGCGAATTCCCAGTTCGCGAGCGGTGCGTACCACGAGCTCCACCTCGTGCGCCCGGTCGATGACGATGATCGGCGTACGGCCAAGCCGCTGCGCTAAAAGTGCCGTCTCGATGTAGGTACGATCCTTGTAGCCGTTGCAGATGATCAGCGCTCCGGGCGTATCCAAAATGGCCAGCGCAATCAGCAGCTCCGGCTTGCTGCCCGCCTCTAGGCCCACCTTCATCGGTGCGCCGTATTGGACAATCTCCTCTACCACGTGCCGCTGCTGATTCACCTTGATCGGGTACACGCCGCGGTATTGCCCCTCGTAGCCGTATTCTCGCATGGCGCGCTCGAAAGCGGCACACAATCCCCGCACGCGGGCGGCCAAAATGTCGGAAAACCGGATCAGCATCGGCGTTCGCAACCCACGGCGCTGTAAATCCTCCACCAGCTCTAATAAGTCGATTGCCGGACCGGATTCCCCCTGGGGACGCACTTCCACGTGCCCCTTTGCGTTCACCGTAAAAAACCCCGCACCCCATGCGGCGACGTTGTACAGCTCGATGCTATCCCGCACCGTCCATCCCCGAATCACCGCTCCGTTCTCACGCACCCGCAAGTTCATCCCTGCCCTCTTAGCATATTTCGCTCTCTTGTAGTCCTCCTCTCCGAGCTCTCCTCAAAAAAAAATGGGGACCGGGCACTGACCCGGTCCCCACCCGCAACGGCTGCTACTCCTTACTCAAAGGCCACTGGGCTGCGCTGCCGGAAGCAAGATCACATCGGCCTGGGTACGCACGCCACGCTGGTGCACGACATTGGCGTCGCTACCCCCCCCGCGGAACTCCTCGGTAATCGCCAGTAGCCCGGTTCCCCGCACGGGGTCGCTAGTTTGCACACCGCGAATGATCGTCTGTCCCGTGAACGTTCCCTGCACTGCCGCGTTGAAGATGGAAAAGACATCGTCCCCCGCTCCCGGCCGCGTATCGATATCCGATAGCGCAATCTCCTGGAAGCAAGTGACGCTGCGGCTCGTCGAAAAACGCTGCTCGAACTCATTGAACACCAGGTACTGCGCAACTACGGATCGCGGCGCCTGGAAGTTGAAGTCTTGCGAGCATGGAACCAACGTGAGGTCGGTCGTCACAGTCCCTCCGCCGGGAAGTACGCCGGCCAGGCTTACGCCGTCGAAGAAGTGATTCACCAGCAGTAGGTTCGGGCAACCATTGTACTCCTGACCCAGAACCAACGTGTTGTCGCGGTTATTGGCACCCTCGATCGCCTGGATGCCGTACGCGTTGTAAATTCGCGTGTCGTTCCGCTCCACAATCCCCGCCTCGCCAATCAACGAGTTCATATCCACGGGCAGTTCGTCATCACCCACCTGCACGCATTTCAACTCTCCGATCATCGGATCGTCCGGGGACGGTGGGATCGAGCCAGTGTTGAACTCGCCCTTTGGCCCAGGCCGATTTGCCAATGGCAGGTCCGGAAGCCCTTGAGAAACCCGCCAAAAGATGGGCTGCTTGGACGTCAGGCGGAAGGCAAAGTCCGTTTCTTGCCAGCCGGGCACGCAAACCCCTCCGGTGCTGCACGTGTTCTCTCCATACGGGTTACAAACCTGGAACGGAGCCGAAGAACACCGGCCGTTTGCGTTCACATAAAAGCAGCGCACATTCACCGGCTGGTCCGCAACGTTCGAGATTTGGACAAATGTATCGATACCCCGAGACCCGTCGACCACGATTTTCGGAAACACCAGAATGGCGGCGGGATTGGTCGAGCTGATGTCCGCCCGAGCCTCCATCCCCACCATTCCTACGATCCCCGCAACGGATGCCATCACGGAGAGCTTTTGCATCCAACGCACCCTACGCATCGCCTTTCTCCTTTCCCTTGGCTGGGAGCTTGCAGCCACCATCAACCCCTCATACTCGCTAAACCGCACGCCCTACTCTCGGGGCGCGAGGAAGATCGTATCCGGACCTGCCGGGGGCACGAAGCTGCCGGTCGTGTGCAGGCTGTACATACCGGACCGACTGCCACCAAATGCCTGCGCCACACCGATGACGCCACCGGAGGATCCGTCCCTCTGTACGACCGGGGTGATCTCCGTCATCGCCACGTCCGTCCCCAAAACGTTCGTGTGGAAGACCGAGTTCACCGGGTTCGTCGCGGCATCAATGTCCGAGAGCTGCGTATTCAAATAGCAAGTAACGGTGGTACTTGCCGAGAAACGCTCCTCGAACTCGTTGTACACGAGGAACTGCACAGTGACCGACCGCGGAATCTGATTTTCCAGATCCTGAGAGCAAGGCACCAGTGTCAGCTCCGTACGGGCTCCGTTGAATCCCTCGGCAGCGTGGTTCAGCCACAAGCGCTCGGGGCAAGCCATGAACATATCTCCGTCCAGCACCATTGGGTTCGAAGGATTGATATCCGGGTTTCCTTCGATGCCAACCGCATTGTAGCGCGCGAGGTCACCGTTGTTTGCGGCAATCACTGCCTGCCCCCGCAAGCGGTTGCCGCTGACAGGCTCACCCGATGCGCTCACTTCGACGCACTTGAGTTCACCCTCGAAGTTCGGTTTGGGCGGAATGTGACCGGGATCAAACCCCGATCCATCTACCCCAAAGCCATCCGTGGGATCCACGCGCCGGCCGCGCGCCACCGACCAGTGGGTCGGCTGTTGCCGGGTCAGCCAAATGTCAAAATCCGTTTCTTGCCAAAGGGGCACGCAAGTTGCGCTCGGCCGTTCACACGGCTGACCAGAAACCGCATCGAACAACCGCGCATCTACGTAATTGCAGTGCACCTGGATCATGGAGTTGCTGGAGTTGACCAGCATGATCACGGTATCTCGATTCTGGTCCGCCACCACCTTTGGAAAGACGAGGATTGACGCCGTCTTTTCCGACGTGACGTCGGCACGCACCCCCGACGCCCACGCTCCCAGGACTGCCCAGGCACAAAGCCCTGAGAGTAACACATTCCACTTCACCGTTCGCATTGCCCTCCTCCTTTCCAGTCGACCGAACCTGCCTCACTCCCTCCGCCCATCGTTCATCCCAGAGCGGATGCGCCACCCTCGGCACCGCGGAAGTGCGCGCATACATACTCAAAAAATCGCGGGCTTGTCAAGGAAGAATCGCAGGAAAAACACCCTGGCCTTGGGGATGCCTGCGACACAGGACCCATTGCCCGGTGGGTGACCTCACAGCTGATTCCGCCAACCAAGCGCGTTTTCTCCTTCCTCTTAACGACCGCCCCTCACCTCAAGCACGCACGATTTTGCTTCGGCCCTCGCGCACATTGCGCGTTGCGTTGCGGGTATCGATGACGAGTTGGCTTGCGCCGACGATAAAATCATAGTCGAACACCGAATGGTCCGTCGCCACCACCACCGCATCCGCGCGCTCCAACTCGTCTCGCGTCAAAGCAACCGAGGACATGTTGAAATCATAATTCCGCGATCTCTTCAAGTGCGGAACGTACGGGTCGTGGTAACTCACCTTCGCGCCTTTGCGCAGTAAGAGATCAATGAGCCGTAGGGCCGGCGACTCGCGGGTGTCATCGAGGTCTTTCTTGTATGCCACCCCGAGTACCAGCACTCGCGCACCCTTGAGGCTTTTTCTGCGCTCGTTCAGCGCGTCCGCGATCTTGCCGACCACGTACCCCGGCATGGAGTGGTTGATCTCGCCAGCAAGTTCGATGAACCGCGTAGTCAATTCGTACTCACGCGCTTTCCAACTCAAGTAAAAGGGATCGATGGGAATACAGTGGCCTCCCAAACCGGGCCCTGGATAAAAGGGCGTGAAGCCAAACGGCTTTGTTGCCGCCGCATCGATCACTTCCCAAATGTCGATCCCCATGCGGTCGAACAACACCTTGAGCTCGTTGACCAGAGCGATGTTGACACATCGGTAAATGTTCTCCAACAGCTTGGCCGCCTCGGCGACACGAGCAGAAGAAACCGGCACAACTTTCTCCAACACCGCGCTATACAGCGCCACCGCCACGCGAGTGCACGACTCCGTTACGCCACCGACGAGTTTCGGAATCGTCCGCGTCGTGAAGTGCGGGTTGTTCGGATCCTCGCGCTCGGGAGAAAAGGCCAAATGCACGTCCACGCCGACCCGCAAACCGGAACGTTCCAAGATTTCTTTGAGCACCTCGTCGGTTGTCCCGGGGTACGTCGTACTTTCCAAAACCACTAGCTGCCCGGGCCGCAAATACTCGGCGATGGTTTCCCCCGTGCGCTCCACGTAAGAGAGGTCCGGATCGCGGTTCGGACTCAAGGGCGTCGGCACACATATCAAAATGGCGTCACAGTGCCGTAGGAGCGCGAAATCCGCCGTTGGGTAGAATTTGCCACGTTCCGGCCGCGGACCTTGCTGCGTGACAATCTGCCCCAATCGCTCGCTCGCAATGTGGCGGATGTAACTCCGCCCCGCTCGCAGCTCCTCTATCTTACTGCGATCGATATCGAACCCGACCACAGCCACACCCGCCTCCGCAAACGTAGCCGCGAGAGGCAGGCCCACGTACCCCAGGCCGATGATTCCGACCACACCCTGTCGTTGCTCGAAGCGCGCAATGAGATCTTCCATGCTCGGGCGCGGGGCCAAGTTGGGCGGGACTTCCTCAGGGTTCACGGAACGCCACGGAAAATCAGACATACCGCCTTCACCACAGTCCAGCTTATTCCATCGGAGGCATAGCGAGCGCCCGTTTGCGGCGCCAACTCAAGTACACAGCCGGCAGGAGCAACCAAACGGATGACCAACCACGCTCCGCACTCGTCACGCTACAGTCACAACCGTCACCCCCCTCGCTCGGCACTCCCGTTGCGGTGCCAGTCGGCGTTGGCGAACCAGTCGGCGCGGTGCGCGTGGCTGTGGCGGTCGGACTGCCAACGGCTACGGTCGGTGTGGGTGTGGGGCTTGCTCCCGTAACAGTGACTGTCGGGCTCGGCGTTATGGTGGCCGTGCGGGTCACCGTCGGCGTCGGCGTCGGCGGTGGTTCCACGCACACCAAACCGTCGCGCGCTCCCACACCAGGAACCGGGTCACCATTGGCATCGCTCGCCGCGACGTTCGTTACATCCACTCGGGCTTCGACATCGGCCAGCGTCGCTCGACAGGTGTACAGTACCGCACCATCGGGAATCGGGTCCAAATTATCGAGCGACACGATCGCGGCGCGTATCCCGGTACAGGTGCCGGCTGTACACCCGGCGGGCAGAAAACCAAACGCGGACCCATTTTTGTTCAGCGCCGGATTCACGGTGCAGTCCGGCCGATCGTTCGAAACCCGATCGATCGTGATTGCACCTCTGAGTTCCAGGTCGTTTTGCGTAGCCACAATCTCACGGCCACCGGTGGCCAACTTCACCGTCAACGTTACCGGGCCACTGCTCGCCAAAACCACGTCCTCGAGGTACACTGCTGGTCCCGCCGGAGCTCCCCGAGGCGAAGGACAAGGAGTGCGCGGAATCGGGGTAATAGAAGTCGGGGACAGTGAGGGGGTAGGTGTCGGAGGAGTTTGCGTTGGCGTGGCGGTCGTGGCCGTGGGCGTCGCCGTGGCCGTCGGCGTTGCGGTGTCCGTGGGGCGGGCACCTACCACGATGCGCCCCAGTTCCAGTACGATCCGCGAGGGCACAGCACGCGCCGGGATCTGATTATCCGCTACCTGCAAGCGTTCGAAACGGACTACTTGCGGCCCGCTAGCAGCGCTCGCCTGGGGCGGCAGCGTGCAAGTGAGCAGTGCACCGTCAGTCAGAGTCGGCAAGGGATTCAAAAAGGTCGTCGTAACCAACGCAAACCGCAGTCGGTATTCGCCCTCGGCCACGTTTTGAAAGTCCGGCGGTACGACTTCCAAAACATGATCGGTCAAACGTGGATCCTTCTGGCACCGTATGGGCACAAACCGACACGTTCCTTGATTTGGGCAAGTTTCGGAAAGCCGACAGGACGAACTGTCGTCGCACGTACCGTTCAGATCGAACTGCGAGGTCTGGAAGATCAGGTCGAAATTCACAGTCGTCGCCACTTCGCTCGGCTGTTCGCGCTCGAGCCGTACGGTCATCGAAGCCGGGACCGCAGGACTGCCGTCACCACCGGTAAACGCATCCGTTGTGGCAACTCGGATCGTCACCACCGCGTGGCTCGGAGCTACGCCGAATACCCAAAGTCCCAAACAGGCCAATAAGGGCACCATGCCCATCTTTCCTCTTTGGTTTTGACCCCGCTTCGGCCGCATCCGCTGCATCATTGGCGCCTCCTCGTGGCCCGTGTCCGCATACCGAATGAGCTTCCTGCCCAGCCGCGTCATGGGCACCCCCGCGCTAACCGAATTACAGCTTTCGTGACATCGCCCACCGTGACCTCGCCGTCGCCATCTGCGTCCGCGTTAGGGCACGCGCCAAGCGGCAAGCGCGACGCCATAATTTGGACCACGGTAGTGATTTCATTTCCCATCACTTGGCCATTGCCGTCGCAGTCTCCAGCGCAGCTCGTCACAGGCGTAGGTTCGGTCACAGCCGGCGGGCCCAAGGTGAGGCCGGCCGAGGCGACCACTACCCGGAACGTATCCGCACGGGCATCACCGACGTTCGTACGATCCGCGCCGAATGCGGCTTCTCCACTCTGGGCAGTAACTCGCTGGAACTTACAGTGGAACACCGCCCCGTCTTCGAACGATTGGATCGGGAACGACAAGTCGCCCGCAAACAGCCGCAGTCGCTGCGTGCCCTCAGCCGCCGGCGGATTGTGAGGCAGCGTCGCCAGTAAAACGTGAGTGCTGCGGAGGCGCTCGTCCAGCCGGCATGCACGTCCGGGGTCGCCGATTTCCAAAATGTTTGGATCGAACAACAGGTCGAGCTGCACCGTTGCCAATTCCCCTCCGCCGCCCGAGGCGTTCACCGTTACCTCTACACTGCCATCTTCCGCACTACGCGCATCGATCGCCAAGGTAACCGTTTGACCGCGATCATGGGCAAAGGTCAGCGGCCGTCCTTCCTGTACACAACCGCGAGCTAGATTGAGCACGATCTGGGTGATCTCGTTCCCCATCACTTGGCCGTCGCCATTCAAGTCGGCTGCGGCGCATTGCGAAAGCGGCAAGACATCACCCAAGATGTACACCGCATTGGACACTTCGTTGCCGAAGACAAAGCCGTCGAGATTGCAGTCTCCGCCGCACTCGCACAAACCATTCACGCACGCCTCGCGGTCGAAGCAGTTCAACCGATCGACGGTCGGGTCTTCATCGTCGCATTCGCGCTTTTTCTTACAGGTTCCGCCGCGGCAATGTTGGTCCGGAGGGCAATCCGCATCGCTCTCACAGGGGCGGAAGGTCGGGGTGGGCGTGGCCGTACGTGTAGGGGTGCGCGTGTAGGTCGGCGTGGCGGTGCGCGTTACCGTCGGGGTACGCGTAGGGGTGAGACAAAATCCCGCCACGCATACCAAACCTTCCGGACAGATACCATCTGGGCACGCACCAGGGCCAAAGAATGGATTTTGCCCCAGGTACGCTTGTCCGGCCAGTGCGCTTCCGCCCGGGACCAGGTTCGTGGCGAAGGAAACGAATGCAACGCGTGTCCCCCGGCCCGAGATGGCCGGAGCGGCATCCGGAACGCCTCCGTCTGCCAACTCGCCACGGTCATTGACGTCCACCACGAGCGTGCGGCCAATCTGCCGATCCCGCACGAACATATTGGAGGCATGGTTCGCATCGTTGAAGATCAGGTTGGTGGCTGCGGACCCAAAAGCGACAAACCGCCCGTCTGCAGAAATTGCCGGAGGAAACGAAAAATCGTCGGCATTCTCGCCGGCGGTGTTCACGCTCACCCGTTCTATGGTTCGAGTTTGCCGGTCGAAGACGAACACGTCCACGACGCCGTTGCGATCGTTGGGCACAAGATTGTCCGCCAGTGACTTGAACGCCACGAAGCGCCCATCTGCACTAATGGCAGGCAGGATACTGTCGCCGTTGCCCTGCCGGCCGTCGGACGCCACGCTGACAATTTCGATCGTTCCACTGGCGCGGTCGCATACAAAAATGTCGAGCCGGCCGTTCGTGTCCCCAGCGACGAGATTGGTGGCCGCCGAGGAAAACGCGACCACCGAGCCGTCCTCGCTAATGGCTGGATGCGAGCTCGGACCGTTCCCTTGCACGTTGCATAGGCGCTCGGTCGTGCCGCCGTTCAGATCACGAACGAAAATATCCGTCGCGCGATTTGTGTCTCCTGGCACGAGGTTGGAGGCGTCGGATTGAAAAGCCACCCACCGGCCGTCGCCGCTAATCGCGGGGTACAGGTTCGCACCGTTTGCCTGCGTGCCGTCGCTGGCCACACTGATGCGCTCCGTGATCCGCTCGGCGCGCCTGCGCACAAACACGTCTGGCTGGCCGTTCGTATCCCCGGCAACCAAGTTGGATGCCGCGGAATAAAAGACAACCAGGTTCCCGTCGCCGCTCAGCGAAACATTTCCACCTTGTAGGTGACTCGGCCCGTTTGCTTGCGCCCCGGTAGAACTCACACTGACCCGCTCGGTTGTGCCCGTCCGAACATCCCGCACAAATACGTCACGAACCTGGTTGGTATCTAACGGAACGATATTCGACGCATCCGAGTAAAAGCCGACAAGGTTTCCTTCTCGATCCACCCCGACGCCCCCGGCCGTGCCATTGGAGGCTTGGCCCGCGGGATTCCCGCTGACCAAACGTAAGGGCTCACCGAGCTGGGCGCGTACCCCCGTGGCCATCCATCCGACCGCCACAGCGAGCGTGCTGGCAACCAGGAAACCTCGCTTGCACCGCCCGGTCAAGAAACAGCGATACTGGACCGCCATGTTTTCCTCCTTGCTCTTCACCACACCACGCCCTGTGCCCCCTTCGCGGCTCGAACCCTCGGGCAAACCCAACAATGCTGCAACCTTGATCAACGATCTACTCGATCTGCTCGGCACCCTTCGGACTACGGGCACCCGTGGCCTCGGAAACTGCCATTCTCCCGCCAGGAAGTCAACCGGAGTTTTGGTGTTGAACGGGCACCTCGGGGCGCTTCTTGCGGGTTGAGCATGGGCAGGAAGTGCTCACGACCCGCGCGAGCCGGCCAAGGTAGCTGCGTGATCGCGTGCGTCTGTGATAAACGGGGCGGGGCACGAGGCCGATTTGCAGGGCGATTTGGAGGGATCCATGAGCAAACAAGAGGAAATCGTTTTGGCGTTTTGCGACGCGTGGCGCGAACGGAACGTGGATCGGCTACTGGAGTTTTTCTTGCCGGACGCCGTATACCACAACATGCCGTTACCCCCGCTGCAGGGAATCGAGGCCATTCGCACCACGCTCGAAACTTTTGTCACGCCAGCCGAGTGGATCGAGTTCGAAGTTCTAAACATCGCGGTGAATGGCAACGTCGTGTTCACCGAGCGGATCGACCGCTTCCGTTTTCTCGGCAAAGAAGTGGCTCTGCCGGTTGCCGGCGTGTTCGAGCTCGAAGGCGGCAAAATTCGCGCGTGGAGAGACTACTTCGACATGCAAACCTGGCTCCGGCAAACGGGCGCAGAGGGAACCCCCAGCACGTAATCGCGCGTACGAACAGGCCGCACGCCCGCAGGCCGGCCAGCGACACGCCTGGGCTGTGCCGAGCGGGAGTTCGCTTCGCCAGATGCGGGGGCCATCATCGTACTCCGCGCGTTGACCCCGGCACTCCCTACCACTTGGCGTACTGCCACTCCGCGTAACCAAGCTGATCGCGAATGCGGAGCTCGCGGCCGGCCGAATCCACCAGTCTTCCGCGATAGCGGCCGATCAGTTGGTGGAAAGTTGAGGGCTAGGATCCCCAGGCGCACGCGCTCGCGATGGCGCGCCTCGGGCCGAAAGTCCAACTCGCAGCGCCCGATCCGCGGACACCATCCGCCACGGGCGCATCAGGTCGCCGCGGTCCAACTCGAAATGCACCAAGTCGAGCTTTTCTCGCTGGCCCTCGATCCAGAAACAATTTTCCGTAAAGCTCGTTTCGTTGACACCGCAGGAAATGTTCAGCCCGACAACCTGTCCTGCTTCGGTTCGGCCAGCCAGGCAGCCCCAAAGCCAATGGGTGTCGCGACGCATGTAGCCCGCACTCCAGTCGCGGTGGCCGAGCACGCCCGCTGTCTCCAGGCGCACTCGACCGGTCGTCGATTGCAACACGCCGCGCACCCGCTGGCCAGCGGTTTTGCGGGCAAAGACCCAACCGGCTGCTCCCGCTCGGGTACAAATGCGCAGGGGTTGGGTGTGCGGATCTTCTTCGTCCAGTTCCGCATCCAGCCAGAGCTTTACCAGGAATGTCTGCTCTCAGATGCCGCGTTCCGGGACGGCTTCCCGGCCCCGTCTGAATTGTTGTATGACCGGCGACGAACACCGCGCGGCCGTCTTCTGGTCGTGGGTCCATGCGGACTCCCCATTCCAAGGGACGCAGGAAGTTGTACTCCTCCAGCTTTCTCTCGCGCGGCCAATACGCGTACACGAAGGCGGAGGCGGCGTAGCGAATGTTCACAAGCGCGCAGCCAAATACCACCTGCTCGCTGAGTCCGCCGAGAAACTCGAACTGCTTGAATCCAAAATGCCGGCGCCACCGGCTTGCCGGCCGATCGAATTCGTCAATCAGCCGGCATCGCCGGAAGTCTACCTCGGCGACGGCTTCTTCGAATAGGCCGAAGCGCACGTCGCCGCGCTCGTCGCAAAGGGAGTCCATCTCGGGCTCAACGGATGTGCGGCCAGACTTCTCGCTCGAACAACCGCAAACTTTCCCAAGCCAATTCCGGGGGGATGCCGCCCATCAACGGATGGAGAACGATTCGCCCCTGCTCGCGGGCCAAGGCGATGCATTCCTCGGGAGTGAGCACCTGGTACACGCCCGAGCGGCGCACGTCTTCGAGCGTGTTCCCTTCCACGTGCACTTGCGAGCGTTGCCCCGGTGGCTGCCAAGCAGCGTACGTCGTGGCGTCATAGAGCGCGTGCGGACCAACCCGCTGCCAGTCTCGCTCCGGGTCACGAGACACGTGGACGAAGCCCGGCCCTCCCGGCATGAGAACAAAGCCGCTCTGAAAACCCACGCGCCGGCACTCCTCCTCGTAAATTTCTGCCAATGAAGGATCGGCGACCGCGGGCAGGAACGCTGTGTGCAGCCGGGCCGCCCGCCGGGCCGCAGCGGGCGTCGACCCCCCGAGAAAGATGGTAATGGGGTGCGCCGGACGTGGCGTGACACGAACCGTACGCCCGCGGAACACAAAGGGCTCGCCAGTCCAAGCTTGCCGGAGGACCCGAATCCCCTCTTCGAGCAACCGGCCGCGCTCTCGGCGATCGACCCCGGCCATCTCGAACTCTTCCGCACGGTAGCCTAAGCCCGCCACCACGCTGATTCGCCCGCCGCTCGCCAGATCCAGCACGGCTAATTCCTCGGCCAGGCGGATCGGGTCATGTAACGGCACGAGCAAAGCTGCAATGTTGATCGGCAGTCGTTTCGTGGCACCCGCAATGGCACCGGCCAAAGCGAGTGGAGCGGGCAAAAAGCCGTCTTCCACGCCGTGGTGCTCCGACAACACGCACATGTCGAGGCCCAACTCATCCGCCCAGCGGCACATGTCCAGGCATGCAGCGTATTGCTGGGCGTGTGTCGTCGGTGCAAAGGCCGGTACCCGCAAATCGAAGCGCATCACAACGATCGCCATGGCAACCTCCCTTGTCTGTTTACTCGCGCCAAAGCAAGTAAGCTTTGCTGGTTTGTTCGCGCGGTAGCTTATCCAACCCTGCGGATAGGGAGCCCGTGGCAGAATCCGGAGCGCAGTGCCGGCCCTCCGTCGCAAAACCGGAACTGTGGCTGGGGCACACAAGCCCATGTTTCCCAGGGAGGGGACGATGAAGGGCACGAGGAAAACGACCGCGCGCCACTCCATTGCCGGCACGGATGTCACCAAGCACACGCTGGAAGTCCACATCGACAGGCCCGCCGAAGCGCCGACGGCCGGCGCCGACGAGGCTGGGCTCGAGCAGCTTGTCGTCTTGAGGCCGACTAGCGGAGCCTGATCCTGCTAGACGCCACGGGCGGGCTGGAAGTGCGCCGAACCACGGCACAGCCCAACGTTTCCGCCATGCTACCCACGATCACCTCCGCCGCTACCACAAATTTCCCTTCCCCTTGGCGCGCCAGGCCACCAACCTGGTTGCCCACGTATTGAGAGCGCGACACTCTTAACGGCTCGTTTCGGTGCCGCCTCGAGGGCGGCGCTTCCAGTCTATAGGAGGCGCCGCGCTTGTGTTGGCCGCACAGCATGGCCTTCCCCTTCACACTGGAGGGCGGCGTTCGTCCCCCCGGCATCGTTGGTAACCAAAACCAGACACTTCACTAGTCAAATGGGGAGATCCTTTTCGTCTAACCACGACCCGCCAGCGCTTACCTTGACAACTTGTCCGTTATAGCGGATACGTTCGACCTCACACGAGTTGAACATGCCCAAAAAGGCATCCAGACAGCAGCGGCGCACTGCGAAGCGCAAGCAACCGGCACCGCCGAGCCTTTCGCGGCGAGCGAGGCGGCTTCTGATGCTCTCGGTTGCAGACCACGGGCGAAAGGAGATAGAGCCTACCGGCGATGTCGACCTAACCCCCGCCATCGGAGCGAACCTGCGCCGGCTACGCTCACGGCGTGGGCTTTCACTGGAGCGGCTAGCGCGACTTTCCGGAGTCAGTCGCTCCATGCTTGGCCAGATCGAACTCCAGCGGAGCACACCCACGATCAACATACTCTGGAAGATCGCGCGAGCCCTCAACGTTCCGTTTTCGGCCCTAATCTCCGAGCAGACGCAGGCTCGAACGCGGGTGCTCGCCGCAAGGCAAGCAAAAATTCTCACCTCTGCAGATGGAAAGTTTTCTTCCCGGGCGCTGTTTCCCTTTGACCGACCGCGAAAGGCCGAGTTTTATGAGCTGCGACTCGCCCCTCGCGCGGCGGAGCTGGCCGAACCCCACCCCCCGGGCACGGTCGAAAATCTGGTCGTGAGCCGCGGCTTGGTCGATATTTGTGTCGGCGGGGAAAGCCACCGGCTCGCCAGTGGAGACGCCATTCTCTTCGAAGCCGATCGGCCTCACGAGTACCGCAATCCGGGCAACGAGGAAGCCGTGATGTACCTGGTCATGACCTACGCGGAAGAAGTCGGCAGTTGATCGGCTGCTTTTGCTCCGCACCGGCCCCAATCAGGTCGAATTCCACGAGGATGGAATTTCTGCCTGTCCGCGCTGGACTCAGTATCCGTTATATTGGATAAACGTTCGTCATCTGAGCGAAGATGAGATGAAGCCAGGAGGGCATGAGCGTTGATTCGAGTTACCCAGCTTGGCGCGGAGAAGACTAAGGAGGAGGAAATGACGCTAAGTCGAACGCCAAAAGCGCTCGTAACGCAGATAGCCTCAGGCACGACCCGCCCCTCTCTCTACGCCTCGCTCTGTCTTTGTCGCCTCGGCGCGTGTCCCATGGCGGCATAGCCTCGTCCCGTCGGCACCCTCACAGTCGAACCTACCTGGATCCGCGCGAGTGGCCACCGGACTTTGGGATCCGCGGCCTCACCTCGCCAGAGGAGGAGAGATGTCTAGACAGTCGCTTTTGATCTTTGCAATGCTCAGTCTGATCGCTGTTGTGATGTGGAATTGCGCCACGCCGGCGAGGGCAGCGCAAGTCGAGTTGCTCAACGTATCCTACGATCCTACGCGCGAGCTGTGGCGTGCGATCAACGAGGCGTTCGTCGTCAAGTACAAGGCAGAAACCGGAACGGGCCTGACCATCAAGATGTCCCACGGGGGATCGGGCTCACAGGCACGGGCCGTGATCGATGGCTTACAGGCGGACGTCGTGACTCTCGCCATCTGGCCCGATACCGACGCTATCCGCAAGGCTGGCCTGCTTGGCAGCGGATGGGAAAAACGGCTCCCGAACAACTCCGTTGCGTATCATTCGACGATTGTGTTTGTCGTCCGCAAGGGCAATCCCAAGGGGATCAAGGACTGGCCTGACCTTGCGCACGAAGGCATCGAAGTCGTGACGCCGAACCCGAAAACCTCCGGCAACGGCAAGCTCAGCTTCCTCGCCGCCTGGGGCTCGGTGATCACACGCGGCGGCACCGAGCAGCAGGCACGCGAGCTGGTGACGCAGATTTACCGGCGGGTGCCGGTGCTCGATACGGGGGCTCGGGGTGCGACGACGACCTTCGCGCAAAAAAGGATTGGAGACGTTCATCTGACTTGGGAGAACGAGGCGCATCTCGAGCTGGCAGAATTTCCCGGCCAGCTCGAGATCGTATATCCCCCCGTCAGCTTCCTGGCTGAGCCCCCGCTTGCGTGGGTGGACGCGAACGTGGGGCGCAAAGGCACGCGTGCCGTAGCCGAGGCGTACCTGCGGTTCCTGTTCACAACCGAAGCACAGGAAATCATCGCGAGGCACTTCTACCGTCCCGTTGATCCCGAGGTACGAGCGCGCCATCGGAACACGTTTCCCGACATTCAGCTCTTTCCCATCACCGCAGTGGCGGAGAGTTGGGAGGAGGCTTACCGGCGGTTCTTCTCGGACGGCGGACTGTTCGACACCATTTACGCCGAGGGGAGAAAGTGACATGGCACATGACCTACGCGTGCATCGGGGCTTGCAGCCAGAAGCACCAAAAAGGACCAAGCTATTTTCCGCTGCTCCGCTGCTTGGCTGCGTGCTGGCTCTACCGCTGGCGCTGGTGCTGTCGGTCAGCATTGTTTGGGCCTCGCTGCACTTGGGGGGGGGGTGAAGTGGCTCGAGTAAAGAGGACTTGGTCATGAGAGATACGAACCGCAGAATCCTACCCGGGTTCTGGACCAGTCTGAGCTTCACGCTGGCTTATCTGACACTGATCGTGCTCCTTCCCATCACGGCCTGCTTTCTCAAGGCCTCGGAGCTTTCGCCCGAGGAATTCGTCGCCGCCGTATGGAACCCGCGTGCACGAGCAGCCTACGCTCTCACCTTCGGGGCCTCGCTGACCGCCGCAACCATCAACGTGCCGATCGGGGTCCTGATCGCCTGGGTACTGGCACGTTACCGTTTTCCGCTCCAGCGACTCTTCGATGCCCTCGTGGACCTCCCCTTGGCGCTGCCCACCGCGGTTGCGGGTCTGGTGTATTCGAACCTCTACGTCCAAAGCGGCTGGCTGGGCAGGTATCTCGTTCCGCTTGGTATCCACGGTTCGTATTCCCGACTGGGCATCGTCTTGGTCCTGACCTTTACGGGGCTGCCGTTTGTCGTCCGCACCGTGCAGCCGATTCTAGAAAACATCGAGGCTGAGCTCGAGGAGGCGGCGGCTTCGCTGGGAGCGACACGACTACAGACCTTCTGGCGCGTGCTGCTGCCGGCGATCTTTCCCGCCATGGTCACCGGCTTCGCCCTCGCGTTCGCGCGAGGTCTCGGCGAGTATGGCTCCGTGATCTTCGTGTCCGGTAACATGCCGTTCAAGACGGAGATCGCGCCGGTGCTCATCGTCGCCGCGCTGGAGGAGTTCAACTACCGGCAGGCGGCGGCGATCGCCACTGTCCTGCTCGGCATCTCGTTGTCCCTGCTGTTTCTGATCAATCTTTTCGAACGTTGGAGCGCGAGACATGCGAGTTGATCATTCCGCTGGCACGCGTGCCCGCCGGGGCGCCGAGGTACGGGAGGGCAGGTGGGCAGTGCGCTGGGCCCTGCAAGCTACCGCCATGGCACTGATTGTCATCCTGGTGATCGTGCCCACTGTCAATGTATTCTACGAGGCGTTCCGCGGCGGCCTGCCGGGCTATTGGAAGAACATCACTGGAGACCCCGATACCCTGGCCGCGATCCGACTCACGCTCACTGTGGCGCCAATCGCGGTTGGCATGAACCTGCTTTTTGGCCTCGCCGCAGCGTGGGCGATCGCTCGTTTTCGTTTCCGCGGCCGGGCCCTCCTCGCCTCGCTGATTGACCTGCCTTTTGCCGTCTCGCCGGTGGTGGCCGGCCTAATCCTCGTGCTGATCTTCGGCTTGGGAGGTTTTCTCGGCCCATGGCTCCGCGACCATGGCATCCAGGTAATATTTGCAACGCCTGGGATCGTCCTTGCCACTGCCTTCGTCACCCTCCCCTTCGTGGCGCGCGAACTCATCCCGCTGTTGGAAGCCATCGGGCCCGAAGAGGAAATCGCAGCCATAAGCGTCGGAGCCCGTGCCTGGCACATGTTCTGGCGCGTCACGCTACCCAACATCAAGTGGGGCCTTCTCTACGGCCTCATCCTGTGCAACGCGCGCGCGATGGGTGAGTTCGGCGCCGTTTATGTCGTCTCCGGGCGCATCACCGGGCAGACGGACACAATGCCCTTGCGCGTCGAGAAGCTATTCCAAGAGTATAATCTCGCCGGGTCGTTTGCCCTTGCTTCGCTGCTTTGCTCGCTCGCCCTGGTGACGCTCGCGATCAAGGTAGTCCTGGCATGGAAGGTGCGGAGCGAGCTGAAGCACAGGCAGCGCGAGGCAGCAGAGGAGTCCCGCAGCGCTGCTGTGCGTATCGCTCCGCTTCGGCCCGCCCCACAACCGCGGCTGCCGGCACGGCGTCGCATCGAGCCCTCCGAGGAGGATATGCGCATGGGCATCTCGGTCCGCGGCGTCACCAAAAGGTTCGGCAATTTTGTCGCCCTCGACAACGTAAGCATCGAAGTACCTCGGGGAGCACTGGTCGCCCTGCTCGGTCCGTCGGGTTCGGGGAAGACGACGCTGCTTCGCATCATCGCCGGGCTGGAGGCGCCCGATGAGGGTTCGATCCTCTACGAAGGAGAAGATGCGACGAACCGGTCTACTCGCGAGCGCAACGTCGGCTTCGTGTTCCAACACTACGCGCTCTTCCGGCACATGACGGTGTTCGAGAATGTTGCGTTCGGGCTGCGCGTGCGGCGCTGGCCGAAGAAGCGCATTCAGGAGCGCGTGCGCGAGCTACTGCACTTAGTGCAACTCGAGGGTCTCGCCCACCAGATGCCCTCGCAACTTTCCGGCGGCCAACGCCAGCGCGTGGCCCTGGCTCGTGCGCTTGCCGCCTCACCGCGAGTGCTCTTGCTCGACGAGCCCTTCGGCGCCCTGGACGCCAAGGTGCGCCAGGAGCTACGGCAGTGGCTTCGGAGGCTGCACGACGAGATCCATGTGACGAGCGTCTTCGTTACGCACGATCAGGAGGAAGCCTTCGAGGTCGCCGACCGGGTGGTCGTAATGAACCGCGGGCGGGTCGAGCAAGTCGGCACCCCCGAGGAAGTGTTCGAGCATCCGGCAAACGCTTTCGTGATGGACTTCCTCGGAAACGTCAACGTCTTCCACGGCCGCGTGAGCGCCGGTCGCATTTTGCTCGGTGGGCTAGAGGTGTCGTATCCCGATTACACGCACGAGGAGTCCCGCACGGTGCGAGCCTACATTCGCCCGCATGAGCTAGAACTGGACCGCATGCCGCGAGGCAGTTCGAGCCTGAAAGCCGAGGTCATTCGGGTCAATGCGGCCGGCCCCGTCGTCAAGGTCGAGCTGTTTGCCCACGACTTTGGCTTGCCACTCCTCGTGGCCTTGACTCCGGAGCGGCACGCGGAATTGCAGCCGAGAATCGGCGATACTCTCTTTGTCTTTCCAAAGCGCCTGCGCGTCTTCCACGACTACCAGATTTGAGAAGGTAGACGGAGGTGGATCGAGGTGAATCCACGCCCCGAGCCGAACAAGCTTCCCGAGGGTTCAAGTGACTTCAACGATGCGATTCAGCGCGTTTGCCAGGCGATCGCCGGGCTTCGCTATGGGGAGGTCCGAGTAGTCGTGCACGACGGCAGGGTCGTGCAGATCGAGCGTACGGAGAAATTGCGCCTGCCCAAATAGCGTCCGGTACTCACAGCCCGACGCCTTCACCGCTGCCGACCCGCCCTCGGGAGGCCAACGACAACCAGTCCGCGACGCTGACCGGACACACCGGAGGCACGCAGTGCGACGAAGGAGAAAGTCATGCATATCTCATCGGTGTGGACCTGGCCGGCGGTGGCCCTCGTCAGCCTGGCTGGAATCATGGCGGCGAGCCCCTCCGCCTCCGGCGCGGGCGAGTCAGCGAACGAAAAGATCGAGCGCCGCCTAAAAGAACTGGAAGAATCCGTGCGAGAGCTCACCCGCAACTCACGCAAGCTCGAGGTAGCCGAGGAGAGTCGCGCCAACCAGAAGCCTGTCGCCGGATGGCAAGATGGGTTTTTTCTCCAGACACAGGATGGCAGCTATCAGCTCCGGCTCGGAGGGTATACACACTTTGACGGCCGTTTCTTCGTTGGCGGAAAGACCTCCGGCAGCACTTCGCAGTTCAGCGCTCGCCGCGTGCGTGTGGACCTTACCGGCACGGTCGCGAGGTACCTCAAATTCCGGCTGCTTCCCGACTTTGCAGGTTCCACCCTGGTTCTGCAGGATGCTTATATCGACGCTGCCTACGCGCCCTGGGCACAAATCCGCGCTGGAAAGACGAAGACACCCTACGGCATCGAGCGTCTCCAGTCCGCCACGGCCATTTACTTCGTCGAGCGATCGATTGCCGACAATCTCGTCCCAAACCGCGACCTTGGTGTCCAAGTCTTTGGTGACCTCTGGCTCCGGCGTATCAGCTATTCTGTCGGTCTCTGGAACGGCGTGGCGGACGGCGCAAGCAGCGATACGAACCCTGGAGACGACTTCGACTTTGCCGGCCGGCTCTTCCTACACCCATTCAGCGTGCAGCGGATTGCTGCTCTGCGAGGGCTGGGGATCGGAATGGCGGGAACCCACGGCCGTGAGACGGGCACGCCCAACAGTCCGAACCTACCAACGTTCCGCACACCCGGCCGCGCCACCTTCTTCCGCTTCGCCGCTGACAGCCCGGCGACCGCAGCCGGCACCACAGTCGCGCATGGAGCGCGTTCCCGCTATTCCCCACAAGCCTACTACTACTGGGGACCGTTCGGAGCACTCGGAGAGTTCAACACGACCATCCAAACGGTCAATAAGGGCAGCGCCGAAAAGTCCCTCACCTTCCGCGGCTGGCAAGTGCAAGCCTCCTGGGTCCTGACTGGAGAAAACGCCACCTACCACGGAGTCACGCCGGCCCAGCCGTTGGATCCCTTCGGGGCGAAGTGGGGCGCCTTCCAGGTTGCCTTCCGGTTCGCGCACATCGAGGCCGACGGCGCGACCTTCGCGCTCGGGTTTGCCGACCCCAAGCACTCTGCGTCCGCGGCGAAGCAGTTCAGTCTTGGTGTGAACTGGTACCTGAACAGCAACATCAAGCTGGTGATCAATTACGACCGTACCTGGTTTCGCGGCGGGGCCGCCGACGGCGATCGAAAAAGCGAAAACGTGATTTTGACCCGGGTGCAACTGGCGTTCTGACCCGGGCCGGCGCAACTCGGCTAAAGCCGCAACCGACCAGACAGGAAGGGTACACTGTGGTCGCAGAAACTACGTCGTGCCCCGTGAGGGATCGGGCACGGCCTCCGGCGCCAGCACGCCCTAAACGCATCCCATGGGATCGGTCATGATGCGCCGTGTGCGTCACCCAAGGAAACCAACGCCAGCGCAGTGCGGACAGCGAGCTTTGGAACCGGCACGCCCGGGCCATGAAAGACGCGCGGAATGCTCTCTCGCCACTCGCGCCTGTCGGGCGTTCCGTCTGCCCCCGGGGGCAACAGGCCAAATCATAGATCTGCGCGTGACGTTTCTCCTGCACTCAGCCCTCCGGCAGGGAAGCTAACCTAGGCGCACTGGTGGTGTGCCACGTCATTCAGTAGCGAACGATGTCCACATGCGAGACGCGCCGAAATCCAGGCCACGAGGAAATCAAAAGAGCCCGCGGAGAGCAGCAGATCTGCGCACGGCGTCTTATTCATGGAAGCGACGCGGACCTGGGCGAGTGCAGCGTTGTCGAGCTTCGGGGGGCGGGCGGGATAGATCGCTGTAATGCACGTGATCATATCAGACGAGAAGCGCTGGCTCTCGGAAAGCCGGTTTCTCCACGCCGGCGACTACCGCATGACGCGGCCCGGGACAGAAGCACCGCAGCTCGCCGCTGATCTTGGCTGCTTGATGCACAAGACCTGGGGCGGCGGCGTCGCCGGCAGCCTGTTTGTACTCCTGGCCCCCGTGTCCATCATGGCGCTCGGGGACGTCTATGTGCTGTATGGCAAGGTACCTTTGGTCCCGGTGCTGTTCTTCGGGCTCAAAGCGGCGGTGCTGGCGATCGTGGTCGGAGCGGTTGCAGGCCTTGGCAAGCGCGCGTCGACGATGCGCCTCGCGGCTATTCGCAGGGGCGGCGTTTGTCGCGATCTTCTTGGCCGTGCCGTTTCCCATCATTGTGCTCGGTGCTGCCGCTCATCGGATTCCTCTTGGCGTCGAACGGGAGTTCCACGCGTTCCAGGCCCGCTCTGGCCACAAAGCGAGCAGCGGCGGCTATGATGAAAGCCCGCTCAGCGACGAATTGTCTCGAACACCTGCGCCCCAACGTGCGCCACACCCTCGTAGTGTCGGCCATCTGGATCGTGCCGTGGCTGGCGCGCATGATCACCAGCATGCTCGCGCTCGCGCTGGGCACTGTGTTCAGCAAGTTCGGGTTGTTTTTGAGCACGATGGCCTTGATAACGTTTGCCCCACGTATGCTCCGCTAGCCGGCGTCGCGCAAGCCGCGGCGGAGCAATACCTGTGGCGGTACCGACGCGAGAGACTTGACGGCCCCGGCATGGCACAAACGACGCCTGGGCTACCGATCATGGTATTGCCTTTCCTCGGCTTTATGGCGGCATTCCGTTCTGCGGGTTTCGTGTCGCCGATCGTCGCTGCCGCTCTGGGAGGGCTGCTGCCAACGCGGGGCAGGTTCATCCCGAGTTTCTTATGAATCTTTCTGGATGCGCCCTTCGTCAAGGCACTGCGGCGCAATCCCGGTGTGGGGTCGATCACCAGCCACACGCTGTTGGCCGACTGCCACCAGTTGGGCACGCTGAACCGCTGCGAGATTGCAGCTCGCACGCGTACACTGCTCACCATCACCAACGCGACGCTCAGGGACAAAACACCGTGGGCCCCTAAATCGGCGTGGCTCCCAATACGGCTGCTCTCCTTGCTGAACCTCCTCTCCCTCCGGCACAAGAGTCGCCTCCTCCTGCTTTGCGGCGCCTAGCCAGCTTCGCGCCGTAAAGCGCAGGGTTCGTTTGCGCACTGCCCCGCCTGCGGCCGACCTCCCTCGGAGACACACGTGCCTGGATTCAGCGACAGAGACCGCTGTTCATTTCGGAGGGAAGGTGGCTGGCGCTACGCAGCATGTAACAAATGAATCCGCTATGACCCTTACCGAGCACCCCGTCGGCCGACACGCTTCCTCCCAGGGCGAGAGGTGTGCCCTTGGCGCGACCTTCCTCAGTACGCGCGCACTCGGCGGGCGTCAGGCCGCGACAAACCGCCGCCAAAGGGCGAAGAAATGGCAGCCACCTTGGAACGTCACCGCGCCCGCAAAATGCATCGTAAATTCCACGCACGGCCACCACGATACGGAGGGCAACGGCGATCCATGCCCTCGGGCGGCGGGAGCGGTGGCGAGACCGCAACGTTCGTTACGATCCTCTTCGCAGTACAATCTGGGTCGTAGCGGGGTCCATCACCCCCGCCCCTCTTCTGTTTCCTGGCGACCCCCAATTGGCCTAGTTCCGGTGACGATGCTCTCGTGCACAGAGGCTCTCGGGCTTCCCCCCGGTGCTTTCTTCGACCAACCCCGCACTCAACGATCGAGCAGTTCGAGCTTTTCGCGAGCCGCAAACTCGCGCCGGAGCTCCTCGTAATCTTGGCGGGTAAACGGCCGAAATGTCGTGTCTCCCCGCTGGCGCCAGTAGATCCGGGCTTCGCCCTCGGGAATCCGGTTCAAGTCGAAGTGCACTTTCTTGTAGTTGCGCACCAGGATTTTTTGCGTCTGGGTGTATTCAAAGTCATCGACGATGCGAACAAAGTCCGGAAACCACTTGCGGTCCATGCTTCCGTGAGTGACTTGCTCTTCACACCAATCGAAAAAACCCTTGGGGTCGAACTGCGCACCGTCGCGCAATTTGAGCGCTGCCATCACGAGCTCGTCCGATACTGCACACGGCACGCCGTAAGCCACGGCGACTTGCACATCCGGGTGCTCGCTCAACAGTCGCCCGACTTGGGCCGCGGAGAAGTTTTCCCCGTCCTTGCGGATCCAGTCGTCGGTACGGCCGTCGAAATACAAATATCGCCGACCGTTGACGACGAGAATGTGCCCGAGGTCGCCTGAATGGTACACACCGTCACGGTACTTTTCCTGATTGGCCTGTGGATTGTCGTAGTAACCTTGGAACAAGGCAGTGTCCGGAGCCACACGGCAAATCTCGCCGACGGCACGGTCGTAATTGAGGAGCTTACCGTCCGGGCCGAGTTGTGCCGGTTCACACTCGCTTCCGTCCGGAGCCAAAATTTTCACTGCCGGATCCGTGATCTCGCCGACGCAACCGCGCGGGTCACCCTTGCGGCGAAACGTGCTAATGGCGGCTTCGGTCGAACCATAGAGCTCGAACATGTCTTCCAAACCGAGCCACTTCATGAACTTGTCAATGTCCGGAGGCGCAGCCCCATTGCCGACTGCGTAGCGAAGCTTGTTTTGTGGGTTGTTGGTCACTTCGCGGGCAATGGCATCCTCGTCGCCGCCGAACCGCTTCTCGATCGCCGCCAACACATAGTGCACCGGCTCGCCCACGTAGTTCCAAAACGTCGAACCGTACATGAAGATGTCATCGAGAAACTGGCTCGCGCTGAAGCGCTCTCGCAAGCCCATACTGCCGCCCACCCAAAACGCCGGCATGAACCCGACGAACATCGAGTTCGAGTGAAACAACGGCATGCAACCGTATCCGACATCTTCATGGGTGAGGCCGAGATTCGACGACACCCCAAAGCCCACGGCACACAACTTCATGTGATTGTTCAAAATCCCCTTCGGCAAGCCCGTGGTACCCGAGGTGTAAATGACCATCAGATTTGTCTCCGGCGTCACGTGAACCTCCGGCGGTGGCAGCTCGCGCTCGCGCGGGCCAATCTCGCGATCCAAGCAAGCGACATAATCGCGCGCCGCGGGAATGTCGCCGCCCTGGGTGCGCAAGACCAGAATGTTCTCCTCGCCCACGTGCCGAAGCTGCTTCTGAATGCGCGTCACCTCGGGCAAGAACTTTTCATCGACAACCAACACCCGAGCGCGCGCATGGTTCAGAACGCCGGCAAGCACCTCTCCCCGAAGACCAGTGTTCACGCCGAACAGCGTGAGCCCCGCATACGCACAGCCCCCGTACAGCGACAGCAACTCCATATGATTCTCCAGCAGCATGGCCACATGCCCAGGATGCTCGCCGTCGATTTTGCCTAACCGCTGCAACAAAAAGTGTGCTGTGCGCACACTCTCATTGCGAAACTCCCGGTACGTCCACCGGCGCTCTCGGTGCATCAAAAGAACTTTCTCTGCTGTAACCGGATGCCGCGCGCGAGCCTCGATGTGGGCACTCACCGTAAAAGTCGGAGCATCGAAAATCAGTGGTTCCGCCATGCTTCAGTTTGCCTCCCTCGACTGCTGGTAAAGGCCTCCTTTTAGTGGCCGAACCTTCCTTCAGTCAACGTACCGCGAGAAATACGCCCTCGCACAGCCTTCCACCGTGCTCGCAAAGCGCCCGCTCGCCACGATTTCGGCCAAGCCGCCTGAAATCTCCCCGCGCGGCACAGTTGGATAGCGTGCCCCAGCGGGAGCGGGCTGATTCGCGAACGGGTGAAGATTACCTGCCCGAGCGACTGATTCGACCGCCCCTTACGGCCGACAGCGCAGCGTGCTGTGCCACACACTACAGTTGGCTGCGCTGCCCACGCGATCGATTGCAGAGGAAAGGTGCGTTAGCGCCAGCGCCGCCGGGCCGCCGAGCGGTCCGCCAAACGATCGGTGAGTGCACCGCAGTGTCCAGCGAAACGTACCGGGGTTACGAGTGGAAGCCCGAATGACCAGCCTTCGAAGCCCATCGGAACTGATGCATCGCAGCCCGCCGCCTCGAATCGAACTGCATTCTGCTGCCGACCACTGGTACGCTTCCGTCAGGCCGCTTCCGTCGCTGGCGACCACTCCCAGCCCGGCCCCGGCATCCAAACCATCTTGGGGCGCAGGAGCCATATAATAACCGCGAGCCGTCACCCGTCCGTCATCCGGGCGCCTCTGACTGTGAGGACGGATCGTCACACGATCAACAACCAGCGCGGCATCGTTCGGGTCGCACACGTCTCCCGCACCGTCGCTGTCGAGGTCTTGTTGCGTCGGATTGGGCGCAGCCGGACAGTTATCGGCACTGTCCGGCACTCCATCACCGTCACTATCGGCTGCACCAGCCGGTGTTTCCGTAGGGGTCGACTGCGGCGGTACAGTCGCAGTATGAGTCGCCGTCGGGCTTTCCGTGTTGGTAGGAGTCGGGGCGCCCCCCGTCACCTGAATCGAGGCCCCCGTACGATTGCAGGTAAACAAACCGCCACCGTCCGCCTGGAGATCACACGCGGGCACTCCGGTGGTACCACAGTACAGACCCGCAAACGTCACCGAGGCAACTCCAGGAGCGATTCCCTGGAATTGGATCGTGGCTAAGTCCGGGTTGTTCGCCGGGTACAAATGGTTTGAGCACTGGATGGCAATGCAAATCTTTCCGGCATACGCTGCATTCGCCTGCGCCATGCACCACGAGGGTGTATTCAGCACCATGCTTTGGTACGCCAAAACCGTGGCATCGTAAGCCACCCCGAAATAGTACTGAACGATTTCACTGGTATCGTCGATGTGGAGGTTCAGGGTCACCGTGTCGCCTACGCCGATTGTGGCCGCAGCCGGATTCAGACTCACGTTACGCGCGGGCATGGGCGTCGGAGTTGGGGTCGCGCAAGTGCTCGTGTGCTGGCACACACCGTTCTGAGCGTCGCAAGTGTCGGTGGTACAAGACAAACCGTCGTAACAATCCGCGTCAGTCGTACAAAATGGCTTGATAAACTGGCCTAGAGACCATGGCGAGGAGCCAACCGCGATGGTGGCCACTACCGATGCCGCACTTACGTCCACAACCGACACGGTGCCAGAGCCCGAGTTCGCCACGTAGACCCGGCGCCCGTCTGGATGTGCGGCAACCCCACGGGGCTGCGCACCTACCGCCACCGTAGCCACAACGGCATCGCTGGCCACATCGATGATCGACAACGTATTCGATCCCGTATTGGTTACATAGAGCCGGCTCGAGTCGGGACTCACTGCCACCCCGTAAGGTTGCGAGCCTACGGCAATCGAATGCGTGTATGGATACGGGTAACGGGTGGTGTCGTAGGTTACCACAGCGTTGGCTCCCTCGTCGGCGAAATAAACTTGCCGATGTCCGCCGGTGGCGCCGCCGGTAACGGCAATCCCGTTGGGGGAGGTGCCCCGCGCAATCAAGTTCCAGCCGAAATCTGGCGGGTCGATCTTCACATAACCGGGACCGTTCGTACCGCTTCCACCTGGCCCCGAGTGCAAAGTAGCGTACACCACGCCCTCGGCATCGACGGCAATTCCTAGGGGCACACTGGCGAAGTACCCGATGCCCTGCAGAAAACTTGGTCCGGCTGCGTCGTAAGCGAACACAGTATCGGCCACACGGTTGGTCACGTGAAACTGGCTGCCATCGGGACTGACAGCCACTCCAAAAGCCCCGTTCCCCACAGCGGTGCCCTGAAGCGGTGTGGAGACGCTCAAAGTGGACGTGTCAATCACGGAAATCGACTGGCTTCCGGAGTTCACAACGTACGCGCGCGTACCAGCCGGCTCGACAGCAACACCGGCCGGACCACTCCCCACGGCCAGTGTGGCCACGACCGCGTCCGCCGCCGTGTCGATGACACTTACAGTTCCGTCAGCAAAATTCGTCACGAACGCCAGCGGCGCCGCCCACACCTCCGCATCCGCCAAATAAAGCCAAGACACACGTCGCCAAACGTAACTTCCAGGTGGCCCGTTCGATTCTCATCTTTCCCTCCCTAACTACCGGATTCCTTTCGCCTCCGCCCAAGCTCGTTTGGGACTGCGACACGAACGGGCCGAGACCGACACCCTTACTGATGCTCCTTACCGAATATTTATTGCTGCACGTCTTGTCTTACGCCATAAAAACTTGCGCGTCCCCGCGGCGGAGCGCCACGCCAAACGATACTTCTACAAGGAGCGTGTTCGAGGATTCGCGCCGCCCCGACAGGCTGGATGCACGACCTCCGAACAGCACCCACAGCCGCTGCTACTAGGAGCGCAGGTCCGCCGGCCAAACCAATCGAACAAACGATTGCCCGTGGCGCGCAACCGAGACCAACCTAAGATTCGCGAGGCGGATGCATCAGTCGTGTTGCCCGCCCGCTGCCATTGCAGCGGGCGGGCTGGTACGGGGAAATCCCTGCGCGCCAACAACTAGAACCAATCACCGACCTCAAGGCGATCGGCCAAAGCCGGTAGTATCAAGAATACAGGTTTCAGAGCGTTGCCAGGCCAACTGCCCCCAGCCCTTTGGTATCGGCAACACCACCGGGGTTCCTTTGTTCCTCGTTGCTCATTTTTAATTCAAGTTGTGCCCCGGTCCGCCGCCCCACATCGGCCAACCATCGTCCTTCGGATTGCCCGTGGCAAAGACGACCAATTCACCGGTTTCTAACCCGACGAAAACCCTCCCACCCCTGACTGCTGGTTGCCAATGCACGGGCCCCCCGACGTGCACGGACCATTGGACCTCGCCGCTGCGGGCGTCCCAGCACAACACCCGACCATCGAGCGTACCCGCCCAGACACGCCCGTTGGCTACCGCTGGCGGCGTAATGGAGCGTTCGAACGATCCGTGGTGGTGACTACACCATTTCCAAATGGTCTCCCCGGTGTCAGCGTTCGTCGCTTCCAGCTCGTCTCCGGTCACTTGATATAGGATTCCATCCACCACCACGGGTCGCGAGCCTTGGTATCGCTGTGCGCGCGAAACCAAGTGCTCGCCGACAGTGTCCTCGGCGATGTGCAACTTCGCGCTCGCCGGCGCGGCACCGAAACCCACCTTAGCGTCTTCTTCCTGCCAACCTTCCATCCCCGGTAAGCCTCGCTTGGCGCGCAAATATGGAGCGAATTTGGAATTGTAGAGCATCTCCTCTTTCCCGTGTTTGCCGTACACCGATGCAATGGACTCGTACGGGGCATTCGTTCTTTCACCCCCGGCACGCTCCTGCCGGCGCGCTTGCGTGTTCCGCTCCCGTCGATCGCCGGCTTCGGCGACCTTTCGCTTACAAGCCACGTACACCTTCTCGCCCACAACCCAGGGTGCGGACGTTGCCTGGCGATCCTCGCACCACAGAAGCTGTCCTTCTTTCGCCGTAAAGCACCAAACCTTACCGTCGAACGTCGAAAGAAAAACCTTGTCCTCCACCCCAACTACAGCGGTGATCGCATCATGGCTGAGCGGTTGTTCCCAGAGAGCGTGCCCGTCCTCAAGGTGGAACGCCCCAAGCCAGTGTTGGCCTCTTCGCGGGAAAACCGCATAGATTGCCGCCCCACCTACGACCGCCGGCTGGGACAGCAGCGGATCCCCGAGCCATTTTTGCCAAACGACACACCCGGTGCCCGCATCCGCCACATAGAGAGTGCAACTCTCTGTGTTGAAGGCGAGATACGAACCGGACAAAACGCCAGCAGTCGGACCGTCATCTCCCGTCCTCAAGCGCCAGGCGAGTTGCCCGGTCTCCACGTCCAGGCAGTAGAACTCGTGAGAGCCGAAGCCGCCCCCGAGATATACGCGCCCGTCGGCACCGACCGCCGGTGTGGGTAGCCCCCGCCCTTGCGAGATCCTTGCTCTCCACCCTTCGAAGCCGCTTTCGCGGCAGTGGAACCGCTCGACCCAGTCGCCCCAGCTTCTTCCCATTGACGTCGGCATGAACCCTTTCGTCCTCCTTTCTCCCCGCTTTCCTCGGCCGCCTTGGCCGGTGATTGGGGTCTTTGGAGCTGGCAGGATAGCACGCTATAGCGTTACGTCAACGCTATCGAGTAGCGCCATAGCGTAGAGCGGCTGCGCCAAGCATCTCGCCCTGCGGTGGGATCACCGGGTCTCCCAAGTCGCAGGACAGAGTCGAGTTCGCCCGAGAGTTCAAGCGGGCTGCCGAGGCGGGTACTTCGGGCCTCTCGATCTAGTGAGCCCGACGGGCAGCGATCCGGTTTCAGCTCAGGGCGTTCAGGTGCCGCTCCAGGTTATCTGCGCGCTGGCGGAGAATGGCGGCCTTCTCCCGTTCCTTTTCGACGACCTCACGGGGCGCGCGCGACACGAAATCGTCCCGCGCCAGCTTACCTTCTACTTGGACAAGGTCTTTCCTGACCTTGGCGAGTTCCTTCTCCAAACGCTCGCGCACCTCTCGCGTATCCACCAGGCCACGCAGCGGCACGAACAGCTCCCCCAGACCTTCTACGAGGACCGACGGTTCGCCGATCGGATGTTCCCCTTCGCGCAACCGCTCCACGGTGTCGGCACGCGCCAGAAGGGGAAGATATGCTTGCAGCAACGCCTGCGCGTCTGGCCCCACACCGGCGGGCAGCCGCACGGTCACACCTTGGCTCGGTGGAAGGCCCAAGTCCGCCCGCAAATTGCGAACCCCACGTATGGCCGCGACGATGCGCAGCACGAGATCTTCCGCGTCAGTGTCGCGCCAACGTTCGTCTGCTCGAGGAAAGGGTGCGACCATGATACTGGCCGTGGGCCGAGCAAGAGGCAAATGTTGCCAAATCTCCTCCGTCACAAAGGGCATGATCGGGTGCAGGAGGCGCAAGCCTTGGTCCAACACCTCCACGAGCACCGCGCGCGTCCGCATCGCGTCTTCCGAATCGGCCTTGGCCAGCGGAAGTTTGCTCATTTCTATGTACCAATCGCAGTACTCGTGCCAGAGGAACTGGTACAAGCCCAGCGCCGCCTCGTTAAACCGAAATTGATCCAAGGCCGCCCGGGTGTCGGCAATGACGTGCTGCAGCCGCGACAGGATCCACCGGTCCACCACGGAAAACCTCTCCCGCCCGCAATCGGCGAGTGGTTGCACCGTGCTACCTTCAGGAACTTGACGGAGAACAAATCGCGCTGCGTTCCAGATCTTGTTGGCGAAATGGCGGCCCAGGTCGGTTTTTTCCTTGGCGTAGCGGACGTCCTCTCCCGGAGGCGCCAGCGCCACGATGGTGTACCGCAATGCGTCGGCACCGTACTCCTGAATGACCTCCAACGGGTCGGGAGAGTTGCCCAACGATTTCGACATTTTCCGCCCTTGGAGGTCGCGCACGATGCTGTTGAAGTACACCACCCGAAAGGGCACCTCGCCCATGAATTCGTACCCGGCCATGACCATGCGGGCCACCCAGAAAAAAATGATGTCGGCACCGGTCACGAGCACATCGGTGGGATAGAAGCGCTCGAGGGTGCGAGTACGCTCCGGCCATCCCATGGTGGAAAACGGCCACAACCAGGAGCTGAACCACGTGTCGAGCACGTCCGGGTCTTGCTCGATCTCGGCCGATCCGCAGTGCGCGCACCGCGTTGGATCCTCTCGCGCCACAGTCTCTTTCCCGCACTGCGCGCAATACCAAACAGGGATGCGGTGGCCCCACCAGAGCTGGCGGCTGATGCACCAATCGCGAATGTTCTCTAGCCAATGCAGGTACACCCCAACCCAGCGCTCGGGGATCAGTCGAAGAGCCCCGGAATGCACGGCCTCGATCGCGGGACCAGCCAGCGGCTTCATGCGCACGAACCACTGAGTGGACAGGTACGGCTCGATCACTGTTTGGCAGCGCTCACAGCGCCGCACCGGCACGCGATACGGTTCTACCTTCACCAAAAGCGCGCGGCCTTCGAGATCCTCGACGATTTTTTTCCTCGCTGCAAAACGCTCCAGCCCTCGGTACGGCCCGCCGTTTTCGTTGATCCTTCCTTCGGTATCCATCACCACGAGCGCGGGCAGGTCGTGCCGTTGGGCGATCTCGAAATCGGCCGCATCGTGTGCAGGGGTCACTTTCACAGCGCCGGTTCCAAAGCTGGGGTCTACCGACGAATCGGCCACCACCGGAATCGGGCGATCGAGCAAGGGCAAAATCACTCGCTTGCCGATGAGATGCCGGTACCGCGGGTCGTCGGGATGCACGGCAACACCCGTGTCGCCGAGCATCGTCTCCGGTCGCGTGGTGGCCACTACGACCCCGTCACCTCCGTCTTCCGCCGGGTAGCGAATGTACCACAGCGAGCCCGCTTCGCCGCCCTCGACGGTAATGGCTTCTTCGTCCGACAGCGCTGTGTGACAGCGAACGCACCAATGAATAATGCGCTGTCCGCGGTAGAGAAGGCCTTTCTCGTACAGGCGCACGAACACCTCGCGCACGGCGCGAGACAAACCCGGGTCCATCGTGAAGCGCTCCCGCCGCCAGTCGCACGACGCCCCGAGTTTCCGAAGTTGCAACAAGATCGTGCGCCCGTACTGCTCTTTCCACTTCCATACCCGCTCCAAAAACGCGTCCCGCCCCAGCCGATGACGGTCGAGCCCTTCCTTGGCCAACTGCTTTTCGACGGCATTTTGCGTCGCAATGCCAGCGTGATCCGTACCGGGCAGCCAAAGGGTTACGTGCCCATCCATGCGCTTGTAACGCACCAAGATATCCTGCAGGGTATTGTTCAACACGTGGCCCATCGTGAGCACACCGGTGACGTTGGGGGGTGGAATCACGACGCTAAAGCGCGGACCCGGCCTTTCTTCGTCCGCGTAAAAATACCCTTGTTGCTCCCAAAACGCGTACCAACGGTCCTCGACTTGCGAGGGATCGTAACTCTTTGGCAGCTCGCTCATACACTACACCAGTTTCGCGGCATGCCCTGCGTACACGGGCACGCGGCAAACGCAACTCGCTAACGCAAAGGACCTACCCTCGCAACGACCGGCGACCCCACCCACTGCGACAAAGGCGCCGCAGACCGCCATTGCCCCCCTTGCCAATCCACCGAGATCACGGGACCAATTCGAAGCGGTATTCGATGACTCCCGCAGGCGCACTCGTGCCCTCGTACGAGGGAACTCGGAAGCGGCTGCGGCGCGCCGCGGCCAGAGCCTCCCGGTCGAGTGCGTCGTAACCGGAGGAACTCTCTACACGCGCGCTGCGCACGGTCCCATCCGCAGCCAATTCCAACCATACCCGCACCACACCGCTCCAACTGCGCTGACGAGCAATGGCGGGATACACAGGTGCCGGACAATGCACGCAGTACGCGCGCGCATCCGCCAGCCCACCCCCAGTCCCCGCGCCACGACCACCAGCATCCGTCCCCGTCCCTGAGGAGCCGTGCGCACTTTGTCCCCTCGCACCGCTTGCGGGTTCTGCCGGTCCGTCCGGGCCGCCTTCTGCTGCCGATGCCGCCGCTCGCTGCGGGCCACTTGCAGCCTCGGAGAGAGATTCCATCGGTTTGCGATCCTCTACTGCTTGGCGAACGCTCCGCTGCACGTTCTGTCGAGGGACTCTGTCTCGCGTGCGACGGTCCACCACACGCGAGCGTTCAGGCCGCTTTTGCCTCTCTGGGGCCGGGGCGCTCACCTGGGCCGCGCCGATCGGGTGGAGTGGACTCTCGGTACCACCGCGGAGCACGGCACCGGCACTGCGCTCGCCCTCGTCCAGAGGCCCAAAAATCGCCACGCGCACAAACGACTCGGTGCGTTGCTGCGGCTGCTTCCACACGACCCCGCTGGTTGTCCAAAGAAGCACGACGTGGAGGACGGTGGCTAGAGCCACCCATGGCAGGTAGTGTGTGGCGGAGCCATGCACCAACTGGGGCTGTTCTATAGAGGCAACGTCCGCGCAACCCATTTGGGATGGCCGGTGCGTTACGACTCCGAACAATTCACGTCAAGGTCGCAGCAAAATTCCTGTTTTCGGGTAAAAGGCCGGCATGCCTCCGCACAGCAGGATTTCCTCCCACGAGCTAGAGTCAAGGAAGGCACTCCAAAGCCGCCGAGAACTCTGGCCATCCATCGTTGTGTACTTGCTCGTTGCTTTCACGGCTGGCTGTGGCGAGCAAGCACGAATCTACGCCCCGACCCTGTCGTTCCCCCCGCCCCCCGCCGAACTCGGTTCGTTTGTCCTCGAGTGGGTGGGCTCGAGCTGGGCAGACGCCGCTGTCCGAGTGCGCCGCAACGGGCAGGGGCGCTCGCTTTGGGAGACCGCTCCCGGGCGAGCGTTCGTGACTGCAGCGCGCAGTACAGCCAACGTTCGCGAGCACCGCAGCATGTTTGTCATGAACGAGCGACGCCACGAGCAGTGCACAGACCAGCTCGTGGACGGGGTCACGGTCCAGTCGCCACGGTTGGAACTCGTCGGGCGATTGCGCTGCCCGAGCGGAGTGGTGCCATATCGTCTCACGTTCGAACCGCGCGACCAGGCCGCCTTGCACTTCCAGCTCGAGGTGCACGATCCTCGATTCAACCGCGTGAGCCTTCAGTTTCTCTCGGACCCCGAAGAACGAATCTTCGGCCTTGGAGAGCAATTCACATGGTTCGATCTCAAAGGCCGGCGTGTGCCCATTGTGGTCAGCGAACAAGGGATTGGCCGCGGCAGCCAACCTGTGACAGCAATTTTGGATCTTGTCGCCGGCGCAGGCGGAAATGCACACACAACGTACGCGCCGATTCCTCACTACATCACTTCCCGCTTACGATCCTTCGCTCTGGATAACTCCGAGTGCTCCACCTTCGATTTTCGAGAGCCCGACCGCGTCCGCGTGGAAGTTTGGAGCTCCGACCTTCGCGGCCACGTGTATGCGGGCGACACTCCTCTCGATCTCATCGCAGCGCATACACGCTCTTCGGGCCGCATGCGCCCCCTACCGGAATGGGTGCACCGCGGCGCGATTGTCGGGATGCAAGGGGGTACCCAACGCGTGCGCTTCGTGTTGCAGCAACTTCGCGAACTGGGTACCCCTGTTGCGGCCTTCTGGCTGCAAGATTGGGTCGGCCGGCGAACCACCGCTTTCGGCCAGCAACTGTGGTGGAACTGGGAATTGGACCAAGACCACTATCCGCAGTGGCACGAGCTGGTAGAAGAGCTGCGGCAGGCGGGAATTCGGGTTCTCACTTACGTCAACCCTTTTCTGGTGGACGTCGCGGAAAAACCTAACCACCGCCGCAATCTTTTTCGTGAGGCCCGTGAGCGAGGGTTTTTAGTGCGCACCAACGACGGCGCACCCTACATGATCCAGAACACCACGTTTTCCGCGGGCCTTCTCGATCTCACGCGAGTCGAAGCTCGCGAATGGTTTTTGCAGATCCTGCGCGAAAACGTGATTGCAATTGGTGCTTCGGGCTGGATGGCCGACTTTGGCGAGGGGCTCCCCTTCGACGCAGTGGTGGCTCAGGGCGACGCTGCGGCCTTGCATAATCGGTATCCCGAGCTCTGGGCGGAGCTCAATCGCGCCGCACTGGAGCGCAACGGCTTGGGGGGAGAGGGCGTCTTTTTCTTGCGCTCCGCATTCACCCGCAGCCCATCCTTTGCCACCTTGTTTTGGTTAGGCGATCAAATGGTGACTTGGGATCGCCACGACGGAATCAAAAGCGCAGTTGTCGGTCTCTTGAGCGGAGGGCTCTCCGGGTTGGCCTTGAACCACAGTGATATCGGCGGATACACGGCGATCGACCGGCCACTGCTCCGCTACCACCGCAGCCGCGAACTATTGCTGCGCTGGATGGAGTTGGCAGCCTTCCAAGTGGTGTTTCGCACCCATGAAGGGAACCTCCCGGAGGTCAACCACCAGTTCTACTCGACTACGGAAACCCTGCGCTGGTTCGCCTATTTTGCGCGCTTGTTCGCAAGCTGGCATCCCTACCGCGAGCAGCTCGTTACCGAAGCCGCGGAAACGGGGGCGCCGGTAATCCGCCACCTGTTTTTGCACTACCCCGAGGATTCGCGCACGTGGGCGATCGCTTACGAAGAATTTCTCGTCGGGCGAGACCTGCTTTTCGCTCCCGTGCTCGATCCCGGCCAATCGGAGATCCAAGTTTACTTGCCCGCCGGCTCCTGGGTGCATCTCTGGACCGGTGCAGGATTTTCAGGACCCGGCGAAGTCCGCGTTGCCGCTCCTATTGGTCAGCCCGCCGTTTTCTTTCGCGACGGATCGTTTGCCGGGGAACTTCTAGCCAACTTCGCGCGTTCGAACCCACCGCCTCCAGCGAACTAACTCGGCGGTGCGACATTTCCCGGAACATCGCGATGGGATCCCTTGGAACTGCCACCGGCAAGCCGCAAACCGCTGCCCTCGTATGTTCGAGCCCTTTCGCCGCAGAGCGCGTGGCCACGAAGCGACTCACTCAAGCGGCCAAGCTGACCGGCTGAAAGCCCAGCTTCTTCATGATTGCGGGCATCGCGCTCGAAGCCAGCGGCCGAGCCCTGTTTCGCCGCGCAGAAGACCGATCTACACAGTAAAAATGTGAATCGTACACGCCGAACCCAACCCAATCACGTGAGCGAGGCCAGCTTTCGCGCCTGCCACCTGACGGTCCCCAGCCTCGCCCCGCAGGTGGGTGACAATCTCGTATATGTTGGCCACGCCCGTAGCGCCCAACGGATGTCCCTTGGACAGAAGTCCCCCGCTGACGTTCACCGGCAAGCGGCCACCCCACTCGAACCACCCTTCATCCACGGCACGCGCCGCTTCTCCTTCCGCGCACAAGCCCAAGTTTTCGTAATGCAGGAGTTCGGCCGTGGCAAAGCAATCGTGCAGCTCGACGAGATCCAGATCGTTCGGTCCGATCCCCGCTTGTTCGTAAGCTTTTTGCGCGGCGTTGCGCGTCAATGTGTTCACATCCGGGAGGGTGAGATCCCGCTCGGTCCACGGGTCGGAAGTGAGCACAGAACAAGCAACCTTCACGGCCTTGCGCGAAGAACGTTTTTTCACGTCCTCGGACACCAGCACTGCCGCAGCGGCGCCATCTCCGGTAGGACAACACATGTACAGTGTATTCGGATAGGCAACCATACGAGCGTTGAGCACGTCTTCCAGACTCACTTCGACTTGGTACTGGGACAGAGGATTTTTCGCCGAGTGTTTGTGATTCTTCACCGAAATCTTCGCGAAGTGCTCGATCTTCGTTCCATACTTTCGCATGTGCTCCACACCCGCTTGCCCGAACACCGCGGGCATCAAGCCGCTGCCAAGAATGCCCTCGACACTCTCGCGGCGCTCCCCGGCACCCAAAAGCCCCGCCTTGCCCATTTGTTCCGAACCCACAGCCAACGCGACATCGCACTCGCCGCTGGCCACTGACAAATACGCCTGGCGAAAAGCCGTGGAACCCGTCGCGCAAGCGTTGGCGACGTTGACTACGGGGATTCCGGTTTGCCCGATCTGTTGCAAAATCCGTTGCCCGACCATTGCGTGCGCTTGGAACAAATTTCCCGACGCCAAAAGCTGCACATCGTCAATGGTCATGTCGGCGTCCCGCAGCGCCAACAAGGCTGCCTCGGCCGCCAGCTCGGCAACGTCCCGCTCCGGATAGCGGCCAAATTTGATCATGCCCACACCCAATACGTACACATCTCGCATGGTATGTCTCCTCGCGTGTCTCAACGACCAGCCAACGGGCGAAAGAAAAAAGCAATGACGTCGTTCCCGTCCTTGTCCTCTCGTACCTTCCGCGTCACCATTTCCACTGGCATGCCAAACTCCAACTTGGCCGGATCGGGTTCGACATCCACCAGCGTGCAGCGCACGGAAATCCCCTCCGGCAAATCCACAATGGCGGCCACGTACGGCACCGGAATTCCGGGCATCGATTGATGGACAATGGAATACGTCCACAACGTTCCCCGATCGCTGACACGGACTTCCTCGAAACCGACGCTCTGCCGGCAGCGCGCACAGGCCACGCGATTTCCCCAATACAGCGCGCCGCAGTGCTTGCATTTGCGCGCGACAAGATACGGCTTTTCGCCGCCTTTACCCAACCGCAGGAACGGAACGATCGGACGTTGGGCCCGCTCTGCTTGCACATCACTTGCCTGTTCGGTCATCGGCTCGCTCTACCTCCATTCACATCCGGTTGCAGATCACGCGTGCTCGATTGTTCACGGGCGCAACCTTCAATCAAGCACATCCGTGGGGCAAAGCAGCGCTTGTCACACTCCGTCCAACCGGGATAGCATGCCTGTGAGGCTTCCGGCCTGCGAGGAGGATCCAGCATGGCAACTGCACGCGTGACGGAAATTGTGGCTTCGGCCAAAACGATCGAGAAAGCCATCGAGGAGGGGGTCAAGCGCGCCACCAAAACCCTGCGCGGCGTGACTGCTGCGGAAGTTACGCGCATTCAAGCGAAAATCGAAAAAAACAAGATCAAGGAGTACCGCGTGGCCATGAACCTCACGTTCATTCTCGATTCTTGACGGGTCTCCACCCGCACAGAATTTCTGCTTCGAGCCAACTTCCCAGCCAAGTCGCGAGCTGCTGCGCGGCTTCTTGCTCCCCCAGTTCGCTGCCGAGCTCCTCGGCGATCTTGCCAAGAGAGTCTTGCGATAACAAAGCGCGAGCTTCCACCGCCGTGATGGCGGCCACCATCACTTTTTCCTGCCGCCTCCAGACTCGCAGCCAAGTTTCCTCCGGCTCGACCGGGCTCGGTTCTTTATCTTCTTGGCACTGGCGCCAGACGGTGTGCACAGGGTAGTCGCAACGAAGCACCCGCAGCGACGGGTGCCAGTCGAGAGCGTGCAAACCCCAATCTGCGGGGGGAGTCGCAGCCAGTGCCGCAACATCCGCGGTTGCCCGATCCTCTGCGTCAAAGGCTTCCACAACCGCCCACTCCAACACAGCGAGATTCCCGAGCCAGGGCCAATCGCGCGAGAGCGGGTGTTCGCGAAGAAATTCGGGCAGCGCCGCTCCGACGTCGCGCAGCGTGAACGAGCGCGAGGGATGAACGAGAAGGTAGTCGGTAATCAAATTGTGAAATCGCTGGGGCCCCACCGTGGCCCGAACAGCGGGAAAGTCGTCCGCCAAGGCGTCGCGAATGCGGTAGAAGTACATGTTCGCATAAATGTCTAGCCGCTCCACCGCGTCGAGCGCCCCGTGGGGACGCACCAGGTTGCGCCACAGTTCCCGCTCTCGTTGCGACAACTCGGGCAGCGCCGGGCCCACGCCTTCAGGAGCCCGGATCAGCTTGCTGAACAAGCGTTGCACTTCGCGCAAAGGCACTCGTGCCATGAAGAACCTCGGCTGCAACGGCACGGGCTTTCTCTGCCTCTTCCAGGACTCTCGCCAGCGGTGGCAGCGAGGCATCCCACTCGATGAGCGTCGAGACGAGGCCGAACCGCCGGATCGCCTCACGATACAGCTCCCACACCGGCGGCCACACCGGGTGGTCATGGGTATCATGGAGGAACGTGCCCCGGTCGGCGTAACCCGCCAAGTGTATTTGGCCAATCCGGTGCCGGGGCAGTACATCCAAGTACCGCAGCGGATCGAAGCCGTGATTTTGGGCGTTCACGTAGAGGTTGTTCACGTCCAGCAAGATGCCGCAATCCGCTTCCGCCGCTACTGCCGCCAGGAATTCGCCCTCGGGAATCGTGGAATGGCCGAACTCCAAGTAGGAAGAAACGTTTTCGAGCAAAATCTGCCTGCCGAGAAAGTCTTGCACGCGCTCGACTCGCTCGACCACGTGGCGGAGACTCTCCTCCGTAAACGGAAGCGGCAGCAAATCATGGAGCTGAATGCCATCCACTCTCGTCCAGCACAGGTGATCCGATACCCAAGCCGGGTCGAGTTGCTCGCACCAGCGCGCGCACCTGTCCCAGGTAGTCGTAATCCAAAGGATCCACCGAACCAATGGACAAAGACACACCGTGCAGGACGAGCGGGTAGTGCGCCCGAACTTCGGCAAGGACCCGACGGGGCCGGCCGCCGCGAACCAGAAAGTTTTCCGTGATCGCTTCGAACCAGTCCACCTGCGGCCAAAGACCCAGAATCTCCGGGTAATGCTTTGGTCGCAAGCCGACACCAAAACCGAGGAATGTCACCTAATCCAAAACCAGTACGTAGGCCCGCCGTCAATCGGCCTTGATCTTCCCGCCCTTGGCCTTGCACTGCTCGGCAGACATCTCCACCCACCCTTTGCCCTTGCACTCGTTTTTACCAGCGCAATCGTGGGTGGCTCCGCCGCACTCGCCCTTCCCCTTGCACTCGTTGACACCCTCGCACTTCACTTTTTTTGCTTCGGTCGCGCCCTCGTGGCTTCCAGCCGTGACCGCCTTGGATACGAGCAACGCCGCCGCGGCTGCTGCAATGGCCAAACCTTTTGCACCTTTCATCGTGTCCTCCTTCCCCGACAACGGGCGTGGACCTTAGTCCCAGTTCGCAACCAACTGTTACACGTACCCGCCCGTAGGTTGATCAATGAACGAATGGCAAGGTATCCCACTTCGAGGACTGGGGCAATCGCCGCCGGTGTTTTCTCCGCCATTTCCTGAAATCCTGCCCGGCGTTCGCGGCGCTCGGCCAAGCCAGGCCCGTTAGCGCACGAAGCAAGCTTGCCGCCTCGGGCAACGAGCTCCGCCAGCAAAGCCAGGCAGCGGCGTCGAGCACCCCAGTGTCTGTTGCAGACTCTGTTCGCAGGTCGTCCACAAGGCGACACTGCAACACACGGCGCCGGAGACGTCGTAAAAGCACAGCGAGGAAATTCCAGCACGAGCTTGTTTCCAGCCTCACCGCCATGCCCTTCCGGTCGCCCTGTCATGCTCAGTGTAGGCCAGCTCGAACACCGCCAAGTCGTTCTTCCACCGGTGTATCCGCTTACACCGTCGGCCCTTTCCAAACGAAACCCACGCTCGGATGGCATCCGCACAAGGGGCGGCGCTGAGCCCATCCGCGTCTTGGCACTCTGAACGGTACCCCGAAAGACGGACCGACTCGTGGTGGAACCAAACACGACTGCCGGCAAGGATCGGCGGCTCGAAATCACCGGCGCCACGGTACGGGCCTTGGCATCGGGTACGCCTCGTCCGTACAATGGTTTTTGCCATCCACTCTGGTACGGTGGCCATTCGCAAGCCCATGACCCTTCGATTCGACGCTCACCTCCGCGGCCTTGACTGCCGAACGCCAGCGAGTCGATCGCGAGCAACTCGTGGCATGGCCCCGGCTGCCCGCCGCAATGGCGCCAGGCCCTAGCCCATTCAACGCAAAACTCCAAGCGCTCGAGGAGCGAGCGTGCGCGGGCGCAGCCGATTTGGGGAACAAAGTTTGGTCCGGTCCGGCAGTTGCCTCCGGCCTAGGACACTCACTAAGAATGCGAACCAAATCAGGTTCTACCTAGACAGAGGAGGTTCCGCATGAGTCACCGCGAACGAGAGGACATCGATCGCACCGTTGCTGGCCAAACGGTATGCACACTGTTTGCCGACGCGGTGGCCAAGTATCCCGATTTGGACGCACTGAAATGGAAATCGGGCGACGCATGGCAGTCGCTCACCTGGCAGCAATACGGGGAGCGAGTGCGCAAGCTCGCGGCTGGGCTCGTACGACTTGGTGTCGAGCCGGGTAAGTTCGTGGCCATTCTCGCCTCGAATCGGCCGGAACATTACCTCGTCGACCTGGCTGCGCTGCACGCCGGAGCCATTCCGGTGACGATCTACAGTACCCTGGCGCCGCCGCAGATCGAGTACATCATGAACCACTGTGAGGCGGTGGCGTTCGTGGCGGAGAATCCCGACGTGTATGCGAAAGTTGCGGCGATTCGGGCGAACCTTCCGAAGCTGCGGCACGTCGTCGTGATCGACCAGGCGGAGCAGCTCCGGGGAGAACCTGGCGTGTTGCCTTTGGCGAGTTTGGAGTCCGCTGCCGCTGAGGCAAGCATTTTCGAAGAAGTGGAGAAGACGCTGGAAAGCCGTTCAGCCGCAGGACCTGGCCACCCTCATCTACACGTCGGGCACAACTGGACCACCGAAAGGGGTCATGGTCACTCATTACAACGTGTGTTGGACGGCGGAGTCTTTGGACCGATTGTTCCCCCGCACCCCAGGCATGCGCCACATTTCGTACCTGCCTCTGGCCCATATCGCCGAGCGCATGGCGGGCTACTACCTGCACCTCAAGAGCGCGTCCACCTGTTACTTCTGCCCGAGCCCCCAACAAATCGCGCGAATACTTGCGCGAAGTGCGCCCCGAATTCTTTTTCGCAGTGCCGAGAATCTGGGAAAAGCTCCATGCTGGTTTGGTGGCCGCGATCGAGAAGCTCGACGAGCCGCAGCGTTCCATGGTCCGGCACGCCATCCAAGTGAGCCTGCAAAAGGTGCGACTCGAACAGCGCGGCGAGCCTGTCCCTCCCG
Organism: Candidatus Binatia bacterium; assembly: GCA_026004215.1. Taxonomy (GTDB): domain Bacteria; phylum Desulfobacterota; class Binatia; order HRBIN30; family HRBIN30; genus HRBIN30. Next base: position 1,403,885 of record BPIR01000001.1, read on the forward strand.
ATCTGCAAGAGCAGGCGCAGAATGCCGCGTTCATTACCGCGATGATTCGCGAGCGCGTCGGGCTCGACGCGATTAAAATCGCTTCCAGTGGCGCGGCACCCATCGCACCGGAACTGATCGAGTGGTTTTACGCGATTGGAGTGCCGATCGCCGAGGTCTACGGGCAGTCGGAGGATACCGGTCCGACTTCCTGGAACCGACCGGGCGAAATCAAAATCGGCACGGTCGGGCGGCCCATCCCTGGCGTCGAAGTCAAGCTTGCCGACGATGGCGAATTGCTGGTGCGCGGCGGCAACGTGACTGCCGGCTACTACAAGGAGCCACAACTCACGCGCGAGACCTTCGACGAAGACGGATGGCTCCATTCCGGAGACATCGCGACCATCGATGCGGACGGGTACATTCGCATCGTTGATCGGAAAAAGGAAATCATCATTACGGCGGGCGGCAAAAACATCGCTCCATCGAATATCGAGAACATGCTGAAGCAAAAACCGCTTGTCGGACAAGCGTGCGTTATTGGCGACCGCCGGCCCTTCGTCTCCGCACTGATCGTGCTCGACCCCGAAACGACACTCGCATGGGCGCAACAGCACGACCTACCCGCGGACTTGAGCGTGCTCGCACAACACCCCAAGGTGCAAAGCGTCGTGCAGGGTTACATCGACGAGGTGAACCAGCAACTCAGCCAAGTGGAGCGGATCAAGAAGTTCGTGATCGTTCCGCGGGAATGGACTATAGACTCCGGAGAGCTCACTCCCACGATGAAGATGAAGCGCCGCGTGGTCCACGAAAAATATGCCGACCTTATCGAACAAATGTACCGTGCTTGAGCGATTGGCCGCAGCCACGAACTGGGCGCTGGTTTTCCTTCTGGCGGCCGGCAGCTTTTTGGGCTGTTCGGACCGTTCGTACGCGGCCCGTGCCGAGCGGCATCTCGGCAGTGTGACTCTGGCGGCGGTGGAGACACTGCGCCGCGTAGAGGAACGAGGGGACGTGGACGACGCGCTCGGCCGCTACGCGCACGAAATTCGGGAAGCGGAGCTTTTTCTCGCCGGCCAAACCTCCCATCGAGACCAGGACTCTTACCAAAAGTTGTCGGCACTCATTGCTCGCCACAAGGAATTTCTCGTCAAACTTCAATCCGGCCGGGAAGATACCCCGGCTTTGCCCGCGACTGATGATGGCGATAGCGAGGCACCCTCGGCTCCCCGCAACAGCGAGTGGATCCGCACGGTCAATGAGCTGTTGCGCGAAACCGGCGAGGTGCGGTCCTTGCTGCGCCAGGGCCGCTGAATGGCTGTGTCCGGCGCCAGTGCTCGTGTGCGCCCCGCGGATCTTTTGACCCTCGGGCGACTTTTCGCTGGACCCCTCTTTGCCTGGTGTGTCTGGCAAGCAGAGCGAGGCTCCACCGTTGCGGCAATCGGCACCGCACTGCTGTTTGCGTTTGCCGCCTGGAGCGACATCGCCGACGGCCGCTGGGCGAGACAACAGTCGCGGCCAAGGTCCTACGGCCGCTGGCTCGATCATGGAGCAGACATCGCGTTTCTTTTTTGTGGTTTCTGGACTTACGTTCTCCTTGGCAAACTGCCTTGGTGGGTTCCGGCCAGCATTGCGGTGGCGTTCGGGGCGTACCTCGCCCGCACACTCGCGCGCGCGGACCCACCATCCGATTCGATCTGGACCAACCGGATTGGGCACTGGGGAGGGGTGTGCAACTATGTTCTGCTAGGTGCACTGGTGGGCAACTTTTCCATCGGCGCACGTTGCTTACCCGCGCCCATGTTGGCCGCGATGTTTCTAGCGGTTCCGTTGTACTCCATTGCGCCCCTTTGCATTGCCTGGATTAGCCGTCGCGCCGGCTTGCGTCTCCCCGACGGTCCCCGTGGACGCCTCGCCAGCGCGCACCACCTCGCCGGCAGCCCGGACGTCGGACCAGCTCAGACCGAGAAACACCGCACCCACAACGCCCTGACCCACGATGGTCAGCACCTGTAACGCATTCAGTAAAAGCCCGAAAGCCAACGCCTCTTCTCGCCCCACCCCGTAAATACCCAATGCCAAGATGCAGGCGTACTGGAACGGGCCGACCATCGCCGGCGGATTGGGCAGCGCCGTCGCCATACCGATGAACAGAAACACCACCAGCGCCGCAGAGAATGGCACTGGGAACCCGAAACCCTTCATGACGATCCAACTCGACACGATGGGCAAAAACCACAGCACCAGGGACACGACAAACACTCGCCCCAGAAGCGCCCCGTTCGGCAGCACCTGCATGCCTTGCAGCACCGCGCGCAGCGCGCGCGCCACCGCTTGGCCGGCACGCTCGGGGAGCCAACCGGAAAAGTAACGTTGCACCCAGTGCTCTCCGCGGTTGTATGCGAGCACAACCACCAGCGCGAAGAACGCGGTAAAGACAGCCGGAAACACCGCGCCGTTACGCGCCCAAGTCGGGAGTTCCGGCGTGTAGAGCAACGCGGCCAAAATGTAGGTCACGATACAAAAAGAGTCCATGAGCTTTTCCACGACCACGCTGCCAATGGCCTGCGACATGCGCACTGAGGAAAACTGCGCCACCAACCACGGCCGCACGACCTCACCGAGCCGCGCTGGAATCAAATTGATGGCGCTGTAGGCAACAGCGGTCACCGACCATAGCCGGCCAAACGGCACATGTTCCAACGGCTCGAGCTCGAGCTGCCATCGCCATGCGCGCAAGAGCATGAGTACAACACTCACCCCCACTGCCGCTAACAGCCACGGCCAGTGAAAATTCCCCAGAACCTCTGCCAGCCGAGAGAGCGAAACGTTCCAAAAAGCCAGCAGTAGGAACACCCCTCCCACAGCCAAACTCACGACCACTTGCACTGCCATACGTTGCTTCACGAGCCCGAGCTTACCATGAACGAATCGCCTCACCATGCCCCGCGGGCTCGAAAGCGCAGTGACGATGCCCGGAGACTGCACCCGCCCCGCGTGTCGCCGCGCTCGACTGCGCGCGCAGTTGCGCTCTCACCGCCACGGTACTGGAAGAAAACCCGGCACTGTGCCACAGGGCGGCACCGTGCCGACCACAGTAGACGACCGCCATCCGCGGGACCGCCTCCACCGCCAGCTCGGTTTACTGGACACCACCATGCTGTGCGTCTCGTCCATCATTGGCGCCGGCATCTTCCTGACCCCGGGGCACGTAGCTGCGTTGCTCCCTAGCCCGAGCCTCTTCCTCGCCGCTTGGCTTGTTGGCGGCTTGCTTTCTCTAGCTGGCGCGCTGGCCAATGCCGAACTTGGCGCGATGTTCCCCCGCGCCGGTGGCGATTACGTGTATCTGCGCGAAGCTTATCACCCGTTAGCGGGCTTCGCTGTCGGATGGTTGTCTTTCTTCGTGATCTACGCTGGGACCGTGGCCACACTTGCCGTCGGTTTTGCGGAAGGCTTGAGTCGTTTCCTCTGGCTCGACCAGCGCGCGGTGCTGGCAAGCGCTTGCGGTACCATCGTGGCGCTATCGGCCGTGAACTACGCGGGAGTCCGGCGGGGTGCGAGTTTCAACAATGCCACGGCACTGTTGAAACTTGGCGCAATTGTCGCGTTGAGTGCCGTAGCGCTTCTCAGCGACAAGGGGCACTGGGAGCATTTTGCCGCAGCGCCGCCTGGCGTGGCGGCTGCTCACTGGGCCAACTTTGGCCTGGCCTTGTCGCCCGTGCTGTTCAGTTACCTGGGATGGAACGCCCCTGTGTACGTGGCAAGCGAAATTCAGACGCCGGGCCGAACCATTCCGCGCGCGCTTTTTCTGGGCCTTGGCCTGTGCATCGTTGCCTACGTCTTGCTCAACGTGGTTTACCTCTACGCGCTGCCTCTCCCCGAACTTGGCCAACAATCCAATGTCGGCGAGGCTGCCGCACGCGTGCTTTTCGGGAATGCCGGCGCCCCGGTCATCGCGCTTTTAGTGCTGGCCTCGGTTCTCGGCTGCCTCAACGCAACCATCCTGGTCGGTCCTCGCATCGCGTACGCGATGGCTCTCGATGGCTACTTCTTCCCCGGCGTCGAACGCGTGCATGATCACTACCGCACACCGCACGGTGCAATCGTCGCCCAGGCAGTGACTGCGATTGGATTGGTCCTGCTGCTGCAAGGCTTCCCGCGTATTCTCGACTACACGACGTTTGCCATCGTGCTCGCCACCATGGCGGACACTGCAGCGCTCTACACCTTGCGGTGGCGGGCACCCCAGAGGCCACGGCCCTACCGCGCTTGGGGGTATCCTTGGCTTCCCGCGCTTTACTTGGTCGCAAATGCTGGGATCGCAGCGGCCATGCTTTTGGGAAGACCCTTCGAGTGCCTGGCAGCACTTGCAATTGCGGCCACAGGCATTCCGTTCTACGCCTTGTTCGCGCAGCGCAACTCGGCGCCGCATTAGATCCAACGCGGCGCTACGCACCGATACAGCCGTGCGCCCCCATCGCGTGGCGATGCCGTACCCTGGTGAACATCGCCCCGCCACGCCCACCCAGGGGCGCAGCAGGGTGCAGAAGCCTGGCAACAAATCTCCATCTCGCCGACTCAGCATTCACCACTCGCTACTCGCCACTCGCCATTCGTTATTTCGCCAGCAAAACCTCGCCACGGGCACGCAGAGGAGCCGTGCCACGCCGGGTCCCACGTGGTCGCCATTGGTAGGGGCAACCCTTGTGGTTGCCCGCGGCGTGTACCGGTGCGGCCATTCGTAGGGGCGACCCTTGTGGTCGCCCGTGGTTGCACCGCCACCACGGGCAGGCACAAGGCCTGCCCCTACCACCGGGAAAGGAGCGCACCAATGCAGTAGGGGCAACCCTTGTGGTTGCCCGCGGTGTGCACCGGTGCGGCCGTTCGTAGGGGCGACCCTTGTGGTCGCCCGTGGTTGCACCGGCACCACGGGCAGGCACAAGGCCTGCCCCTACGGTTCGTATCTTGACCTTTGATCGGCGGCGGGGGGTAAAAGGACCAATGCTCTCGTCCGCAAAACCGAACCAACGTACGGGGCGAGAGCGAGGAGGCGCCATGGAGCTCTACCGGGGCGAGTCGGCAAGAAAAACGCGCCGGATGGCAGTGGGAAGAGTTCGTGCGAGTGAATTGTCGGGCCAGGCCTGTCGGCGCAAGTTCGGGCTGCTGAGCGCAGGGGTGCTGCCAGCGGTGGGGAGCGCCCGCTGCGCAGTGCCGGTGCGGAAACATCTCCACGCGGAGAGTCTTCCGGTAGCTTGTCGCATGCACCGCGCCGCGAACGGGGATCTCGCGAGAGCAAGCCGACGGCGCGCGCGCGCACCAACGGGTTCCGGCTTCTCTGGGCTTTGTCTCTGAGCATTCTCGTCGGTTGTGGAGGTGGCGGCAGCACAGCCGCCGAGGAGGAAGCCGGGATCCCGTACCGACTTCTCGAAGGGAGTTCTCTCACCTTCTCGCCGGACCCGCCGAGCCCCACCAGCGTCGTGACCGAACCGCTCACGGGGACGTTTCGGTTGGAGTGGGCTCCCATTCGCGCGTTTGGCGTTTTTCTAACCGGGCTTCGCCTGCAGGCTGGAAACCGGTTCATGATCGAGAGTATGCCGGGAGAGAAGGCTCTGCTCATCGGCGGCCAGGAGGTCGACGTGGGGTTGGCGGGAGACCTTGGCGGTGAGCCCAAGCTCCTTGTCAACGGCAAGCCCGTCGACTTCCGCGGCGGCGGTCCGTATTGCCCACTTTGGGGCGGGGGAGATGACCCGCGGCTTGCACTCGCGCGCATCGAGCTGTGCGCTCCGGCCCTGCGGTGCGCCGAGATTCGATCGGGCACCGTCGCAGGGTACGTCTTGACCATCGTTGCCGTGCCGGAGCGGTGAAAAGGGGGAGAGGAGGGGAGGCACAATCCAACCCGGAGGACACGTCCGAATGCAACCGCTGCGTTCAGGGATTTCGACGGCTGCGCTCCGGCATTTCATAACCAGCATGTCACGCCGTGCACTTGCCGCGGGCACCCTGGCCACAGCGTTGCTTTTTGCGCTGGTGAGCTACGGCTCCGAACCCATTCCGCCGGAAGGAAAGGTGATCCAGCAAGGCGGGGAAGTTTTCCCAGCCGTGGCGTGGGGCGTCTTCGACGGCTCTCTGCGCGATCTCCCGCTGGCACCGACGCCCGAACCTGGTGCCCCTCCGATCGAGCAGCCCGACGGGCGGTGCTGTCAGGCCCAGCAGGACGATGGTTCGCCGATGCAGGCCGAAACCTCGCTGCGCCAGCCCCAGGGGACGAGTGCCGTGGCCCAGGGAGGCGCCGCCGCATTCTCGCCGCCGGAGCTGAACTTCCCGGGGCAAGGCTACACCGACGTTCGGCCCCCCGACACGGTCGGGGACGTGGGTCTCCAGTACTACGTTCAGGCAGTCAACCATTCCCAGGGAACATCCATCGCTGTGTACGACAAAGTCACGGGCGCGCTGTCTTGGGGGCCCACGGTTCTTCGCAGCTTGTGGACCGCAGGGGGTAACTGCGCAACGGCGGGCCGTGGGGACCCGATCGTCCTCTACGACCACCTCGCCAACCGTTGGCTCATCGCGGAGTTCGTCGATCCGAATCTCGGGAACACCCTCTGCGTTTACCTCTCGCGCACCGACGATCCGCTAAACGGCGGGTGGTTCTTCTACGAATTTCACACGCCGCAGTTTCCGGACTATCCGAAGTTCGCCGTGTGGCCCGACGCCTACTACGTGACCACGAACGAACGCCCTCCGGCCGTCTATGCCCTCGATCGTGCACGGATGCTGGCCGGGCTACCCGCGAGCCAGCAGCGATTCACGGCTGAGCCACTCGGAGGGTTCACCAGCTTCCAAGCTCTCACGCCAGCGGACCTCCACGGAGCTGCGCCGCCGGCTGGCTCGCCGGGTCTCTTCGTGCGTCACCGCGACGACGAGGTGCACGATAGCGAGCCCGTTGCAGGCGTGGACTTCCTGGATCTGTTCGAGCTTCGGGTCGACTTTGCAGCGCCCCAAAACTCCAGGTTCACGGCGCTGCCTTCGGTCGAGGTGGCGCAGTTCGACTCCCGTCTCTGCGGGGTGGGCTCCGTGCAGTGCATTCCGCAGCCGGGGACTTCGCAGAGCTTGGACCCGGTGAGCGAAGTAGTCATGTGGCGAGCGCAGTAGCGCAACTTCGGGACGCACGAGACGCTGGTGGGCAACTTCGTTGTCGATGTGGACGACACGGATCACGCTGGGATCCGCTGGTTCGAGCTGCGCCGGGTGGGCCGAGGCGCGTGGGATCTTTTTCAGGAGGGCACCTGGGCTCCGGATATCCATCACCGCTGGATGGGCAGCATCGCGATGGACCGGCGGGGGAACATCGCGCTCGGGTACAGCGTCTCCAGCACGACGCTCTTTCCGAGCATCGCCTACGTCGGAAGGCTCGCGGAGGATCCGCCAGGTACGATGACGACGGGTGAGGTGATGATCCTTCAGGGTAGCTACGCGCAAGATACCAGCCGTCGCTGGGGTGACTACAGCTCCATGAACGTCGATCCCGTGGACGGCTGCACCTTCTGGTACACGAACGAGTACGTGGGCAGCAGAGAGAGCGGAGGGCTGTGGCAAACACAGATCGCGTCCTTCTCTTTTCCCTCGTGTTTTCCCACCCCCACCCCGACGCATACCCCGACCCGAACGGCGACTCGGACACTCACCCCCACGCGCACTCCCACACCGTCGCATACGCGCACGCCCACCCACACGCCCACACCTACGGTCACACCGACACCTACCCCCACACCCACCCCGACTCCGTGCCAAAACCCGCTGTGCTTTGCCGACTGCGATTGCACGGGCACGGTGGAAGTCAACGACATCGTCACTGCCGTCAACATGGCCCTGGGCCAGCTCCCGCTCGTTCGCTGCCCTCACTTCGATGTGAACGGCGATGGCGAGATCACGGTGGACGAGATCATCCGCGCGGTCAACGTGCTGCTCGGCACAGCGCCGTGCCCGGCTTACGCCACGCCGACGCCGCTGCCGACCGCCACGGCGATGGTGGCCGTGGAACTCTGGCCCGCCAGTGGTAGCCCCGGCCAAGTGGTGGAATTCCCCCTGGTGGTGGACGACCGTAGCGCCCTCGCATTGGTGGACGGCGTGAACTTCGACATGGTGTACGACCCCGCGGTGCTCGCCGAGGTGAGCTGCGAGAAGGCATCGGCCACACTGCCGCACCAACTCGGGCAACACCAGCTCACTTCCTACCAGCACCGGGCCCTGCTCTACCCGCCAGCGGACTCCGCAGCAGCAGCCCTACCCGACGGCGTGGTGCTGAAGTGCCGCGGGCGCATCCAGCCTTCGGCATGTAACGGCACCTACCAGGTAGGCCTCACGCGCGTGCACAGCAGCGATGCCACCGGGCGCGCCCAGGCGGTGGTGGTGGCCCACGCCACCCTCACGGTGCAAGGAGCCAGTTGCGGTGCTCCGCCGCCGGGTGGTTCGTGCGCCCTGGGGGCCACTGGAGCCAGGAGTGCGGGCAGTGACGGCAAGGCGGTAGTGCTGCTGGCCCTGGTGGCGTGGGTGTGGCGGTGGTGGGCACGGGCACGCCGGCGCGCATCCCACGCAACACCCCGGTGCCATCGCGGAGCACGGCGCTGCGTGCTGGTGCCGCTCGCGGCCGTGCTGGTCGTGGCAAGTGCGTTCCTCGACACGGGACAGCTCATGGCCCAAGCTTCCGATCGGGCTGTGCTCGCCAGCAGCACCGGCACGTGGGACGAGGCGGGCGGGCACTCCTTGAGCTCCGCCGCACTCGCGCCTCGGAGCCCAGAGGCCACGGAGGCCCAAGACCGTGTGGATCCTCTCGCCGAAGCCATAGCCGCCGGAGAAGAGCGGCGCTGGTACGTGCGCGATGTGGTGGTGCAGAGGAGCGCGCCGGGGGTCCTGGTGGTGCGCGGGCGCGTGGCGCTGACTGGCACCGCGCTGGTGCGGGTGGGCAACTTCGAGGTGGAGTTGCGCCAGGGTGTGGTGAAGGGGGAGATCGTGCGCTCCAATGGCGAGATGTTGGCCGAGGTGGAGGGGGAGCTGACGAGCGAGGGTGTCGTGCTTCGCATGGTGGCGCCCACCGGCCGGCAACAACGCTTGCACCTGAACGCCCCGCGTGGGGCCGCGACCATGGAACGGGTGCGCCAGCACCTGCGCGAGGTGGTGCAGTGACAATGCCTTGTTGGCGAAATGGCGAATAGCGAATGGCGAATGGCGAGGGGTTAGGGATCAGCGATGAGGGATGACAGATGCGGGACGAGGCGTGAGCGGTGTGGGGTGCAGAAGCCTTGCAACAAATCTCCCCAATCTCCATCTCGCCAATTCAGCATTCACCACTCACCACTCGCTACTCGCCACTCGCCATTCGTTATTTCGCCAGAAAAACCTCGCCACGGGCACGCAGGGTGCCGTGCCACGCCGGGTTCCACGTGGTCGCCATTGGTAGCGGCAACCCTTGTGGTTGCCCGCGGTGTGCACCGACGCGGCCGTTTGTAGGGGCAACCCTTGTGGTTGCCCGCGGTGTGCACCGCCACCATGGGCAGGCACGAGGCCAGCCCCTACGTTTCGTGTCTTGACATATGAGCGCGGGGGGGGGGTAAAAGGGTTGAGCTCTCGCCCTCCGGCCGCAACGAGGATTGGCGCTCGGGGGCGAGAGTGAGGAGGCGCCATGGATCTGTACCAGCGCGCGGGCGAGGGGAGCACAAGGTACCACGCTCGAGGGATGATCACTGGGGCATGTGGCCGCGAGCGATTTCGCAGTGATGCACGCCGTGAAGTGCCGGGTCCCACGCAGAAGGGCGTGCGGAATGACCGCCGCTCGCAGGCGTGCGAGGGGCTGCAGGGAGTCGCGGTCACAGCACGCCTTGTGCGCGGAATCGTCGCCAGCAGGATCGCGCGCGGATGCGCGTTTCTGCTCGGCGGGTTCATCGCGCTTTGTTGGCTTCGTGCGGCCGAGGCCCAGGTGGTGGTGTCGAGCAATGGCCAGTGGTTATTCATCACGCGGATTGGTCAGGGTGTCCAGCAGATCGACGTTGGGGGAGAGGTCGTGGCGGTGGCGGCGAGCGCGACGCACGCGTACGCTCTGGCCCGAGGAGGTACAGAGGTCGTGCAGGTCGGACTTGCCGACGGCCAGGTCCAGGAACGGATTCCGGTGCCCTGTTGCGGGCGGGCTCTCGCGGTGACGGCGGACGAGGGCCTCTTGGCCGTGGGGGGAAGCGATGCCGGCGGGCAGGGGCGGGTCCATCTCTTCGCTCGGCGCAGTGGGACGGAACGCAGCTTTCCCGTGGAGAGCCAGCCGGAGCAGATTCTGGCCGAGGGTTGCCAGTTCCTCATTGTCAGTCCCGCGCCGCGCCCGCCAGGATTTTTCTTCTTTAGCCACGCCACACAGTTCAGCTTTGCCATCGTGGGCTGGGAGGGGAAACGGCTCGAGCGCTGGATCCCCGGCTTCTTCAAGGGATTCGTTCCCGGCAAAGAAGTCGTTTTGTCTCTGGATGCCTTCAACGAGGAAATTGTCCTGACCCGGCTCGCGGAAATGGGTAGCCATAGGATTCGTTTTGTAGATGAAAAGACCCGTGCATATAGGGGCCCAGACGACGTTGTTGCGGGGACAACTCGCGCGTACGCGGTGGTGAGTACCGGGGGGAAGGCCGGCTTTGTGGACCTGGCCACGGGCGAGTTGACCATCTTCCCCAAGTTCCGCTTTCCGTGCTGTGACTATGTATTGGCGCTGAGCGCAGACGAGCGCCTTCTCTTCATCGGCCTGTCTGATCTGAACCTCGGTAGGGTCGGTGCTGTGGCATTGGACACCTTCCAGGATGTTCCGGGCGCGGGTGCCAGGGTCAAGGGCCAGCCACAGTACCTGTTCGTGGACGGCGAACGCCTGGTGGTGCTCAGCAGGTACACCGAGGAGAGGTCCTGGTACCCGAACTTCTTCATCACCACGGCGGAAATCGGGGGCAACGATCTGGTATACGAAGTCCCCCAATTCGAGCCGAGGCGGTATTGGGTCACGGGGCCTGGCTTGCACCGCGACATCGGACCGGTGGCGTTCGTGCCGCGCCATCAAAGATCCGCACCGATTCGTTGCGAGGCCGAGGCGTTGCCGCGGGACGGGGATGATTCCTCCGGTTGCCATGTCTCGGGAGGGTTGGGCGTGCCCTGGCTGGGTGTAGCCTTTGGGCTCCTCGCCCTGCTCCTCAGGCGGCGCAAAATTTCACTCCTGGCGGCGGCCACGATCTTTTGCCTGCCCACCCCATCCTTCGCCAAGGTGATCGCCGATGGGGCTACGCTGCGTATCGACCTCGAAGAAAACACGTCTCGCCTGCCCCAGCCGAACGGGCCCGCGACCGCTCGGCCTCTTCCGCCGGGACAATCCTTGGGGTTTGCCTCCATGGAAAACGACCAGGTCGGCGAACCGGACTCGGTTGCCCCATCGACGGTAACAGATGTCACCTTTGAAGTGGAAGTCGCGGTGGATATCGAGCGGGACTGGCGTGGGTGGTTCAACGATGACATCCAGTTGTTGGTGAATTACGTCGCCGGCAGTTTCGAGGTCCTGAACGGCGTGTTGCTTCGGGACGCGGGTGTGAAGCTCACGATCGTGCACATGCACGTGTGGAGGAACCGCGACAGGCGGGATCCTACCGACCCAGACATTCAGCCCCCCTGGGACCCAACGATCCCGAGTGCAGTAGAGTTGAACAACTTCCTGGACTTTTGGAATCTCAACTGGCCACGCTGCGAGAGTCCTGGTCAACCGCCCGGCTGCGTCCCACGCGACGCGCTCGTGGTGTTGCGGTTCGATGGCGGGAACGGCGGACATGGCACGCGTGGGGGGTACGTGCAGAACGAGCCACTACGCCTGGGTGACTTGGGCTCCCTGGAACGATCTTTCAGTCGGAGACCTCTAAGTAACGAGAGGGGATAAGATGCACTCGATGTTTGCGCTCGGTGACGAGTTGACGCACGTCTTGGGCGTCAATCACGGAGACCAGTACGCCCCCATCTGGGAGCGCACGCAGGGCTGTGCCCCGGGTCATTTCGGGACGTTACAGAGTTTCTGCGTCGAGTGCTGCGGCACGCCTTGTGATTGCCCCTGTTACGACCACCTGCGGCTCCATCCGCGCGAAGCGGGTTTTATCCGCGCCCGCCTCGGGACCGCTTTGTGCGTGGGTACCGTTCGCGGCGACTGTCGCAACGCACCCGACACCGACGGCGACGGCATCGGCGACCCCTGCGACAACTGCCCCCAAGGGAGCAACCTGCGCCAGCGAGACTCGGATGGCGTCGTGCTGAACTGGCGCGGCCGTTTGTAGGGGCAACCCTTGTGGTTGCCCGCGGCGTGTACCGGCACCACGGGCAGGCACAAGGCCTGCCCCTACCGCCGCGAAACGAGCGCACCAGCGCAGTAGGGGCGACCCTTGTGGTCGCCCGCGGCGTGCACCGGCACCACGGGCAGGCACAAGGCCTGCCCCTACCGCCGGGAAACGAGCGCACCAACGCAGTAGGGGCAACCCTTGTGGTTGCCCGCGGTGGGCTCGGCGCGCTGTATGGGCGCGCTGCGGGCCTCCGGCAAGGCACGCCTTGCCTGAAAGAAACGCTCGGACGTAACGGCGGCCACTGTTTGCTTGGAACAACGCCGCGCGGTTGGGGAGGGCGGCATTGTGCCGAGACATCGCCGCTGCGATTTGTGAATGCTGCCTAGCGCCTCCAGCACCCGCGAGTCTCCGCGGGCACAGCGTGTGGTCACGACTGTCGAATGCGGATGCGCTGGCCTTCGCGTAGCGCCGTGCCGCTGACCACCACTCGCTCGTCGCCGTTTAGACCGGAAAGCACCTGCACCCGACCAGCCACCGTGGCTCCAAGCCTCACCGGCCGAGCATGAACGCGGGCCTCGTTTACCACCCAAACAAAAGCCTCACCGCGCTCGTTGCGCCGCACTGCGGCGCTCGGCACGAAAACCATCGGATCCTTCGCGTCCGCCGGTTGGCTCTGGCTCAGGAAGGTCACCCGCGCGCTCATGTCCGGAAGCAACTTTTCGTCAGGCGCCGAGAGTCGCACCTCGATCCGCAACGTCCCTTTGGAGCGATCCACCTGGGGATAGAACTTGACGACTTCCGCTTCGTACTTTGCGTCCGGATACGCATCCGGGGTCACCACAGCTTTCTGCCCCATGAAAACCCGATTCAAATCCGCCTCGTTCACGTCCACCTGCGCCCGGATGTCCGAAAGGTTCGCCATGCGAATCAAATCGCCCGAACCCGCAAAACCACCGGGAACGGCGATCTCGCCGACTTCCTTCGTCTTGGCCAAGATCACGCCGTCGGTGGGGGCGCGCAAAATGGTGTAATCCAAGTTCACCCGCGCCTGCTGCAAATCCGCCTCGGCCTGCTGCACGGCAGCACGGGCCACACGCGCGCGACTTTCCTGCACATCCAGCTCTTGCTGCGAAGCCACGCGTTGCTCGTGCAGCGCGCGCACTCGGCGGAGGTCGGCCTCGGCCAATTCCAACTGCGCTTTCGCGACCGCGAGCTGGGCTTTTGCGCGGGTGACTTGGGCGCGGTAGTCGCGATCGTCCAACTGCACCAGGGGGTCACCCTTGCGCACGCTTTGCCCTTCTTCCACGAAGTAGCGCTCGATCCGGCCTGGCACTCGGACCCCGATAGATACGTAACGCTCTCCGGTGACGATGTAACCCGAGCCGGACAGAATCGGCATCGGCCCGACCTCGGCAGCCGTCACCCGCGACACCGGTGCAACCACGACCTCTACAGACTTGCCCACTTGCCACCAAACGAGAACGGCCAGAACACTGACGAGCATTGCGGCCACCCACGGCCAGCGCCGGCGACGATGCGGTGGATCCCAGGCATCGTCGCGCGGAAGTCGCAAGGCAGAAAGATCCTCGTGCATGCGTTCCGCTGGATTTGCTGACGTATCGGTCACGACTCCTCCTTAACAAACAACACCCAGCCGTGGCGACGAGCGCTCGACTGCACCCTTAGCCGCGCCGCAGCGCCTCGATGGGCGGCAGCCGAGCGGCACGCACGGCCGGACCCAAACCGGCAAGGATCCCGAGGGCCGTGGTGAGGAAAAAGCTCACCAGCAAATCTCGGCCCGTTATCTGCAACTGCACCACGTTCGTGGTGAAGGTGGCCGCGCCGAACGCCACCCCGCGCAACCACTGCCCCACCGATGTGGCCAACACTTCCGCAGCCACCGCACCCACACAAAACCCGGACACGGCCACTAAAAACGCTTCGAGTTCAAATGCTGCCAAGATCGCCCGCTTGGAGAAACCCAACGCTCGCAGCGTACCGATCTCTGCGACACGGCTTTGCACCGCCGCATACATCGTATTGGCGGCGCCGAAGCCGGCTCCGATCCCCGAAAACACCGCAATCGCCACGACCAGCACGTACAAAGAGTTCGCCGATTCCGCCTGCTTCGCATAGTAATCGGTTTCCCGTTCCGCCTGCAGCGCGTAGCGCGGGTCGGCTTCGATGCGCTCTTTCAGGGTCCACAAATCGGCTTCCGAGTTTGCCCGCAGCCGGATGCCTGAGTACGGCAGCGGTCGCTTGGCATCGTTGGCTAACTCCCGCACGTCTACCCAAACCTCACTCTCGAACGAAGAACCGGCCGCTTCGAAAACTCCGACAACCTTCCACGTACCGCGCCCGAACCGCAGTTCACTTCCCAAGCTGGTTCCCTGGTATCGCCCGACTAACGACTTGCCGACGATGGCCTCGCCGGCACTCGGCACGAACATGCGGCCGGCGACGATCCGCACCTGATCGTGCACCTCCAGCGCCACCAGCTCCACGCCTCGAACCAGCACATTTTCGCGCCCTCCCTCGCGCGTCCAGAAAAACGGCTGAACAACCAGCTCGGGCGACACCAGCGGCTGGTCGGCAGCATTGCGCGCGATCCCGTCGTAAAAACGGATCGCCTGGTAGGCCGCCTGGGAGAGCGCACTCGCACCATCGTTGTCCGATCCTTTGCGCATGACCACGAGATTGAGCGGGTGACCCGTGCTGACCAAGGTGCGCCGGAGACTCGAAATCAAACCCAGAAACAAGCTCGTGGCCACCACAACCAGGGCTACGACGGTCACCGTCATCCCCGTGCGCAGGGGCCGACTTCCGAGATTCTTCACGCTGTAAGAGATCGGCAGCATGCGGTACTAGAAAATCTCGTGCAGCGCCTCGACGAGGGGTTTCCGTGCCGCTCCCCAGGCGGGAACCAAACCCGCCACGAAACCCACGAACAACGACAAGAAAATCCCTTGCAGGGCCACGCTCGGCGTAATCAGGAAGCTCCCCAACGGACCGAGCGAGGGGATCACCGCAGCGAAGGTCCTCAAAGCGTACGTAAACCCATACGCCAAGCCGACACCGAGCAAGCCTGCGGCGGTACACAGCACGGCCGACTCCGCCAGCAACACGGCAAACACGATCCGGCGCGGGAATCCCAAAGCCTTGAACACCGCAATCTCACTGCCTCGTTCCCGGATGGACATCGAGGCCGTGTTCGCGGCGATCACCACCACACAGATCGCCACGAGCAAGGTGACCAAGAGCACGATGGTCATGAACCCCTTCAGCGATCCAAAGAAACTGCCAAAAAAGCTCTTCTCGGTTTCGGATGCGGTTTCTGCCTCGCTGTTCCGAAACATGTCGTCAATGGTCCGCATGACCTCGTCCACGCGATTTGGATCGGCAACTCGCACCCAAATCACGTGGACGATGCCGAGGCCCTGACCGCGCTGGGCGATCAGGGCCTCGTCGAGGTAATCCCGCTGAATCCAGACCACGGGAGAGCGCTCGATGGGGATTTCCCCGACAATGCGCAAGTCGAGGTTCACGGCCCATGCGGTGCTCTTGAGCGTGATCCGATCGCCCACTTTCCAGCCGTAACGGCGCATCGTTTGGCGCCCGACGATCGCGCCATCCCGGTAACGCCGAAAGTCTTCCAAGTGATTCGGGGCAATGCCGTAATCGGGATACACCAAACCCACGTGCTCGGCCTCGACCGCAAAGTTCGGGAAGGTCACGCGCCCCTCCTCTTCGTATGCGCCGCCAAACCACGTGGTCCCGACAGCACCGGCGACACCGTCCACTAGCCGCACTTTCCGCACGTACGCAAACGGAATCGAATAGACGATCCCCGCCTTGTTGTGAACGGAAACCCTAGTATTGCTCGCAATGGAGTTCAGAAGGGCATCCAAGCCTGCAGGCATGGTGAGAAGAAAAACCACGAGCATTATGGCCAAGCTCACCGCCCCGAAGGTCAGTCCGCTGCGGAGCTTGTTCCTCCCGAGGTTTGCCCACACCAGACCCGCGTAGTTCATGTGGGCTATCTCCCGACCGAACCACCAGCCGCAGCCATCAAGATGGCCTCGTGCGCGCGGGTGGCCTCTTCGCCTTCGAGCAACGTTCCTTTGTCGAGGTGAAACGCCAGGTCCACGAAGCGCAGCGCCCGCGGATCGTGCGTCACCATGATGATGGTCTTCCCGAAGTCCGTGCGTAGCCGCTTCAGCAAGCCGAGGATCGCTTCGGCGTTGCGCGCGTCCAGGTCGCCCGTGGGCTCGTCGGCAACGATTAAGTCAGGATCGGTCACCAAAGCACGGGCAATGGCCACTCGCTGCTGTTCTCCACCGGAAAGTGTACGCGGGTAATGCGTTGCCCGATGTTCCAGCCCGACTACGCGCAAAGCAATTTCCGCGCGGCGCAGCCGCTCGCCTTTATCTAATCGCGTGAGCAACAACGGGAGCGCCACATTGTCCCGGGCATTCAGAACGGGAATCAAGTTGAAAAACTGAAAGATCAACCCCACGTGACGGGCCCGCCAGGCAGCAAGCTGGTCCTCGTCCAACACATCCAAGCGGCGGCCGGCCACCCACACTTCGCCGGAACTCGGGCGATCGAGGCCCGCGAGCAAGTTCATCAATGTGGACTTGCCCGAACCCGACGGACCCATGAACGCCACAAAACAACCCGCCGGAATCTCCAACGACACGCGGTCGAGCGCACGGATCTCGTCCACCCCCCGCCGATACACGCGCGACACTTGCACGGTGCGCACCAGCGGCTCTGCACCATTCGGGTTCCAACTCATCGCAGGCGGGATTGTATCGTGACTTTTGGGTCCAAACGAGCCTCGCGATGTCCGTTGCTTTGCTGTCGTTTTCTCTGCACACTGAAGGGCAAGGCCCGAGGCGAGTGCAACGACCATGGACAGCCACAGTCGCACGACACCACCACAAACGCGCGAGTGGGTTGTTTACGATGAATACAGCCCTTGCCCGTATCTCCCCGGCCAGATTGCCCGCATGCCCTTGCGCTTGCCGGTGGAGCCGCTCTCGCGAGCGCAACTTTCACAGCGCCTCGAGGCGGGCGATCGGCGTCAAGGAGCTCTCCTGTACCGGCCCCGGTGCCCGGGCTGCCAGGCCTGCCAGGCCATCCGCCTGCCGGTGCGCGAATTCGTGCCCAATCGCACCCAACGCCGCATCTTCCGGAGGGGGAACCAATTGCTCGAAACTCGCGTGGCATTGCCGGTAGTGGACGCCGAACGGGTACGCTTGTACAACCGGCACAAAGTCGAGCGCCGCTTGCTGACCGCGGACGGACTGATCGACCGCCAATTGTACGAGGAGTTTCTCGTGGATACGTGCGCGGAAACTTTTGAGCTCAGTTACTGGCTCGATGGTCGCCTCGTCGGGGTGGCCATCACGGACCGCGCGGCCGACGCTCTCTCGGCCGTGTACTGCTACTACGACCCGTGCCTCGCACGCTTGAGCATCGGAACGTACTCGATCTTGAAGCAGCTCGAACTGTGCCGCGCGTGGGGCTTAGCCTACCTCTACCTCGGCCTCTACGTCGAAGGTTGCGCGACCATGGCGTACAAGGCCCGATTCCTCCCCCACGAGCGACTCATCCACGGCCGTTGGCGCCGGTTTTCGTCTTGAGCACGGATCCCGTGAGAGCGCGGCAGGCATTTCCAGCGGGAGTCGGGCCTGTGGCGGCCCCCGAGGGCGCTGGCGCCCACCGGCACTCCCTTCTGCAGACGGACCGCGACATCATCTAGCGAATCATTCGAGAATCATTCGGGGCGCCCACCTTTCTGCAGTCGCCGCAGGAGGGCTCACTGCACGGGGTCTCGAGAGCTCACTTTTGCACCCCTGCTCCTCAATCGGTAAAGAAGTCGGTTGTCTTGATTCGAGCCAATGCAGAAACCAGAACGAAGCACGAAGGGAGAAGACGACCATGCCGCTGTTCGAGTATCGGTGCTCGCAGTGCGAGCGAGTCTTCGAGGAGATCGTGCACGGCGAGGAGCGCGATCGCGTCGCTTGTCGTTACTGTGGAAGCACGCAACTAGAACGCTTGCTCTCCACGTTTGCCGTTAGCCGCGACAGCAGTACATTGGCCGCGAGCGAGCCAGGTCCGTGCGGAGCGTGCGGGGCGCCGCAGCGTGGCGCTTGCGCCATGGAAGGCGGCGAGTGGTAGGCCAATCCACACGCTCGCCGATTGCTTTGATCGGCATCGACACCGGCGGCACGTTCACGGACTTCGTTGCCCTCGTTGACGGTGATCTCCGGGTTCACAAGCTCCCGAGCACGCCCGCAAATCCGTCCTTGGCCGTGCTGGCCGGGCTGCGCGAACTTCTCGGGCATTCGCGCCCTTGCATCGTAACGTACAGCTCGACAGTGGCGACCAACGCTCTGCTGGAGCGCCGCGGGGCCCGTGTGGCGCTGCTGACGACAGCCGGCTTCGAAGACGTGATCGAAATTGGCCGGCAGAACCGCCCGGACCTGTACGACCCTGAACCGCGCCGCCCGGAACCACTCGTGCCACGATCCCTGCGCATCGGAGTGCGCGAGCGCATGCTGCATACCGGAAAGCCGTTGTTGCCCCTGACACGAGAGGCGGTGCAAGAAGCGCTAAAGCGCCTCCGCGGCTCGACGGCCGAGGCCGTAGCTATTTGCTTTCTGCACTCGTATGCCAATCCCCGACACGAGCAGCGCATGGCCCGGGCCGTGCGGGCTTTCGGTTTCCGCTTCGTCTCCCTTTCTCACGAAATTGCTAACGAGCACCGCGAATACGAAAGGTTCAGCTCGGCGGTGCTCAATGCCTACGTCCAGCCGGTGATGCAACGCCACTTGGAAGCCCTCGCTGAGGCGCTGGCTTCGAAGCACATCCGCCTGCGCGTCTTGCAGTCGAACGGCGGTGCCATTTCGCCCACCGTGGCCGGCCGGGAGGCCGTGCGCACTTGCTTGTCCGGACCAGCAGGCGGCGTGCGCGGGGCTTGGAGCGTTGCCCAGAGCCTCCGCCTCCGCCAGGCCATCAGCTTCGACATGGGAGGCACGTCCACCGACGTCAGCCTTTTGCTGGGTGGTATACGTACAACGACCGACTGGTCGATCGCTGGATTCTCACTGAAAACCCCTGCCGTAGACGTGCACACCGTTGGTGCCGGGGGCGGTTCGATTGCCTACGTCGACGAGGGCGGCTTACTGAAAGTCGGACCACAAAGTGCGGGCGCACAACCGGGTCCGGCCTGCTACGGGCGTGGCCTGGACCCCACCGTGACCGACGCCAACGTGGTGCTGGGGAGAATCGTACCGCGATTCTTTTTAGGAGGGCAGTTACGCCTCTACCCGGAACGCGCGCGCACCGCGATCGCTGGCGTAGCCCGCAAACTCGGCAAAAGTGTGGAGGCCACCGCGGCGGGTATCATCGCAGTCGTCAATGCGGGAATGGAGCGCGCCATTCGGGCCGTCTCGATCGAGCGGGGTCACGACCCTCGGCGCTGTGCCTTGATCGCCTTTGGCGGAGCGGCGGGCCAGCATGCTTGTGAGCTGGCGGCAGCGTTAGGGATCGGAACGGTGGTGGTGCCTGCACTCCCCGGACTCCTCTCCGCTTGGGGAGCGCTGGCTGCTCCTGCCGAGCGCGATGCGGTCCAAAGCCTGCTCTGGAAAAACCCGACTTTCCAGCAATTGGAGCGCGCCGCGCGCCCTTTGGTCGCGCGCGTGCGGTACGAGCTGGAGCAAGACGGGATCTCGCCGCCACGGCAGCGACTTCAAGTCGTGGTGGAGGTGCGCTACGTGGGCCAATCCCACGAGCTCCCTGTGCCGCTCTCTCCACAGTATCGGGTTGCCTTCGAGCGCGCCCATCAGCGGTGGTTCGGGTATCGTGATCCGCAACGGGATGTGGAAGTCGTGAATGTTCGCGTGTTCGGCCGAGACCGGTCCCGTACGTTACCGCAGGCCGCGCCACCTGGTGCGCACGAACCTCCCCGAACCAGCGAGCACAAGGTGTACGACGGGTCCCGCTGGCGCTTCGTGCCCGTTTACTGGCGAGAGGACCTCCGCACCGGTGCACAGCTTCACGGCCCGGCCATCATCGCAGAATTCAGCGGAACGACCTGGCTCCCGCCCGGATGGCGGGCATCCAACCACGCGCGCGGCCATCTGGTCCTCCAGCACAGGTCCTGAGCCTGACAAAAACAGCGTGGCGGCTAGGGGCGGGCTTCGCGGGGGGTCGCCTGTCGTTCCCGCGCCGAGCCACTCGAGGGAGAGGGGCCCCCAGCCGTCACATCGTCCGTTCGCGCTCCAACGCCGCAGGGCGGAGTTGTGTTTTCATCCGCATCCTCCGCCACTCGCAGCGCAACCCCGTATAGCATCCGGCACTTCACGAACAGAGTGGTGTTCATGTGCTTTTTTGAGCACACGCTGTTCGGGCTTTGTACGAACAAAATGTGTTTTGTCCCAAATACACCCGGCACCGTTGCGCTGCGCTCCAAATGCCGGTAAATATTGTTTTGCAAATCGCAACACGCATCCATGGGCGGGGGCACAATGGCTCCTCCGAATCGGCTAACGTTGACCCACGATGAGTTGAGCGCGATTGGGCGGCGTATCAGGTGGTTTCGGCACCACCGCGGGTGGACGCAACAACAACTGGCCGAGCGCTGCAACCAGTTACGAGTAGCAATGTTCCCCAGCGGTTCCCTGGCTGCGATTCCACATGTGCGCCGCGATCGCATTGCCAAACTCGAGCTCGCTGCCTGCCGTACCGGCCGCGCGGCTGCCAACAGTGTGCTCTGGCACGAGCTGCCACTACTCGCGGCAGCACTTCGGGTTCCGGAGAGCTGGCTTCGCGGCAGTCCGGACGGCAGCACCGTATTGCGCTGGCATGTTCGAGCGACCGATTCCGATCCCGAACAGTTTGCCGATTTAGTTGCATTTCACGAGGGGCAGGTTCGGTGGACGTGGAGCGAAACCTTGCCATGCACGCTCATGCCGCCGAGCTTTGCCGAGGCGTTCTTTGGCGTCCTCGCAGCCGATTGGGCGGGCCCCGATTCTCCTCCGGGTGAGAGGAGCCGAATCGCCGCGCTCATGCACCAAATCGGTTGTGCAAACCGTGTGCGCACTTTGCATCTCCTCGAGGAGGGGTCGCTGAAGTTCTACGTGACCGTCCCCCTCCCTACGATAACCGCAATTGCAAATGCGACCGGGCACTACCGCACCATCCCGCGGGAACTGCGGGCTGAATGCCTAGCTTGGGTCATCGAAAAGGTCTCGCGCTTTCGGAACAATCTCAAGCTGGTTCTCGCCACGGAGGACGACTTGCGTCCTTTCCTCCCCTGGATCACATCGTACGACTCGATTTACGTTCTTCCGGCATTCACCTCATGGACAGATCGCACCGGGGCATTCTATTTTACCGAAGCGCCACCGCTGGTGAATCAGCACCGGCGTGTGGTGGAAGACATTTTCCGGCGTGCATCGTTGCGCCGGTATGCGGAAATCGTCGCACGGCTTCGGGAGTATCACCAAACCCTTTCCCGGAGCACCGTCGCCACCAGCACGGCCGTACCCCGGGCGGTCGCTCGACGGCAGCGTGCACGAAGCTCGCATATGCGCGTCCAGGCCGGGCGCCGGGCGAGATAAGCCTGCCACCGGTCGCCCCGCAGGAATTGCGACCCGCAGCAGCACCCCGCGAACCCCTACCGCACGCCTGCCTTGGCCGACGCGCATGGCATGGGCGGCCCGCAAGCCCACCCGCCCACGGGCCCATACTGTTTTCTCGCGTGGCCTCACGGTAAACAGCGAACTGTTTGTTCCGAAGCAAAAAGGAGTGCGCGATGACGGAAATACCCGACCAGCCGGCCGGCAACCCCGGCAACGAAGTCCCTGCCGTGCTCGCAGCGGCCCTAGCAATGATATACCGCGTGCTGGCGTGGACCTTCGGCCTCGTGGGCCTGCTGTTTTTTCTTTTCCCAGATGGGACAGTAGATGCACTGAACGCATCCGGAAGATGGCTCGGTTTTCCGCCCGCTCCCCATTTAGCCCATCGGTTCTGGCTGAGCCTGGGCGTAGCGTATATGGCCGTGGTCACTGCGCTGGCTGCGCTCATCGCGCGCGCGCCGATCGAGCGGCGCTTGCTCATGGTGCCTCTGGCCTTAGGAAAAGCCACCAGCAGCCTGACTTGTTTGTGGTTCTTTCTCGCTTACGACCGGTATTTCGTCTACCTGGCGAACTTTCTCGTGGATGCCTCGCTCGCCCTGCTCGCATGGCTCACCTACGCAGCCACAGCGCCGGCGCCTCCGGGAGGGCTCTCCACTCGAGCGCGTCGCGTTCTTCTTGTAGTGGCCGAAACCTTTGTTCCGGCGCGGTCCCCGCAAGCGACCCTGGCTGACGCCCAGAAACTTATCGAGGCCGTCGAAGCGCAACTTCGTGAACGCGGATCCCTCGTGCTCTCGGGTTTTGGAGTGCTCTTGACCTTCGTGGACTGGAACCCGCGGCTGTTCCACGCGCGCCGGTCGTTGCTGAGCGAAATGGCCATTTCCGACCGAGTTGCGGTCCTCGAAGCCATGGAGCGCAGCCGCTGGCTTCTGCGCCGGCAAGCAGCCCATGTGCTGAAATTGCTCCTGGGCCTGCACGCATACAGCGCGCCTGCATTCCGCCGAGAACTTCACGTGGACGACGATTGGCTCCCCTCGCGCCTCCGGCTCGCTGCGGACCGTCGGGCACGGGGCGAGAAGGGGCCGTATCCTCACCCGCTACCTGTCGAGTGAGCGTCCATGCCGGTGTTCGATGCCAGCACCCTCAAGCACCGCCATCGCCTGCTGTGCGATGCCGTTGTGGTGGGCACGGGAGCCGGTGGAGCTGTGGCCGCCGCAGAACTTGCCGCTGCCGGGTGGAACGTCGTCATGCTGGAGGAAGGGGGTTACTACACGGGCGAGCACTTGCGCGGAGACGTCCGCTTCGCCTTCACCCGGCTGTATCGCGATGGGGGGCTTACGGGCACGCTCGGGCGGCCGCCCATCGTGGTTCCGCTCGGGCGTTGCGTCGGCGGCACGACCACGATCAACAGCGGCACGTGCTATCGCACCCCGAGATTCGTGCTCGAACACTGGGAGCGGCATTTGGGCTTGGAAGGCGCCACCAGCCTCGAGGAGGATTACGCCGCCATCGAAAGCGACCTCCGCATTCAGCCTGTGCCCGATGCCTTGTACGGGCCGGCAAACGGCCGCATTCAAGATGCCGTCGAGCGCGTGCTGCGCTGGCGGGGATCGCGTATTCCGCGCAACGAGCACGGCTGTCTGGCCACTGGCCGCTGCGCCTTTGGTTGCCCGAGCGACGGCAAGCTGGCCATGAGCGTGAGCAAAGTACCGCAGGCGTTGGCGCGTGGTGCCACGCTGTGGGTGCACGCGCGCGCCCGCCGCGTGCTGCTGGACGGCCACCGCGCACTGGGGGTAGTAGCGGACGCGCTAACGCCGGAAGGTAGCCGGACCGGAATCTCTCTCGATGTCATCGCGCCGCTCACCGTGGTTGCCGCTGGTGCTTTCCATACCCCTGCGTTGCTGCTGGCCTCGGGGGTTCGTCACCGCTGGTTAGGTCGCAACTTGCATTTGCATCCGGCCACCCGCGTTGTGGCGGTGTTTCCGGAACCGATTTACGGCTGGCGCGAAGTGCCGCAAGCATACAACATTGACGAGTTCATCGAGCAAGGGGTGTTCATCCAAGGGCAGTTCGTACCGCCCGAAGTGCAGGCGCCTGCAGTGCCTGGGTTCGGCGAGGTGCACGCCGCACGCATGCGCCAATTCGAACGAATGGCGAGTTTTGGTGCTCTTATCAGTGATGACTCCGCCGGACGGGTGTGGGCTTTAGGCGATTCGGCGCGCCCGGTGGCCTGGTACACGTTGGGGACGAACGATTTTCGCAAGCTCTTGTTCGCCATTGCGCGCACCGCCGAGGCATTCTTCGCCGCCGGTGCCGTGGAGGTGTATCCGGGTGTGGCCGCATTTCCGGTGCTGCGCACCCGCACCGAGATTGCCACGCTGGAAAGTGCTCGTATCCGCCCCTCGCAAGTGGAGGTGATGGCATTCCATCCCATGGGTACCGCGCGCGCTGGCGATGCACGCTGGTCGGTGTGCGACCCCTGGGGCCGAGTGCACGGCTATGAAGGACTGGCTGTTGCCGATGCGAGCTTGCTGCCCACGTCCAACCGCATCAATCCGCAGCTCACCATCATGGCTTTGGCGCGGCGCAACGCGCGTGTGTGGGCGGCGCAAGGTTGAACGTCCGCTGCACCCCGACTTTCTTCGATCCCGGCCCAGTGATAGCGACTCGCTGCGAGCGAGGAGCCCAAGATGACCGAGCCGAAGGCGGTGCGGGTGGAAAAGAGCGGACCCGTGTGGACGGTGATTTTGTCGCGCCCGCAGCGGCGCAACGCAGTCGATCGGGCGACGGCTTCGGCGCTGGCGGATACGTTTCGGTCGTTCGACCGCGACGCCGACGCGCGCGTGGCCGTGCTCTGGGGCGAGGGCGGTACGTTTTGCGCCGGTGCCGATCTGCAAGCCATCGCCGAGGGAGAAGGAAATGTGGTGCGCGAGGAAGGCGACGGACCGATGGGCCCGACACGCATGCTCCTCCAGAAGCCCGTGATTGCTGCCGTGGCGGGGTACGCGGTGGCGGGGGGCCTCGAGCTCGCGCTCTGGTGCGATCTCCGGGTGGCCGAGGAGTCCGCGGTGTTCGGCGTGTTTTGCCGCCGCTGGGGCGTGCCGTTAATCGACGGGGGCACGGTGCGCCTGCCGCGACTGATTGGTTTGAGTCGAGCTTTGGACCTGATTTTGACCGGTCGGCCCGTATCGGCACGCGAGGCATACGAAATCGGTTTGGCCCACCGCGTCGTTCCCGATGGAACGAGTCGCGCCCACGCCGAAGCACTCGCCGCCGAGCTGGCCAAGTTTCCGCAGACCTGCTTGCGTCACGATCGGCTCTCGGCGTACGAACAGCAAGGGCTTGGGCTCGAAGAGGCATTGCGTGTGGAGTTTCGCCACGGCGTGCAAACCCTCGCCAGCGGTGAAGCGGTAGAGGGGGCGCGGCAATTCGCGGCGGGAAAGGGCCGGCACGGAGCTTTCGAGTGAATCGCGCCGCCAAGCCCAAAACAACACCATGCAAGGAGGAGGACAGATGAAAATTTACGACTCGCAGTTAGCCCCGAACCCGCGGCGGGTCCGCATCTTTCTCGCGGAGAAAGGCGTACAGGTACCTTACGAGCAGGTGGACCTGATGAGCGGAGCCAACCGCTCTCCCGAGTTTCGCAAGAAAAACCCGATGGGCACCGTACCGGTTCTCGAGCTCGACGATGGCACCTGCATTGCGGAGAGCGTGGCCATTTGCCGCTATTTCGAAGAGCTGTATCCCGAACCGCCCCTCATGGGTCGCGATGCGCGCGAGCGCGCCCTCGTGGAAATGTGGCAGCGCCGGATGGAACTCCACATTTTCATCCCCATCGCGCAGGTGTTTCGCAATTGTCACCCGTTCTTCGCCGGGCGCATCCGGCAAGTGCCCGAGTGGGGAGAAGTGAATCGAGAGTGGGCCGTGGAAGGGCTCGCGTGGCTGGACAAAGAATTGGCGGATCGCCGGTTCATTGCGGGTGATGCGTTCACCATCGCCGACATCACGGCGCTGTGCGGTATTGATTTCGGACGAGTCTCCGACATCCGCATCCAGCCCGAGCAAAAGAATCTCAAGCGCTGGTACGACGAAGTGTCTGCCCGCCCGAGCGCGAAGGCGTGAGGAGCCGCGATGAAATTCGGCGTCGCTTTCACCAATGCGGGGCCGCTCGCCTATCCGGAGCCGTTTGCCACCTTGGTGCAAACGGCTGAGGAGTGCGGGTTCGATTCCATTTGGACTGTCGAACACGTGGTCGTACCCGTGGGCTACCGCTCGCGCTACCCATACAGTGCGGACGGAAAAATGCCTGGCCCCGACGACGTACCGCTCTCCGATCCGCTCATCCCGCTGGCTTTTGCGGCTGCGCTGACGCGCAACATTCGCCTGGGCACCGGCATTCTCATCCTGCCACAGCGGCATCCGGCATACGTCGCCAAGGAAGTGGCTACCCTCGACGTGTTATCCAACGGCCGGGCCATCCTGGGGATTGGGTCTGGGTGGTTAGCGGAGGAGTTCGCCGCGCTCGGCATTCCTTTCGAGGAACGGGGTGCGCGGACGGACGAGGCCATTCGCGCAGTGCGTACGTTGTGGCAGCCCGGCCCGCAAAGTTTCGAGGGCAAGTTTTTCCGCTGGGATCCGGTCGAGTCGAACCCAAAGCCTGTTCAGCGGCCGGGAGTGCCCATCGTCGTTGGAGGTCATTCCGCACCCGCGGCGCGCCGAGCAGCACGACTCGGGGATGGTTTCTTCCCGGCGTTCGGGGAGCCTCCCAAGCTTGCGGGGCTTCTCGACGTGATGCGTCGAGAATGCCAGCGCATCGGGCGCAACCCCGCGGAAATCGAGGTCACCACCGGTTCCTTCACCGTGGACCGGGAGCTGGTGGCCCGTTACGCCGACCTCGGCGTTGACCGGGTGGTCATTGCGCCTCCAGGCTTCGACCTCGAGGGACTCAAAGACGGCCTGCGCCGCTTTGCCGACGAGATGATGCGGTAAAAGCCGCCGGCATCCTGCAAGCGGGCGCCGTTCGGGGCAAACGCACGGCCACTCGGCGCCCTGACCGTCAAAGGCGTCCGTACCCGGCACGATGCACGCTCACGGCTAAAGATCTTCTGCCCTCACCGTGGGTTGTCTCCCCAACCGATCCCGCGTATCGTCATTGGCTACCGGAGTTGCGAGCCATCAGTGGCCAAGCGCTCAGGCCAGTGAGTTTAAATAAGGTACCTCGTTGGTACGCCCATCCTGTTCCGACTCGCGCATTGAGGGTCCGCAATCGGCGTTTGCACCCCGGGGTGAGGGGAAACGTAACCAGACCTCTTGGCAGGCGAGATGTCACCTGGCGTTGGCTTGACCATCAATCGTGCTCCCCCTCGGCGGCAGGCAAGCTCTCCCGGCCTACCCACCAGTGACTCCAGCGAGTCCCAGCACCGCTTGCCTGTCTTCAAGTTAATGTACCGTGCCTCAACTAGGCCTACGGCCGTCCACTGAGCACTGACCGCGAGTCCGACCTCCCGATTGGACACCCCGCTGGCTGGAGAGCGCCTCATTTGGGCTACTAGCCACGTGGGGCACGCGTTCCCAGCAGTTTATCACGATCTCCTACGCTGCCGCGAAAAGACCCAGCCCCACGTGACGTCCTGCACCGAGTGCGAGCGGCCCAGGAATGGGATACCAAAGATGAATTGCAACGTGCCACCTAGAATAGTGGCGCATGTACGCGGGCACGAAGTAGTGCCGGGGGTGAGTTGCACCAGGCCAGAAAGGTGCCTTACGGAGGGTAAAGGACTCGATCGCTTCCATTGGGATTCCAGCCTGCGCGACAGCCTTGAGGAAAAGCTTCTCAGCCTTCGGGTACTTTCCGTCATCAAAGCCAGGCAGAACTACCGGCGTCACGGAATGCCAACGCTGCGACTCGCGCACGTACAGGTCCACCACTCGACGCGAGCTGCGGCGCCATAGGTCGAGCAATACGCCACGCTCGTTGCCGTGGTCGTCCCGTAGCGTACCGTTGCGCAGGCGCTGCTGGGCCCACCTTGCGTGGACACCATCTCCACCGAAGGGCTCTGCGATGAGTACGCGGCGGATCATGCCGTCTGCATGTTCGTGGCCAATGCTCGGCAAAGGTAAGTACGAGAATCGCGCCGGAGTCACGTCTGTTCCGTGCTCGACGTGGCCGGCAACATAGACCTCCCTGCCGCCCGGGAACGCATGTGTGTCTTCCTCCGCCGAGCGACACGCCAGGGACCGCAGCATCGCGGCCACCCTCGCGGCGTCCTGGGCCCGGAACGCCACTCCCTCGGGAAGCTCGAAGGCCGCGTGCGGACGCGGGGGCAGCGCGCCGAGAGGCTTCTCTTCCTTCTGGGGAGGGCTTAGGGAGACAGTCGCCGCGTGCGCACGCCGTGGCGCGCCGACAGGCAAGTAGACCCTTGTGCCAAACACCCGAGGCTCTCTCGCCCCTGGCGGAAGCTCCATCGAGAGCCTATTCCGGAACGCCTCGTAGGCACGCTTCAGATCGTCCAGCGAGCCACTCTTAGGCACCCGCAGCTTCCCTCTGCTGCTGAGCGGCACGTCCCAGGGCTGCCACCGCTGCCCGCCAAGCGCGCGCGCTTCGGATTCGGTCAGAATGCGCCCCTGAGCCACCGCTTGATCAATCCCCCACCCCAGTGTCGTAAGGTGGCGTGCCTCGGCTTCCAATACTTTTGCGAGCGGGTGCGCCTGCTCCCATTCTTCCGCCGCGATGTCCCAAAGATAGTGCAACGTCGCTGGCCCATCGTTCAAGATCCGATGGGGCCGGACGGCCTTCTCCGTCAGGCGTTCATGGCGCTTGAACTTAGTGTCGCTGTCGTTGTTGGGGACGAATAAAGTGTAGCCCTCCGCAGGTCGGGCACGGGGAGCAATGATGATCGGGGGTTTGCGGCGCTCGAGCCACCGGTAGGCGTTGGCTTTGGCCTCTGACCATTCACCGTGACGGCACCCTGTGCACGATCCAGCCACCAGCGCCTGAAACAAACGCATCGGCGATGGAGGCCACTCTGGCGCGTCTTCATCGCACTTGCCATGGAAAAGTGGGTCTAGAAGCGTAACAGAAATGCAGAGGTATCTGGTCACTGGTTTGCTTCTACCTCGCTCACCTTCGCACGACGCGCCTTCTTGCGCTCCTGCTTCGACTGGCCCAGCTCTTCGCGGGCCTTTTCCGCATGGAACGTGGCTTCCTTCCTCGGTCCAACACCAAATGCTTCAGCCACCTTCCTAGCGTACTCTAGGGCTTGATGGCCGGACAGTCTGAAGTTCGCTTCGCGGCTACCGTCGTGCTTTACGAGCCACCATTCGGGCGGTAGGTCTGGATCCGGCACAAGCTGGCATCCCTCTCGAAGGAAGGTCTCCTGCGGCGCGGTGAACGCAACAAGCGACAGGCCGAGGATGTAACGCCGTAGCGGGAGGGGGTCTGCATCCCTGCCCGCGCGAAGTGCGCGCAACGCAACGACGTTCAGGACGGCATCTCGCCTGATCTCCTGCTCGACCAAAACACCACCATGTGACCATGGTGCGGGAGCATGGCTCAGACCCAGTTCCGACATCGCATCTTGCTGTTTCTTCTCCCCGGGTGCATCCAGCAAGCCGCTTCCGACGTAGTCGATGGCTGGGATGTATTGAGCCGAACGGTGTAGAGGCCTTACCTTGAACGCACGGATCACCGAGCGGACCACGCGCGGGAGCTTTACCTGCGTGCCGCGAGAGTCCCACACACCGAACACGAGTGAGGTCGGCGCGATCTTGGCGAGCTTCGTCGCGTCGCCGGCTCGAACTGCATTGAACGCCTCTTCCAGTTTCTCCCGAAGGTCGGAGAACCGTACGACGGCGTCGGCGGCCCGGTGGCCCGCCTCAAGCAGATTGACCTCCTTGTCTCCCGCCTTGATGATCACCTCCGGCACGAGCTCTTTGTACGCCTCGCGCATGAAGATCGGTTCCATACGATTGGCCTGAGAGCCGACGCTGTCGATCTGGCAGACGCTAGTACCGTCCTCGAACCAGTCGATGTTGTACCCCATCGGACCCTTTTGACCCTTGTACACCCCGGGAATTCGCTCGCCCTTGTTGAAGCGCTCGCCGGCCTCGGTATCGGCAAGTGTGTAGGTAGGAGGAAAGATCACCGCGTCTTTGCCTTCCACTGGCACAAGCCATTGCCGCATCACCAGCGCCGCGACATCGCTGTCGTCCTTTAGCCAATTGTCGTATTTCTCCAACAGTTCACTCATAAGAACCTCCTTCCACGACCCTTGCCGTATCTAGACCCTTGAAGCTTCCGCGGGAGACGAAGTGTGTCCTGAGACGGCACAGCGTGACCTCCGGCACCAGGCCGAGCACGGCTGCCCGTGCGACGGAAGCAGTAAGAGGCACCCGCCAGGCCGAGTACGACACAGATCGCTTTTTCTCGTCGAGTTCCGGGAAGAACCGCTCAAGGCCAATCGCGCCGAACAACTCTACCGCCGGACGGGTAGGCAGTTTCCTGAGTTTGTTGTGTTCGTTGAAAGAGAATCCGACACACAGGGCATCCCACACCAGATCACTGTCAAATCCGTAGGAACCCTGAACCTGATGGCTAAGCAGCAGTAAGTTCTTGGCCTGATCATTGATGGAGCCAAGACAGCTCCGAAGCGGGTCCCGCCACTTTATATACATCTGCAGGGACGTCGCGTTCGCAGCCCAGGTCTTGAACAGGTTCGTTGAGCCGTCACTTCTGCGCCACCAGTCGAGCCGCATCCTGATGGGATCGCCCAGCCCGATGGGATCGGTCTTCGGGTCATCAATCGGGATGGTCTGCGCGTCGCATCCGAGTGCTGCATTGATCAGGTCGGCCATCTCAGCAGGCTTTCCGTCGTTACGGGCGAGCAAGAAGTGACCATCCGCGAACCACCCTTCTGCTGGGCCTGGACACCACACGCGGTGCGCCACCTCCAAAAGCCCGCAGCAGGCGAAGAACTGGCCCGGGTTTGTGATGTCGACCTGCACGGACAACGTCGGAGCACTCCGACTCATCGAATTGCCTCCGGTACGGGCGGCTCTGGCCTTGCGGCCACCTGCTGCGACGCCGTGATGTCCGCGCAGCGCACGAGCGACTCGAGCCAAGCAAGGCCCCAACGGCCGTACTTCTGCTGAAGCTGTCCAAAGCGGCGAACGACCTCGGCGAACGCCCGCTCGTTGTCGGCGGTCCGGCGTGAGCTGTCGAAGGCCCTGGCCTCGAAGTGGGGTCGCGCCCATCCGTGGTGCGCCGCGATCAGATGGAGGACCAGGTCCCTATTGGGCATCTTCATGAGTTCCCCGTCGTTCATCGCATCGAGCAGCGATCCGAACTCGTGCCGATACCCCCCGAGCGCACGCGGGTGTAGGTAACGCGGAGACTTCGCGAGCGGTGTCGTGCCTGCGCCGTTTCGTGCGTAGCGCTGCCAGACCCGACGGTCCTTGCCCGTGTCGTGCCAGCGCGCTGCGGCGATCAAGGCGCCTCGAACGGGCTCATCGAGACCCAACCGGTCCACGATGCGCGTCATGTGCTGGACGATCGAGTTCGTGTGCTCCGCCAGCGTCTGTCCGGCACTGGTAGTCTCGGGGTTCTCGAGTGCGGACAGGGCTGGCGAAACGTATAGGACAAGGTCAACGGTTTCGACCTCCTCGCCATTCTCCTCCGGCTGGCGAAGAGGGATCCGCTCCTTTTCCCGAAGTCCGGTGGGAGGGGCGTCAGCCGCCTCTCCCGAGCTCAAATGTTCGAACACCTCGCCTTCCGGGCCGATGCGATGAATCCACCGTTCTCGCCGCCGGTCACCGGGTTCGAGCTCGGCAACGTCGAGATCCTCGCGAGGTTCGGCAGTTGGGTCCAGCAGGCCATTCGCGTCGAGCCCGCCGGCCTCCACCGGCAGCACCACAGTGCGGTACGCAAGGTTCGCGTCGCTCACTGCGGACAGAGAGGACCACGAAGCGTTGCCGCGTTCGTCGAGCACCACGACCGGCAGATCTTTTGTCGGGTCCTTCTTCCTCAAGTTGCCAACCAGCTCTTTGAGCGCCTTCGTGACGCGGTCGGTTCGGTCGCGGAGTTTCTCCCGGGCCTCGATGCGGCAGGCACCGAACCAATCACGTAACGCCTCCTCATCCGCATCCGCCTCGTATAGGCGTGTGATCTCGTGGCGCCACGCCACGAAGGTCTCCGGCGGGTCAGCCGTAGCGCCATGGAGAAAGGGAGCAACCTCTGGCCGGCCGGGCATCTGGTCGATGCTCGTCAGCGACCAGTTGTCGAGCAAGATGTCCGTCAACAGCGGGGCGGGGACACGCGGCGAGAAGGCTGCCCGGATCTCGTCCGGACTTGAGGCGCCGAGGATCGTCCGCAGGTTCTTCGGACTCACGTCGACCCGCTCGCTACCAGCCCCGTCCAGCCATTTCCGAAGGAGGCCAAGAGTGGCATCCACGGCCCGATCGAGATCCGAAGGTCTTTCCTTGGGCTCGACAGCGGCGACGACCTCTATCCTCGCCTCGCGCTCACTGCCACCGCGCCGATTCACGCGCCCAAGTCGCTGGATCAAAGCGTCGAGCGTCGTGAGATCACAGACCATGTGGTCGGCGTCCAAGTCGATGCCCACTTCGCCTGCGGACGTACTGACCAGGTACACGGTCTCCTCAACGGTAACCTCAGGGTCCAGTAGAGCGCGGTAGACTGGGTGCTCTGTCACCAGCCGGTCGCGCTCGTAGCCCCGCATTGTCCCTGTCAGAACCGCCACACGTCGGTCAGCAGCGCCGGTTCCGAGTGCCTCCGTCAATGCCGACGCAATTTTCATTACGTCATTCGGATTCCGCGCGTAAATGAGGACCTTGCACCGGGAACTATGATGGGCCATCGCGCGCCGCACGATTTCCTTCCATGACCACTCCGAAACCTTTTGAGTTTGCTTTGGGACCTTTTCCGGAGCGACTTTCTTACGCTCTGATTCCTCGGCGTTTTGGCCTGCCAGAGGTTCGTGGAGATACAGCCACTTCGCGGCACTTATTCGCTGCAGCACGATAGGATCACCCCAGTCTTCCGCTTCCAAAGTAAAGGCGTTACCTTGACTGTCTCGTGTCGTCGCCGACAGCTCCATGATACAAACCGCTCGCCGCAAGCCAGAACTATCCGGACCCATGCGTTCCGACTCGCGCGCTTGCTCCTGCGCCACCCCCCAGAGGAGATCACTAAACGCGGGCGTAAGGTGCGACTCGTCGTGAATGATCAGCGCGTCGTATCCAATGAGACCAGCGTGATGCGCCCGACCGTAACGTCCATCGCCGTAACCGCTAAAAAGTAGCTTACTTCCAATCATATCGATCGTTCCAACAACGATCGCCGCTCGTGCGGGATCGGACTTCCACTCCTCGTTATCCGCTAGTTCGCCGCGCAGCGTGCTGACCGCGAGACAAGCAGTACTGCTTGCACTAAGCCGCCCCAGGGCACTCGCCACTTCCTTGAGTGTCCCCGCATACTCGCGCCAGTCAGGATGCTCCGGAGCCAAAAGACGTGAACGCAGTCGTTCGATGGTAGCAGTTGCCTGGTCAACGACGGTGCGCCGATTCACGATATAGACAAGCCGTCTCGGGAGTCTCACTGCGCCGGTGGCAGACTGCTGCGCAAGAGCCAACAGCCAAATGACCACAATCGACGTCTTGCCGAGGCCTGTAGGGAGGTCACAGTAGGTTGGAAGACAAGGATTGCCCGGGATACCGGCCTCGAGGAACCGCCGAAAGAGTCGGCGCTGCCAGTTCATCGGCACGAAGTCGGTCAAGCTCCGAAACGCATGATCAAACTCGAAAATCATCGGACCACCACTTTTGACCCTGGGCTCCAATCACGATCCCACGCGATCCTAATAGGGATGTACCTGCTGGGGGTCGGGAACAGCAGCTCATAGCGTGTAGTGGCCGCACCCTCATCAAGAGGAGACCAATGCCGCACTCTCTCCGCCGGAGTTTCTGGACCACCGGCTATCCTTCGCAGTTGCAACGTGGCGTCAAAGTCGCACCCACGAGAAGCCAGCGTGAAAACCTCCGAGTCACCCGCAAAGTGTCTCTCGCACACTAAAACACCCGACGCAGAACTACCAGGGGAGTTAACGTGCATTACCCTCGCTGCCCACGAACTCACACCCAGCCACAAGCGCCCACGGAAGTCAAGAATTTCTGTGCCATCACGCCAAAGAAAGAGTGAGCTTTGGAGACCACCCACATGCGTAGTGCTGTGTGGGCCGCCACCCATTGCCCAGAACGTGTGATTAAAACCGCTGGAAGCCACTCATACCCTTTCCGTCAAAATGACCTCGCACGGCATACGCGGAAACAGCCACAACCCGACGCTTGCAGCGCCAAGCCGCGAGCTCTGTGCGTCAAAACCTTTGCACCAAATTTGCTCTCTCCAATCCTCGGGGCAAAGGCCTGGTTGGGAGGGCAACACATGGATGAACCGCCAAGACACAGCGCTGTCGCCGATTCTTCGACTTCGGAACCGATCCTTGTGCCTGCCAGGATTGTGAACGAGTTTGTCTACTGTCCGCGGCTAGCCTACCTCGAGTGGGTGCAGCAAGAGTGGGCCGACTCGTCAGACACGGTGGAGGGGCGGCATGCGCATCGCCGCATCGAGCAGGCACGCGGAGACCTGCCACCGCCATTGGCGGTCTCCGATGAGGAAAAGATCCACGCGCGCTCCGTAACCCTATCGTCACAGCGTCTGGGTTTGATCGCAACGATTGACTTGATCGAGGGCGAAGGCGGCATGGTCACTCCGGTAGACTACAAACGGGGAAAACGCCCGCACGTGGCCCAGGGAGCTTACGACCCGGAGCGCGTACAACTTTGCGCGCAGGCCCTGTTGCTGGAAGAGCACGGCTACACCTGCACGGAGGGGGTCATTTACTATGCGGGCAGCCGCGAGAGGGTACGCGTGCAGTTCGACGATGCGTTGCGCGAACTGACACGCAACGCTGTCGCTGGCCTGCGGGCGCTTGCGGAAAGCGGCCAAATACCTCCGCCGCTGGAGGACAGCCCAAAATGCCCGCGTTGCTCGCTCGTGGGCATTTGCCTTCCGGATGAAGTGAATTTGCTTCGTGGCAGCAACGCGGAGGTCCGCCCACTGGCGGTGGCGCACGATCACGCCTTGCCTCTCTATATTCAATCGCACAATGCCAAGGTGCGCAAAAACGGTGAACTGCTCGAAATTTACGAAGAAGACGAAACGGTGCATACGGTGCGCCTGGGCGATCTGTCGCAGGTGGTTCTGATGGGCAATGTTTCTCTGACAGCTCCAACTCTTCATGAACTCATGGCGCGAGGCATACCTGTGAGTTGGCACTCTTATGGTGGCTGGTTTCTCGGCCACACCATTGGGACCGGACACAAAAACGTGGAACTCCGCACGGCACAGTATCGCGCTAGCTTCGACCCGGCCACCTGTCTTCGCCTCGCAAAAGGATTTGTTTCCGCCAAAATTCGCAACCAACGCACCCTCTTGCGCCGCAACTGGAAGCGGGCAGACGACCCCGAAGGCGTACTGAACCTTTTCGAGAGTGACCTCCGCCGAGCGCTGGCGGCGGAGAGCCTCGAATCGCTACTGGGAGCT
The DNA here is from genome assembly GCA_026004215.1 of Candidatus Binatia bacterium. Taxonomy (GTDB): domain Bacteria; phylum Desulfobacterota; class Binatia; order HRBIN30; family HRBIN30; genus HRBIN30. The sequence goes on from BPIR01000001.1 coordinate 1,439,461, forward strand.
GAGGGGCAAGCGGCCGCGCGCTACTTTGCGAACTTCTCCGCCATGCTTCGGCAAGAGGATCGCGCGGGTTGGCACTTCGACTTCCAGAAGCGCAACCGCCGCCCGCCCACCGACCCCGTCAACGCGCTGCTTTCGTTCGCTTACACCCTGCTCGTGCGAACTTGGACAGTGACACTCTCGTCGGTTGGCTTCGATCCCTATCGCGGCTTCTACCACCAGCCACGCTACGGGCGACCCGCATTGGCTCTAGACATGATGGAGCCGTTCCGGCCGCTGCTCGCGGACTCGAGTGTGATCCAAGCCATCAACAACGGCGAGGTCCGGGGCTCAGATTTTATTCGCCGAGCCGGTGCAGTTTCACTCACGAACGAGGGCCGCAAAAGCTTCATTGCTGCCTTCGAGCGCCGTTTGGGCCAAGAGGTCACTCACCCGGTGTTTGGCTATCGCGTGAGTTACCGGCGGCTGCTCGAACTCCAGGCGCGGCTATTCGCGCGTTACCTACTCGGCGAAATCCCCGAATACCCGAATTTCACCACGCGATGAACGAAGAACACCTTTACATTGTCTGCTATGACATCCGCGATCCGCGGCGCTGGCGTCGCGTGTTCCGCAAACTGTGTGGCTATGGTGAGTGGCTGCAACTTTCCGTCTTCCAGTGCCGCCTGAATCGAGTGCGCCGGGCCGAGCTCAGCGCCGCCCTCGACAGCCTCATCCACCATGACGCGGACCACGTGATCATTCTTGACCTTGGACCAGCAGATAAAGTAAGCCCTAAGATCTCGAGTTTAGGGAAGCCGGTCGAGCCAATTCAGCGAAAACCCATCGTGATATGAATTCTTTTGCCGTTACATTTGCGAGCGCTAAGGTGGTACACGACGTTTCGGGGACCCCTCGCAAGTCCCAGGTCTTTGAAAATCTGAATATTTCCAGCCTCGTTGCACGGACCACAGACTGTCTGCATCCCAGAAGTCGCCTTACTTTTCCGAGCTCTCGCAAACCGTGCCAATTCGTTCGGCAGATTCACACACTGAATCGCGGCTGTTCTCCGCGGCTCACTGCCGCGGCCCAATTGAAGCTCGGCATGCGCTCTGGCCATGCGTGCGCGCGTTCTCCGCGGCTCACTGCCGCGGCCCAATTGAAGCTCTGCCATGCCGAGCCGATGCGCCTGCGCGTTCTCCGCGGCTCACTGCCGCGGCCCAATTGAAGCTCTCCGGCTGAGCCGTCCGAGCTCGGCGCTGTTCTCCGCGGCTCACTGCCGCGGCCCAATTGAAGCGCTGCAGCTCGCGCGCAGTCGGCCTGGCGTTCTCCGCGGCTCACTGCCGCGGCCCAATTGAAGCCGCAGCTGCCAGCTGCGCTCGCCGTGCGCGGCATGTTCTCCGCGGCTCACTGCCGCGGCCCAATTGAAGCGCATGCGACTGCGCATCGCACTCGTGGCGCGTTCTCCGCGGCTCACTGCCGCGGCCCAATTGAAGCCATCTGGCTGCGCATGTCGCTGGCCGGCACCTGGTTCTCCGCGGCTCACTGCCGCGGCCCAATTGAAGCCGTCGCCCGCTGCGTGCACGCCGTGGCGCATCGTTCTCCGCGGCTCACTGCCGCGGCCCAATTGAAGCTCGCTCGCGTGCGCGCGTCACGTTCGCTCGGTTCTCCGCGGCTCACTGCCGCGGCCCAATTGAAGCGCGGCTCGACGTGCGCCGCGCGGTGACGTCGCGTTCTCCGCGGCTCACTGCCGCGGCCCAATTGAAGCTGGATGCGCACGCCGTGGCGCGTCGGCCGACGTTCTCCGCGGCTCACTGCCGCGGCCCAATTGAAGCCGCAGCTCTCGCCAGCCGGCGCACTTCGGTCGTTCTCCGCGGCTCACTGCCGCGGCCCAATTGAAGCCTGCATGACTTGCGCAGTCGAGCCTACGACGTTCTCCGCGGCTCACTGCCGCGGCCCAATTGAAGCGGCGGCTCGTGCGACGGCTCGCGAGATCTCGGTTCTCCGCGGCTCACTGCCGCGGCCCAATTGAAGCTCCAGCCAATATGCGACGCCTCGCTCCACGGTTCTCCGCGGCTCACTGCCGCGGCCCAATTGAAGCCGTCGGCGCGTGGCTGTCTCGACCGGCTCGACGTTCTCCGCGGCTCACTGCCGCGGCCCAATTGAAGCCACGCGCGGTGCGCAGCCGTGAGCGCACGAGGTTCTCCGCGGCTCACTGCCGCGGCCCAATTGAAGCCGGTCGCGCGGCTGCCGTCGCATCGCGTAGCCGTTCTCCGCGGCTCACTGCCGCGGCCCAATTGAAGCCTGGGACTCGCATGGGACTCGCGTGGCGATCCGTTCTCCGCGGCTCACTGCCGCGGCCCAATTGAAGCCTGCATCGCTGAGCCGCATCGCGTGCATCGGCGTTCTCCGCGGCTCACTGCCGCGGCCCAATTGAAGCTCGCGAGCGCTGCGCAGCGTGCTGAGTGGCAGCGTTCTCCGCGGCTCACTGCCGCGGCCCAATTGAAGCCGCATGCGGCTGCGGGACCGCGCGCCAGCCCGTGTTCTCCGCGGCTCACTGCCGCGGCCCAATTGAAGCACGCTCCGCGACACCGGCGGCCGGCTCGCGCGTTCTCCGCGGCTCACTGCCGCGGCCCAATTGAAGCGCTGACGGCGCCTGCTCGCGCGATTGCCGCGAGTTCTCCGCGGCTCACTGCCGCGGCCCAATTGAAGCGCGCGAGGCAGCGTGCGTCGCCGTCGAGCGGTCGGTTCTCCGCGGCTCACTGCCGCGGCCCAATTGAAGCGGCGCTCTGGTCGCGATGCGAGCCGAGTACGCACGTTCTCCGCGGCTCACTGCCGCGGCCCAATTGAAGCGTCGCCCGTGGCGTCCTGTCTGGACGACTGCGTTCTCCGCGGCTCACTGCCGCGGCCCAATTGAAGCCCACGTCGCTGGCGACTGCAGAGACGGCGACGTTCTCCGCGGCTCACTGCCGCGGCCCAATTGAAGCCCTCGCGCTGGCTGCCCTCATGCGCGGATGCGCAGTTCTCCGCGGCTCACTGCCGCGGCCCAATTGAAGCGCGAGCGCTCGCGCTGTAGTCGCGCATCGGCGAGGTTCTCCGCGGCTCACTGCCGCGGCCCAATTGAAGCCCGCTCCTGTCGTATGCACTTGTACAGGTCGAGCGTTCTCCGCGGCTCACTGCCGCGGCCCAATTGAAGCGACCGCTCCTTCGCGCGCGTGGTCACCGGCTCGCGTTCTCCGCGGCTCACTGCCGCGGCCCAATTGAAGCGCGCGATGCCTCGCGTACGCGCGCCACGTCGTCCGTTCTCCGCGGCTCACTGCCGCGGCCCAATTGAAGCTCGTGTCGCTCCGCGCACATTCGGCCGCGCGCGTCGTTCTCCGCGGCTCACTGCCGCGGCCCAATTGAAGCCGGATCGTACTAGTCGAGTGCGCGTACGAGGACGCAGTGGTTCTCCGCGGCTCACTGCCGCGGCCCAATTGAAGCGATCCTATCGGGCGTGCGGCATCGAGCTTGCGCGCGGTTCTCCGCGGCTCACTGCCGCGGCCCAATTGAAGCTTGCCCCTCCACCAACTCCCCGACCGACGCTGGCATGTTCTCCGCGGCTCACTGCCGCGGCCCAATTGAAGCCACCAGTCGCGGCGTGTGGATCCTGGATGTGCGCTCCGTTCTCCGCGGCTCACTGCCGCGGCCCAATTGAAGCGTCAGGGAGGGCCAAAGAGACTTTCGGGCCCAAAAAGTTCTCCGCGGCTCACTGCCGCGGCCCAATTGAAGCCCTTTGGAAATTCCTGTACGATGCCCAGGACCTCGGAGTTCTCCGCGGCTCACTGCCGCGGCCCAATTGAAGCTGCGTGGGGCTGCGCCGCAGTGCGGCAGTGACATGTTCTCCGCGGCTCACTGCCGCGGCCCAATTGAAGCCGCTGCATAGCCGGCTGCCGACGGCCCGTCACGACGTGTTCTCCGCGGCTCACTGCCGCGGCCCAATTGAAGCTGGGCGACCACGTGGCCGCGCTGGATGTGCGCCTCCATGTTCTCCGCGGCTCACTGCCGCGGCCCAATTGAAGCGAGTCACTGTCCCATCGTCATCATTCCATGTTATCAAGTTCTCCGCGGCTCACTGCCGCGGCCCAATTGAAGCTCCGGCTGCTGAGTGAGCGGTGGCCGGAAAAACGGAGGTTCTCCGCGGCTCACTGCCGCGGCCCAATTGAAGCCCCTCAAGGCGAGGCAATTCGATTCCGCAGGTAACGTGGTTCTCCGCGGCTCACTGCCGCGGCCCAATTGAAGCCGCGCAGACGGCGCGTGGTGGCAGCAACCCGCCGGTTCTCCGCGGCTCACTGCCGCGGCCCAATTGAAGCGTGCGGACTGTGGCCCGACGTACGCCACTCGCGGTTCTCCGCGGCTCACTGCCGCGGCCCAATTGAAGCGTCGTGAGCTACGCCGATCGCACTGAGTCTTGCGTTCTCCGCGGCTCACTGCCGCGGCCCAATTGAAGCGCTGCCACTAGTGGCGCGCATCTCTCGAGGCTGGCCGTTCTCCGCGGCTCACTGCCGCGGCCCAATTGAAGCGCGTCCAGCATGACGCAGCGGACGGACTGCGGTTCTCCGCGGCTCACTGCCGCGGCCCAATTGAAGCCGGCGATGTGCGCATGTGCCCTGCAGCTGCGAGTTCTCCGCGGCTCACTGCCGCGGCCCAATTGAAGCTGCACCGTCGTGCGCGAAATCATCGCGATGCGTTCTCCGCGGCTCACTGCCGCGGCCCAATTGAAGCGGACCTTCAGCCGCCAGCAGCGACGCCGATCGCGTTCTCCGCGGCTCACTGCCGCGGCCCAATTGAAGCGCGCACGTCAGCGCCGCGCGACGCGCGCGATCGGTTCTCCGCGGCTCACTGCCGCGGCCCAATTGAAGCCCGCCGAGTGCCTGATCCGCGCGCATGCCGGTTCTCCGCGGCTCACTGCCGCGGCCCAATTGAAGCGCGGACCGTGGATCGCCCGGGACCTGGATCGCCTGTTCTCCGCGGCTCACTGCCGCGGCCCAATTGAAGCCACGCTCGCGGCAGCCATCGAGCACCTCCCGTTCTCCGCGGCTCACTGCCGCGGCCCAATTGAAGCGCCACCGCGAGGTCCTCATCCTGCCGTGTTCTCCGCGGCTCACTGCCGCGGCCCAATTGAAGCGCGTACTTGTCGGGTCGTCGGGATGGCGGCGGTTCTCCGCGGCTCACTGCCGCGGCCCAATTGAAGCACCGCGAGCCACGTCGTGATCCGCCGCATGGCGGTTCTCCGCGGCTCACTGCCGCGGCCCAATTGAAGCCGCACGCAGCGACTCGCCCGCTCTGCCGAGCCTGTTCTCCGCGGCTCACTGCCGCGGCCCAATTGAAGCTCGACCCGGTCCCAGCAACTGCGCTCGGTCGCCGCGTTCTCCGCGGCTCACTGCCGCGGCCCAATTGAAGCCCGGCGCGCTGCGGCCCGCTCGATCCGCCAGCGTTCTCCGCGGCTCACTGCCGCGGCCCAATTGAAGCGCGCCACGCGGCATCGTGGCGCGGGCATCGCGTTCTCCGCGGCTCACTGCCGCGGCCCAATTGAAGCGCCGTGCGAGCTGCCACGCGCATCAGGACTCGTTCTCCGCGGCTCACTGCCGCGGCCCAATTGAAGCGACGTGGTAGCGCATCGTCCATGCCGCGCTGACGTTCTCCGCGGCTCACTGCCGCGGCCCAATTGAAGCCGCCATGTCGCGCGGCTCGTGATCCCGACGCGTTCTCCGCGGCTCACTGCCGCGGCCCAATTGAAGCTCGGACATCGCTCGGGCTGGCACGATTGCGCGCCGGTTCTCCGCGGCTCACTGCCGCGGCCCAATTGAAGCTAGGCGCGCTAGCCGGGGCTAATGCCCGCTGCTACGTTCTCCGCGGCTCACTGCCGCGGCCCAATTGAAGCGCCATTCGTCGGCTCCTGCGTCTGATTGCATCGGGTTCTCCGCGGCTCACTGCCGCGGCCCAATTGAAGCGACGCGTGCGAGCACAGCTGCGCGCGCCTGTTCTCCGCGGCTCACTGCCGCGGCCCAATTGAAGCGCAGTCGAGCGGCAGATGTCGCGCGTCCGGCGCTGTTCTCCGCGGCTCACTGCCGCGGCCCAATTGAAGCTCCGGCGTGCTCGCCTGAGCATACGATCTTGGGCGGTTCTCCGCGGCTCACTGCCGCGGCCCAATTGAAGCGCTGCGAGCTGCGGAGCGATCTCGACCGCGATCCTGCGTTCTCCGCGGCTCACTGCCGCGGCCCAATTGAAGCGTCCGTCGAGCTGCCATGATCGCGCTGCATCGGCCTCGTTCTCCGCGGCTCACTGCCGCGGCCCAATTGAAGCTGCAGCATGCGCGAAGTTATCGCACCGCTGCGCTAGTTCTCCGCGGCTCACTGCCGCGGCCCAATTGAAGCTCCGCGAGCTGCGCATCGCTTGCGCGCTATCGGCCTCGTTTCTCCGCGGCTCACTGCCGCGGCCCAATTGAAGCCGCAACGACCCAATGGCGCCCGAGCACCTCGATGCCGCCTGGAGAGAACTCGCACTTCTAATCCCAAACACCCTGCGACTGAAACCGCAGCATACCGGCCGAAAACACCGGGCAGGCACGAGGCCTGCCCCTACAGGCCGAAAACACAAGGGCAGGCACAAGGCCTGCCCTACAGGCCGGAAACACGGGCAGGCACAAGGCCTGCCCCTACAGGCGGGAAACACACGGGCAGGCACGAGGCCTGTGCCTACAGGCCGGAAACACGGGCAGGCACAAGGCCTGCCCCTACAGGCGGGAAACACACGGGCAGGCACGAGGCCTGCCCCTACAGGCCGAAAACACGCGGGCAGGCACGAGGCCTGTGCCTACAGGCCGAAAACACACGGGCAGGCACGAGGCCTGCCCCTACAGGCCGAAAACACGCGGGCAGGCACGAGGCCTGCCCTACAGGCCGGAAACCACGGGCAGGCACAAGGCCTGCCCCTACAGGCGGGAAACACACGGGCAGGCACGAGGCCTGTGCCTACAGGCGGGAAACACACGGGCAGGCACGAGGCCTGCCCCTACAGGCCGAAAACACACGGGCAGGCACAAGGCCTGCCCTACAGGCCGCAAACACGGGCAGGCACAAGGCCTGCCCCTACAGGCCGAAAACACGCGGGCAGGCACGAGGTCTGTCCCTACAGGCCGGAAACACGGGCAGGCACAAGGCCTGACCCTACAGGCCGCAAACGCGGGCAGGCACGAGGCCTGCCCCTACAGGCCGAAAACACAAGGGCAGGCACGAGGCCTGTGCCTACAGGCCGGAAACACACGGGCAGGCACGCGGAAGTCACCTCGGGTTTGATGTTTTGATTTCTTGACTTCGGCAGAACGCGCCAACATTTATATGGACTTGTCGTTCATGCGCTGTAGGGTTGCGCGGGGAAGCACTACGGGGGCACGCACGCTGCAGGGCGAACAGAGTGTGGAGGAGGTCGGTGAAGAAGGCACATTGTCTACTTTCTCTGGCGGCGTGCATCGCGGCGGGCGTACTGCCTTTGGCGGTTGCGGCTACGCGCGAACTGCCAGCAGGTTTGGGTCGTGGGACAGCGGTGGCGGCGCTTTTCTATAGAGATGACCTGCTCGATCGCTTCGATGGTAGCGAATCCGGGCGAATCAGTGCCGCCCAGGCAAGTTGGCTGTTGGCGTCGGCGGAGATGTCCGCCATCGGTTCGATCGCGTATTCCCCGGGCAACGCCGCGACAAACTCGGCGTGCGTTCCTCCACCCGCCGACTTGGTCGCGTGGTGGCCCTTCGATGAAACCACCGGCACGACAGCCCACGACCTGGCCGGATTTCCGAACGATTTGCAGCTTTCCGGGTCTACAACCGCAGTGGCCGGCATGGTCGGCAGCGGACGCCGTTTTTCTCCACCGGGTGGCTCCGGGCAAGCCCCCACGCACGCCGAGCTCAACATGGGTTCGGGCAATTTTACGATCGAGACTTGGGTGCTGAAGTGGGACACTTTGTCCAACATGACGGTGCTGCCATCGAAGCTCGACAGCTCCAATGTGGGTTACCAACTAGTTTACGCGAATGGCTACGTGTCCCTGCGAAAAAGCGGTACGAATTTGCTTCCCCCTCCCAATTCGGGCTCCATCGCCGGTACGCAATGGCGACATCTTGCGGTCACGGTGGACCGCACCGCGAACCAGGTAAAGTGGTACGTAGATGGCCAGCTCACTTCCTCGGGGGCCGCAACCACGTGGTTCAACGGAAGCCTCGACAACACCGCCCCGCTCCTGGTTGGGTCCCCTTGGGGAGGGGCAGACATTCAGCTCGATGAACTGTCTATTTACAAGCGCGCCTTGAGCCAAGCCGAGATTCAAGCCATCTACGGCGCCGGCGCTGCCGGAAAGTGCAAACCGACGCCGACCGCGACACCGACGCCCACCCGAACCAAGACGCCCCTGCCCGGCACGCCCGTGGGAATCACACCGAATCCACCACCCTTGGACGGATACTCTCCGACCCCTACCCGCACGTTGTCTCGCACTCCGACACTAACGCCAACGAAAACCAAACCCCCTGCCACCCTCGTCGGCATCACCCCCCCGCCCATCGACGGTGATACACCGACACCCACGCGCACGCCGACACGCTCGCCGTCACCGACCCATACGAGCTCCCTTGGCTGTCAAACTCTCGGCTGTCCCGGCGACTGCGACGGCGATGGCGCGGTCACCATCGCAGAAATCATCCTGCTCGTGAACATCGCACTCGGAAACATGCCCGCGAGTGCCTGTGTTGCCGGCGATGCCAACGGCAATGGCAGCATCGAAATCAACGAAATCATTCTTGCGGTCAACAACGCCCTCAACGGGTGCCCAGTGCCCCTGCCGCTATGCACCTACACCCCGACACGGTCGCCCACCCCGCCACTGACGGCCACGCCCACAAAGACCCCCTCTTTCACCCCCAGTCCCTCCCCGACGGCCACGTTGTCCGCCGTCCCGACCGCCACTCCCACCCTGGTACCGACGCCAACGTCGCCCCCCGTCGCGTCACCGACATTCACGGTGCCGCCGACGCAAACCGCGGCACCTACCCTTTCGCAGACACCCAGTGCGACCGTTCCACCGACGCCCACGTGCGTGCCGCCGCCGTCGGGCATGGTCGCCTGGTATCCGTTGGATGAGCCAAGTGGGGCAACCGCGGTCAATGACATTGCAACGCCTCCGGCGTCTACTGTGAGCGACACGGGCATGCCCCAGCCGGGACCAGTCGGCAGCGGCGGACCTGCTTCCGTAGCGGGCAAAGTGGGGCTCGGAGCTCTGTACTTCTTTGGCCCGTACGTGCAAGTCCCCCACAGCGCCGATTTGGGCTTCCCGGCTGATTTCTCGATCGATGCCTGGATCCGAGTGGTCAACTGTGGAGTCGGCTTCCTCGCACCGATCGTGGACAAGTGGGATCCCGCTACTCAAACGGGCTTCTCGCTTTTCGTGGATCAGCTTTCACCCAGTACGGGCTTTTTGAAGCTCCAGCTCAACAGCGCCCTCTTCACGAGTACCGCGTCGCTGCCCACGACAGCCAATCCATTGGCAAACACCGGCCCCTGGGTGCACGTAGCCGTGACCGTAGATCGAACCAGCGCAGTGGGCATCTTCTACATCAATGGCGCTCCGGCGGGAACCTTCACGCCGCCCACAGGAAGCCTCACCAACTCCCTCTCGATGCTGATCGGAGAGACCAGTGTTCCCGGTGGCCGCTGCGAAATCGCGATTGACGAACTCGAACTCTTTGACCGGGTGCTCGCGCCGACCGAAGTTCAGGGCATCTTCAACGCCGACTCGGCAGGCAAGTGCCGGGACGGCGTGGTACACCCAACCGTAACCGCCTCCCCCACTCAAGATGCCTCGCCCCAACCTTCCGCAACCCCCAGCTCCACTCCAAGCTCCACACCTTCGCCGACCGCACAACCTCAGGACTCGTGTGCACTCAACGCGGCCGGACTTTGCGCGGGCACCTGCCCCAATCCCTTCGAGGTATGCCAGCCACGACCCGGCACCACGCTTTGCGAGTGCGGACCGCCCCTACCCACGCCGACTCCAACCAGCGAAAGCGAGTGCGGCTTTATCGCGCCGAAAATGTGCGGCGGGCGCTGCCCCAATCCGACCGACATTTGCATGCCGAAGCCGGACGACTCGGGCTGCGAGTGCGTTCCGGGCGCTCCGCACACGCCTGAACCCACGGCCACCACCACGCCTTCTGAAACGGCCACGCGAGTGCCCACGTTCACGCCCACAGCGACCTCCACGGCGAGTGCTTCACCCACCGATAGCCCAGCCCCCACTCTGACAGCGACGGCCACGGGAACCCATACCCCGACCGCGACGGAGACTGCCACTGTTTCCCCGAGCATAACACCGACAGACCGCCCCAGCCTCACGCCTACCCCCACGAGTCAGCCAACGGTCACGCCGTCGCCAAGCCCGGTTCTCTGCAGCATCAACGCGGCAGGATTGTGCGGAGGAACGTGCCCCAACCCGGGCGAGGTGTGCAGTCAGCTTCCGGGCACTTTGATTTGCTATTGTGCAACCGCCTCGGCAACTCCGACCCAGAGCGCAACCTGGAGTCCGAGCCCGGCGCACACATTCACGTTCACGCCCACGTCGACGCGATCTCCCACGGCCACGAGCTCCTCGACTGCTTCTCACACACTTCCACCCACACGCACCCCTTCGTCGACCCCTACGTACACACGCAGCTCTACTGCCACGCCAACCCTGACCCCCTCGAGAACACCCACCCACACATTCACCTTCACTCGCGTTCCCACGAGCAGCCCCACCCGAACGGTCACCTCGACGCGCTCTCCGACCCCCACTTCATCTGCCAGCGCGACACGAACCCAAACGGCTAGCGCAACCGCAACCCGCTCGGCCACACCGTCTCACACGACCACCTTCACCCACACGTTCACCCGACCTCCCACAGCGACATCTACGCCGACCGCCACATTCACCGCCTCGCCCACGCGAACCGCATCTTACACCCTCACGCCGACTTTGACCCAGCCGCCTACCCGCACGCCTTCCCCAACACCCTCTTCCACGAACACCGCAACCGCTACAGCTACCTGGACTCACACGTTCACCCGACCTCCCACGGCCACCCATACGCCCACCGCAAGCTTCACGAACTCCCCCACCCGTACGGCGACCGCCTCGCCGACCCTTACGTTCACGCTGACCTACACTCGCCCGCCCACAGCCACAGCAACACCCACGCCCACCCTGAGCCCTTCGACAACCTTCACTCCAACGGCAACGGCGAGCCCCACGTGGACCCCGACACACTCGCCCACGGGGTCGCCCACTGCCACCTACAGCCCCACGTTCACGCCCACCCCCTCGGCTGACTGTGGCTTCCAGCCGCAAGGAGTGTGTGGAGGGAACTGCCCCAACCCGAACGAAATTTGCGCTCAAGTACCCGGCACAACAATTTGCCGGTGTATGCCGCCACCGTGAATGCAGGCATATCCGTACACAGAGATTCCCGTCGCGCCGACGGCACGGCTGAGCCGATCGCGCTCTTCTGCTCCGCTGCCGGCCACCACTCACAGAAGCGCCAGGCAACCACGTGCGACTCTACGAATACCGAGCTCCAAGCTTTCACTGCGGCCGCGTACGAGCCGTTCGCGTGTACTGTATCGGCAGCCACTCCCGGTTGCGGCGTCGCGGGGCGCAATCCGTGCGCGCGGGCGCAAAGCACTTGCGTATAACAAATTTTGACGCTGCGGTGTCTTTCTTCAGTTTCCGGCACTGCGCGCCGCGGCGCGAGAGTCGGCCAGGGACAGACGTCGTGCGCTCGTAGTCGTGGCGCGGGCTTTGCTCGTCGAGTGAGCCCTGGAGCCGACGACTCGTGTGTATCCGCGACCGGTATGCAAAGCGACGAATGCGAGGTTGGCCGCCTCCAGTTACGATATCCGTGGCGCTGTGCTTGGCGGTGTGGGCCGCGCAGAGCCAGGCGACGACGTTCGTTCCGGCGGAGCCTACAGCCATGCTGCGCGCGGCGGACGCGGTCGTGGCCGGGCGTGTCGAGCGAATCGAGTCGGTCACCAACGAAGAGGGCACATTCTCGAACGTAACGTTGACCGTCGAGCAATCTCTCGGGGCCCATGTGGGGAGTCGCGTTGTGCTGGTGGAACCGAGCGGCGAGACCCGCGCCCAGTACCGCTGGATCTTTGGTTCACCCACCTTTTACGTGGGCGAGCGGGTGCTCGTGTTCGTGAAGCAAGATCGTCGCGGGCGATTGCGCACTCTGTACCTCGGCATGGGCAAGTTTCGCATCGTGCGAAGCAGTGCCGGCGAGGAGTATGCTGTGCAAAACTTCATGGAAAGTGCCGCATGGAACCCACGCACTCGCCGCCTCCAACACGCCTTCGCGCGCAGCTACCGACTCGAAGCGTTGCTCGCACAGCTCAAAGATGCTCGACCCATCTCCCCTCGCCGTCTGCGAAAACTCACCGGTGTACCTGCGCGCGGGCCCATACTGCGGCCCCGCTTCGCGCTGACTGGGCCACCGGCCGTTCGCTGGTTCGCGCCCGACGACGGACAAACCATTTTGTTTCGCATCGATCCCGAGGGCGACGCCAGCATCGGCCCTCATAACTCCATCCAAGCAGCGAAGGACGCCCTGCAAGCATGGAGCGAGCCCGCCTGCACGGATCTCCGGTTCGACGCGGAGGAACAGGTAGAACCGGCACCATTCGCCAGTTGCGATGGCCGGAGCCAAATTTTGTTCAACGATCCCTTCGGAGACATTGCCGACCCGGTCGATTGCGTGGGCGTGCTCGGTGTTGGCGGCATATGCGGGGCACCGGGCGAGCCGCGACCTTTTGCCGGCAGCTTGTTTTACCCGATCTCGGAAGGCGACGTCATCATCGCCAACGGCTTCGGTGAATGTTCGTTCTGGAACATCCCGGCGCTTGCGGAAATCCTGACCCACGAGATCGGCCATGCGATCGGGCTCGCACACTCGTCCGAAGATCCGAACGAACGCAACCCCCTGCTTGCCGACGCCACGATGTACTATCGGGCCCACTTCGACTACCGGGGGGCGACGCTGGCCGACGACGATCGGGCCGCGGTTTGCGCCCTTTACCCTGCAAACGAATCCGCCATGCTCACCTTCGATCGCGCCGCGATTATTTTCGATACGCGGGAGAATCCGTCACGGAATCGCCTCTTTGTAGAGGGCACTTGGCGCACCGGTGACTCACGCTGGCAGCCTGCCACCAACCCATTTTTCTTGGCAGTCAGTGACGGGGCCCGCCGGCTGATTTCTGCGGCCGTTTCGCCGGGAGAGTGGTTACGAAGCAGCCAAAACAACCGCTTGCGATGGCGGGCAAGAACATCTTCGGGGGTAGTTATTCTCGACTTGGTGCAGCGCGACGCTCAAACCTATGATTTCACCCTGTCGGCACGCACCGATGCCATTCAGCCGCCCCCGAGTGGCTCGCTCACCGTCTCGATGACGCTGGGAGAAGCCAGCTCCACCGTGCCCTTGATGCTTCGCCCCAAAGCGCGCTTGCTGCACTACCCCTAAATGGAACTTGCAATCCAAGCTCACTCGTGGTCCAAGGACCCCTATGGACCAACACGAGGCTCGCATATCGCCCGGGAGTTCCTTACCGTCGCATTACGAGGTCCTCGGAGTCCGGGTGCCCATGCCTTGCCGCGTGCGGGCGGCGCGGGCGGCTCACGTCGTGTACACGGTGCCCGCAGCCGCTGCTCGACCGTTTCTCGGGGCGGCGCTCGAGCCGTTCGAACAAGAACCCGGATACTCGCAGCTCGTTCTCGGGTTTGTGGACTACGTGGATAACGATCTCGGCCCTTACTACGAGGTCATGGTGGTGTTTTCCGTCTGCCCCTCCGGGGCGCAAAACGGCCCTCCGGGAACCTTTATCTATCGCTTGCCGGTCAATAGCGAGTTTTCGTGCGCTGCCGGGAGGGAAATCTGGGGGTTTCCGAAGACCGTAGAGCGCATCGAGATTCAGTATCGAAAACATGACGTGTCCTGCGCCTTGTACCTCGATGGCGAGTTTGCCTTCTCTTTGTCGGTTCCCTGTGTCGGCGGAATCGAAATGCCGGATGAAGAGACCAGCTTGTTTACCTACACGTACCATCCTGGTCTTTGCGCCGTACCCTTTACGTCCGGAACATGTGGGGCTCGCGTGTTTCCCGAAGAAGAGCGAGTGCATTTGGAGCTGGGGACCCACCCTCTCGCCGCGGAGCTGAAATCTCTGGGGTTACCGAAGAGGCCTGTGCTGGCGATGTGGGCCGAGAACTTCCGCGGCTCGTTCGGGCCTCCGCAACCGGTTCAGCGCTGAGGCCGGCTCGCCGCTCCGGCCGCCGGCAAAGCGGCTGGGCGTCCCCACGCAGTCAGGAGCGATTCTTCTTCCAAGCTCCAGACCGACTCGTGCAGTGCGGCGACGACCTCGGGGTCGTACATGAGGTAGCGGCGCTCCCGTGGCGGCAGCGCCTGCGGCCCGGCTTCGAGAACTTTTTCCATCCACTCGCGCCGCCGCGCTCGTACGCTTTCGCGCAGCCGCCGGGGCCCTCCCAAAAGGGCTCGGTGCCACGCGTTCATGAACGGATCCACCACGCCACGCACAAAGCCCTCTCGTTCCGCATTCGGTAGCTTGGCCGACTCGCGCATCAGCCGCTGCCAGTGTTGCTCCAGAGCCACAAGTTCACTCGGAGGCTGCACCTCTTCGGGGATGAGGAACAAGCCCAGCCGGCGCGCGCGATCCCCCCAGCGAACGCGGCTCACCCACACCGAAAGCGGCACGGCCAGAATCAAAGCGGCGATGATCGGCGTGAGCCACCAAAAATACCCGGGATTCAACCAGTAAAGTCCTAAACCCCAAGCGCTCGCCCACAGGCTATCCCACGCATGGTGACGCAAAGCATCGGCCCACGTGGTTTCGGCATCCTCGCGTCCCTGGGATTTCCACTGCACGGTGCGGCCGAGCAAATTTTGCACGACGAAGCGGCTGTGGAACACCATTCGAATCGGCGCGAACAAGCTCGACAGCAGGATTTCCAGCAACACACTCACGATTAGGCGTACCGCCCCTCCAAATGCGCCGGCCTGACGCCACACCACGGTCACCAAAAGTACACTGAGCAACTTCGGCAAGAACAAAATCGCCGCCGTCACCCCCATGAGCGCAACCGCCCACTCGGGCCTCCATATCGGCCATTCGGGAAACAACGAGGGCCCGTGGGGGAAGTATTCCGGTTCCCAAATTACGTGAGAAACGGCCTCGACCGTGCTGAGGGCAAGGAAAGCGAACCACAGAAGCGCGGAGACGTAAGAGAGCACCCCATTCAAGAACAACACCCGGTGGGCTCCGAACAGTCCCTCGGTAAACAGCAACCGCAAGTGTTGTAAGTTTCCCTGGCACCACCGGCGGTCGCGATTCATCTCCTCGAGCAGAGTGGAGGGCACTTCCTCGTAGCTTCCATCGAGATCGTACGCGAGCCAGATTTGCCAGCCCGCACGGCCCAGCAGTGCAGCCTCCACAAAATCGTGGCTCATGATCTCGCCCCCCAGTGGCGGCTTGCCCGGAAGCCGCGGCAAGCCGCAGTGGCGCGTGAACGGCTCGACACGGATGATCGTATTGTGCCCCCAGTACTGGCCGTCGCCGAGCTGCCAAAAGTGCAAACCGGCAGCGAACATGGGACCGTACAGCCGGCTACTGAACTGCTGCACGCGGGCCAGCAGCGAGCGCCGATTCACTGCGCGAGGTGCAGTCTGGATCATCCCCGCTTGCGGGTTGGCGTCCATCAACTGCACCAAACGCACAATTGTGTCGCCGCTCATGATGCTGTCGGCATCGAGCATGATCATGTATTCGTAGTGCGCCCCCCAACGCCGGCAGAAATCCGCAACGTTGCCGCTCTTGCGTTTGAGACGCACGCGCCGGCGGCGGTAAAAGACGCGGCCAAATCCGGATACATCGCGACACCAACGCAGCCACGCCTCCTCTTCCTTCACCCATGTGCCCGGGTCGGCGCTGTCGCTGAGCACAAAGAAGTCGAAATACTGGCCGAGTCCGGTGCGCTCGACCGAATCGTAGATTGCCCGTAAGCCCGCAAATACGCGCTCCACGGGCTCCTCGCAAATGGGCATCACGATGGCCGTGCGCCCCCGCGGCCGAAACTGAGACCGATCCACGGGAGGCAAGCGCGTGATCGCATAACGATCGCCGAGCAGGAGGGTGAAGAAGCCAAACAGCGCAGTCCAAAAGCCGATCGAGATCCAGCCGAACAGCGCACCGAAAAACAGCACGATAAAGAACTCGAGCCAGGTGCGTCCCTGGTACGGCAGCACTGCTTGCATGAAGCCGCTGGCCACCACGGTCGGCAACAATACGAGCAGGGCCAGAAACACGCGCCGTACCCGCGCTGCACGAATCCACGGCAGCGCCGAGCGCTGCTTGCGCAGCTCGCGCCCGCGGAGCACCTGCTCGGTTCGCTGCCCCCGCAACCGTTGCCACACACGGCGCCAAAAGCGGCGTTCTACGGGCTCCGGGCGCATGTGCCGGCGGCGCAACGCCTGATGCGAGGTGGGGTAGCCGTTGCGCAAAGGAACGCGGGTACGCTCGGCACTACCCAGCCAACGTTCGAGCCGCCAGCGCAACTCGTCGGGCAACGCCGGAAAACTGTCCGCCGGCGGTGGCCAGCGCTCCACAACGATTTCGCGCAGTGCTCTCAACGTTTCCCGAATCGCAGTGGATCCAGGCGGCCACTCTGGCCGCTCGATTGCGCGGCGGACAGCCGCGTCCGCCAGGTTCTTCGCTTGCTCCGGCTCGAGGCCAAGCGCCTCGCAATAGCGTAGCGCGCGCGTACGAGCTGCCGCCCAGTCTTGGTACAAACGTTCCGGGGGTACCGCGAGTAGCTGCGGCTCCGAGTCTCGATCTTCTGCAATTCGACGTTGCGCTGGTTCGCTCATGGCACCAGGAGGTAGGACCACGTTTCTGTCAGCACGCGGTCCCCTAACACGAGGTACGCCCGCAGCTCTATTGGCTCGCTTCGTTTGGGACGCACTTGGAACGCCAAGCGCCAGCCTCCCGTCACCTCGTTTTTCACCACCTGCTGATCGAGGAGTTCGGCCGACTCCGCTCCCGAGGCAATAGTCACGGCACCGTGCACCACGGTCGAGGCAGGAATCGACTCCAGTTCGCCGCCGGCAAAATCCACGATGAGGCGATAGGCGTCTTCGCGGTTACCGCGATCGCGCCGCGTGGCCACGGCCCTTCCTCCCGGCGGCCGTTGCGGGTCATCCCCGTACCACCACAAGCGGTAGCGAGCCGCCCAAGGCGAGCCGGGCTTGGGCTTGGCCTCGGGCACCCAAAAAGCCACGATGTTGTCATTCGTATCGGATTTCGTTGGGATCTCCACCAACATCACGCGTCCGGCCCCCCAATCGCCCAAGGGTTCCACCCATCCGCTCGGGCGGCGCTCGCGGTGGGTCTCCAAGTCCTGGTAGTGGTCGAAATTCCGATCCCGCTGCACGAGTCCAAAACCGCGCGGACTTTGCATGCGAAAACTGCTGATCAACAGAGACCGCGGATTCATCAGTGGCCTCCACAACCACTCCCCGTTGCGAAAGTGGAGGAGCAGGCCATCCGAGTCGTGCACCTCCGGACGAAAATCCTCCACGGGGCGGGGGCTGTTTTCTCCGTGAAAAAACATGCTCGTCAAGGGAGCCACCCCCAACTGTTGCACCTCGCGGCGAAAATACAGGCGCGACTCCACGTCCACCCGGGTTTGCTCTGCCGGCCGGATGAGGAAGCGGTAAGCACCCGTCACGCTCGGACTGTCGAGAATCGCGTACACGATCAATTCCGTGGACCACGGTTGCGGCCGCACAATCCAAAACTCGCGAAACGAGGGGAATTCTTCGCCGCTCGGCAATCCGGTATCGATGGCCAGGCCCCGTGCAGACAACCCAAACACCTGATCTCTGCCCACGCCGCGGAAGTAACTCGCTCCCAGAAACACGATGACCTCGTCGTAGTAATCGGCGCGCTTGATCGGCGCATGCACCCGGAAGCCCGCGAACCCGAGGTTGTGCGGCACGCGGCTGGCGAAGTCATTGCGGCCGTAGTCGAAATCGCTCGGCGAAAAGGCAACGGTATGCACACCGGCATCGTCCACAACGTGAACGGTCACCGTGTGCCGGTAATAGTACCCTGGGTGAAAGAACTGCACTTGGAACGGTAAACCCGTATCGCCCCACAGCGCGCGGTCACGGCGGAAACGAATGTCCCGCCACTGGTCGTACGAAATGCGGGCGAGCCACTCGGGAATGGCCTCGGGCGGCTGATATGCTTGCGCAGCGAGTTTTTGGGCGCGCTCCGCCACCAGCTCGAAATGAAAATGAGCGTGCGCCGCACCCGCCAAGAGCCATGCCGCCAAAACGAACGTCAGCCAGCTCCACAGCGCGAATCCCTTTCGCTGCAATTGCGCCCACCCACGTCGTCGCATTGTCCGAACCGTCGCGTCGCCCTTTTGTATGCAGCCACGGTCCATCTGACCAGTCCATTCTTGGATTTTTCTTCCCCGGGGCATGCATCGTCTCGGCAACGGCAGCCCAGCACGCGCTCTTCTGGCCCGCCATCCCCCCCTCGCTTGCTCTCACACGGTGCGCGTGAGAAAAGGGCTCGCTTCTCGCCATCGATGGAGGAAACAAGGGGCATGCGTCGGCTTCGTCAGTTTTGTGTGGTCGCAGCCGCAACGCTTGTTTGTGGGCTGTTCGCGGGTTGC
Source organism: Candidatus Binatia bacterium (assembly GCA_026004215.1). Lineage (GTDB taxonomy): Bacteria > Desulfobacterota > Binatia > HRBIN30 > HRBIN30 > HRBIN30. The sequence goes on from BPIR01000001.1 coordinate 1,458,250, forward strand.
GGCGACGATGGAGAACCGCTGCGCGCAGAGGGCCTGCTGGCCCGCCGCATTGCCACCTGGGAGATCGGCGCCCTTACCGACGGCAGCGACGCGGAGGTGGAGAACGCGTTCCTGTCGCCCGGTCGCCGCTTCGCTGCCGAAGTTTACGAAGTGCCGGCTTTCCCGTGCGTCCGCACCGATAGCGACGACTACCTTCATATCCCGGAGGCAACCACGACGCCCGGGTTGCCCGGGGTTTTTCTCGCGGTGCCGCCCGCCGATCCCGCAGCACCCATCCTCATGATCTTCCACGGTAACGGCCTCGACTTTATCGAGGCCTTGGCCTCGCTGTTCGTTCACGCCGCGCCACGAACCGCGATGCAACTCCTGCACGACCAACCCGGCTTCGTGGGCTTCATCGAAATTCTCAATCGCGGGGGAGCGCTGCGTGGGCTGCGGGGCGAGTCGAGCGGCTCGATTGCGGCGGCGGCACTCGAACGTGGCTGGGGCATCGTGGTGCCCGGTAACTGTTGGGGCGACGGCGGTCATCACCGCGGAGAAGTGATTGACTACTACATCACCGCGCCCCGCTTCGGCCGCAGCATGGATGACTTCGTTTGGCACTGGGCCCGCACACAACTGCCGCACGACCGGAGTCGCGAGTATTCCTTCGGCTGCAGCGGGGGCGGCCAGCGTACCGCACAACTCTTGCTCTCCGATCCGCACGCGGTCGCCGCAGCCGCCGTGGACAGCCCCGCTGACTATCTTCCCGGCTTCAAAGATGATCCTCCGGGGCTTTTCAGCCTGCTGCAAGGCATCCCCGGGTACATGGAACGCCTCGATGGGTTTTACCTTGCCCACTACGGCACTTGGGAAAACGCAGCCGCGCAAAGCCTGGGCACGCAGTTGCTGCCGAGAAAAATCGACACGCCCATTTACATGGCGTACTCGTCGCGCGATCCACTGGTTACCGGAGGAATTTCGCGACGGCTCGCAGAGGCGCTGGCGCAGCGATTCCCTGCGGACCGCCAGGTCGTGTGGGACACGGGAGAAGCCGTCCACTGTCAGATCAATACGCGCGCTCGCGCAGAGGCTGTGCTCGACTGGCTCGTGCGCTGGCAACGCTAAGCACGCAGCTTTTCCAAGGGCCTCGGTCGCCGCTTGCGCTCAAAGGGAACCGCATCCGTGGATTTCGGCATCGATCATTTGCTGAAGAGCCGCCCCTGGCAACGCAAACTGCACGGGCGGCGGGTTGGCCTCGTCGCACATCCCGCTTCGGTCACCCGCGACCTGGTCCACACATTGGATGCGCTCATGGGCATTCCCGGAGTGCGTGTAACGTCTGCGTTCGGACCCCAACACGGGCTTCGCGGCGAGAAGCAAGACAACATGATCGAGTCCGATGACTACTTCGATCCCATTCACAGCATCCCGGTGTTCAGCCTCTACGGCCGCACGCGGCGGCCGACTGCGGCCATGCTGGACACTTGCGATCTCGTGCTGGTAGATTTGCAGGACCTGGGCTGCCGCGTGTACACATTTATCACCACTCTGCGCTACCTCCTCGAAGAAGCTGCCAAAGTAGGCAAGGAGGTTTGGGTGCTCGACCGGCCCAATCCGATCGGGCGAGCAGTGGAGGGCTTGCGCCGCCATCAGGGGTGGGAGAGCTTCGTTGCTGCCGGAGAATTCCCCCTTCGCCACGGGCTCACACTCGGCGAACTGGGGAGGTACTTCGTCCGCTCGATGGGCCTCGATGTGGCGTACGAGGTCGTGCCCTTGCGTGGATGGCAACCCGCCCGCGGGCCCGGGTATGGGTGGCCGCTCCACGAGCGCTGCTGGGTGAATCCGAGTCCCAACGCACCGAACTTGTGGATGGCTCGTTGTTATCCGGGCACCGTGATGCTGGAAGGCACGGAGCTGTCCGAAGGCCGCGGTACGACCCGGCCGCTGGAGCTCTTCGGTGCACCCGAACTCGACACGACAGCGCTGCTGGCTCGCATGCATACGCTGGCACCAGAGTGGACGGAAGGCTGCGCGCTCCGGCACTGCTGGTTCGAGCCCACCTTCCACAAACATGCAGGCCGGTTGTGTGCCGGCTTGCAAATTCATGTCGAGCCTCCCGTATACGATCCGAGCCGATTCCGGCCGTGGCGGCTCGTGGCCTTGTTCCTGAAAGCCATTCGTCAAGTACACCCCGAGTGGCCTTTGTGGCGCCAGTTTCCCTATGAGTACGAGCACGAACGATTGGCCATCGACCTCATCAACGGTGGCGAGACACTACGGCAATGGGTCGACGACCCGGCAGCCCGTCCTGGGGATCTCGACGCGCTGGCTCGGCGGGACGAGCAAGCTTGGATGGAGGAACGGGCTCCCCTCCTGTTGTACACTTGATTCGTTTTCCGCTTTTGGCAGGAACGAGACAGCACCGCGAAAAGGAGGTCTCATGGGAATCGCCGAAGGAAAAGCTGCTCCGGACTTTGAACTCCTCGATGCCGCGGGCCGGCGTGTGTCGTTGTCGGATTTCGCCGGCCGCGACCTGGTGTTGTACTTTTATCCAAAAGACGACACGCCCGGATGCACCAAGGAGGCGTGCGGCTTCCGTGACTCGTGGAAGGAACTCCAAAAGCTGGGCGTCGCCGTAGTGGGGGTGTCACCCGACAACGCCGAGTCGCACCAAAAGTTCATCAAAAAATACAAGCTTCCTTTCGTGCTGCTCAGCGACCCGGACTACAAGGTCATGAAAAAGTATGGCGCCTACGGGGAGAAAACGATGTACGGCAAAAAAACCGTGGGGGTGATCCGCTCCACCGTGTGGATCGGGCCCGACGGTAAGGTGAAAAAACACTGGGCCAAGGTGGCCAATGCCGAGAAACACCCCGCGCAGGTACTGGCTGCGATCCAAGCCGAGCGGCAACACTGAGGCGGCGGTCCGCATCACTGCCTCGCGCGCATTGCGCTAGCGTGGGAGCACCATGACGCAGACTCGCTCGGCTCGCTGCTTTATCGCGCGCTGGCGGGAGTTGCCTTTCAATCCGCTGGCAACAAGTGGCGGAACAGTTCCACCAAATTCGGCCCTCGGCGAAGCGTGTGGCCACCATCCACGGGGATACATTGCCCGGTGATCCAGCTCGCTTCGTCGCTCAGCAAAAACGCGACCAGCCGCGCTACGTCCTCCGGCTTGCCCACCCGCGCGATCGGCATACAACGCAGGTAGTCTTGAACAGCTTCCTCGGCGTGCACCAGAGGGGCGGCAAGATCCGTATCGACCAAACTGGGCAACACTGCATTCACGCGGATGCCGTGTTCGCCCAAGTCGTCCGCAGCGCAGCGCGTCAGCATATTCACGCCGGCCTTGGACACGCAGTAGGCGGTCATGCTCCGATGTGTCAGGACGCTCGCAATGGAGCTAATGTTGACGATGCTGCCGCCGCCGGCGGCTTTCATCGCGCGCGCCTCGAAGCGCATGCAGCGGTACACGCCAAGTAGGTTCGTATCGAGCGTGTGCAGGAACTCCTCTGGACGCGCATTCAAGACAGATCCAATGGTTGCCGAACCCGCCGAATTCACCGCCAGGGTGAGCGGCCCCAACGTGCGTTGGGTAGCGTCAATGGCCGCCTCCACTTCCTCGATTCGGGTAACGTCGCATCGAACCCAACTCGCGGCCGGGCCCAACTCGGCCGCCGCTTTGGCCAAAACATCTTCACGCCGCCCGGCCAGCATCACGCGACCACCTTCGGCAACGATTGCCCGAGCGCAGGCCAGGCCAATTCCCGTGCCCCCGCCTGATACAAAAGCCACTCGTCCTTCGAACCGCATCATCGTTCAACTCCCTTCGCCGAGATAACCGATGTACCCGTTAAGCGTCCCGAGACTCAACTACGGCTCGATTAGAATCCAATGTTCTTTCGGGACAAAGCCCCCAAATCGAGTCCGCTGCCCCGCGGGTCTAGAACGCAACGGTGCCTGAGCTCCGCGCCGGCGCGCCCTGGTTGCGCCACCGAACTCACTCGACACAATGGTCCGGGGAACGGCGGCTTCTGGTGCACTGCCCAAGGCTGGGCGAAGTTGCCGGCACTGGCTGTTCGTGGCCGTGCGGGTTATGGGCAGCGGTCATGTCCCAACTGGAGCTGGCCCCTTGCGAGAGCGACGCACGGTGGGAAGAGCTCGTCGCGGAGCAGCCCGAGGCGACCGTGTTTCACCGCACTGCTTGGTTGCACCTGATTGCTCGTTTGAGTGGAAGCCACCTTCGCCTGTACGAGATCCACGGCCCTAACGGCGTTTTCGGCGAGGTGCCTTTGTTCTTTTTTCGCCGGGGGCCCCTGCGGCTCGCAGCCTCGCCGCCACCACAAGCAGCCGCGCCGTACCTCGGGCCTACAGTAGCGCCGGGATTACTCCCGCAGGCCCTCGCGGCAATGGCGCGCGAGGCCAAGCGGTATGGCGCTGCGTACGTGGAATGCCGGTCCGCTCTAGTGCACCGCAGTCGGAAGGCCTTCGGCAATTTGGCTTTGCTCTCGAGCCCCGCAGCACCTTTGTTTTGGACCTTTCCGTCGGGGAAGAACGGCTGTGGTCTCAAGTCATCGAATCCTCTTGCCGCCGGGCCATCCGCAAGGCACAGAGTAGGGGCGTGTTGGTGGAAGAGGTGCGGTTACAAGACATCGTAGACACGTACGTTGAAATGTCGGCGCAAGTGTTTGCCAAACACCACCGGCCGCCCCCGCTCGGGCGGGAGGCGTTTGCAAAAATTGCAGAGGTGCTCGAAGGATCGCCCCTTGCCAAGGTATTCGCTGCTCGCCACCAGGGACGCCTGCTGGCGGCGGGGATTTTTCCCTTCGACCGCCGCTGCATCTACTATCTCGACGGCGCCAGCTCTCCGGAAGGTCTCGCCCTGCGACCCAATAACCTCTTGCACTGGGAAGTCATCCGGTGGGCCGTGGCTGCAGGAATCGCTCGATACGACATGGTCGGAGCAGGAATCGCCAGCGTGGCACGCTTCAAACGTACCTTTGGAGCTGGAGGAGTTCCGTACACCTATTGTTACCGGCCCCTAGCCCCCTGGGTAGGACTTGCTCGGCGAGTGTACGCGCTGCTCGCTCCCGCGGGTCGAGGCGTGCGTTATTTCTTTCAACCGCGTCCGAGGAGTTCTTAGTGGCTGCGCCGGGTTGGAACGCCAAGGCAGAACAGAGTGGGTCCGAGCCGTTCGCGGCCGATCGGCATGGCCAGGCCCACTCCCTGGCGATCGCCGATCTTTTGATTCTCTTGGAGACCGACGTCCATCGCGGCCTGACCGACGAAGAAGCCGAGCGACGACTCACTCGATTCGGACCGAACGTCTTGCCCCCTCCGCGCAAGCTTCATCCGCTGCAGCGCTTCTTGCTGCAGTTCCACAACCCCCTCATTTACGTTTTGCTCGCTGCCGGAGCGGTCACCCTCGCGCTGCGGGAGTTTCCCGACGCCAGCGTGATTTTTGGAGTAGTGCTCGTCAATGCCGTCGTGGGTTTTATCCAAGAAATGCGCGCGGAGAGGGCACTCGAAGCCTTGCTTCCGTACTTGCAAAGTCAAGCGACTGTGATCCGGAGCGGGCGCAAGCGGCGAATTGCCGCGGATGGGCTCGTTCCGGGGGATTTGGTCGTCCTCGAGCCGGGAGACAAGGTGCCGGCGGATGTTCGTATCGTTTCCGCGTACGAGCTCCAGATTGACGAGTCGCTTCTGACCGGCGAATCCGTTCCCGTGCTGAAGCATGCCGCCACCCTCCCAGCGGAAGCAGCCCTGGCAGATCGCAGCAACATGGCATTTTGTGGAACTTTGGTCACCTCCGGTCACGGCGCGGGGATCGTCGTGGCAACCGGTGCAGCCACGGAGTTAGGGCGCATCCACCAACTCGTCGCGTCCACCGAGGGGATCGACACACCGCTCATCCGCAAGATCCGCGCCTTCAGTCGCGCCCTCACCGTTGCCATTCTTGCACTCGCGGCGCTCACCTTTGCCGTTGGGTTGTGGCGCGGCCAAGCTCCTTCGGAAGTGTTTTTGGCCGCCGTTGCTTTAGCGGTCGCCGCGATTCCGGAAGGTTTGCCTGCCGCGATGACGATTACGCTGGCGCTGGGCGTAAGCCGAATGGCCCGCCGCCATGCGATTATCCGGAAAATGCCCGCGGTCGAAGCGCTCGGGAGCACCACAGTCATTTGTTCCGACAAAACAGGAACGCTGACCGAGAATCAAATGACCGTGTCCGCCATTTGGGCCGGGGGAGAACGGTTCGAGGTCACCGGAACGGGCTACAACCCTGACGGCTACATCGTGACGGAGTTCGGTGTTGCCCCTCCGACGCTGTCGAACGCGCTGTTGGAATGTTTGCGGGCGGGCGTGCTGTGCAACGATAGCCGTTTGGAGAAGCGCCGGGACAAGTGGGTTGTGATGGGCGATCCGACCGAGGCTGCTTTATTGGTGAGCGCGCGCAAGGCGGGCTTCGACCCCGAGGGTTTAATCCAAGCGTTCGTTCGCCTCGGGTCCGTTCCGTTCGAATCGCAGCGCCAGTACATGGCAACGCTTCACCGGGCTCCGACCGGCGGAAGCGTTCTCTACGTGAAAGGTGCCGTGGAAAGGGTAGTGGCCATGTCCCGCTCCATGCTCGATGCCGACGGCAACGAGATTGCGCTCGATTCCAAGCGGGTTTTCGAGGCCGCGGAGGCCCTGGCCGCCAACGGCTTGCGAGTGCTTGCATTCGCACGTCGCATTTGGAGCGAGCCTCTTCGCTCCCTCGACCCTTCGCAAGTGAGGGAGCTCGTGTTTGTCGGGCTGCAGGGGATGTTCGACCCGCCGCGGGTCGAGGCGGCCAGTGCGGTGCGGTCGTGCCACCAGGCGGGTATCGCCGTCAAAATGGTCACTGGGGATCATGCGGTCACTGCGGCCGCGATTGCGCGCCGGTTACAGCTCACCGGCTCCAGCGCAATCGAGCCCATCGTTATGACCGGGGCCGAGTTAGCGCGTTGCAGCGAGTCGGAGCTGCCGGAGCTCGCCGATCGAGCGCATGTGTTCGCTCGCGTCGCACCGGAACAAAAGCTTCAGCTCGTGCGCGCCTTGCAAGCACGCAAACACGTAGTGGCGGTAACGGGCGATGGGGTAAACGACGCTGCGGCCCTCAAACAGGCGGATATTGGCGTGGCCATGGGTAGCGGCACGGAGGTCGCCAAGGAAGCAGCTGCGATGGTGCTCACGGACGACAATTTCCGCTCCATTGTTGCCGCGGTCGAAGAAGGTCGTGGCGTGTTCGACAATCTAACCAAATTCATCGTGTGGACGCTGCCGACCAACTTGGGCGAAGGTTTGGTCTTGCTGGCCGCGATTGCTGCCGGAACACTGTTGCCCATTCTTCCCGTGCAGGTGCTGTGGATCAACATGGCCACAGCCATTTGCCTGGGGATGATGCTGGCCTTCGAGCCCAAAGAGCGTGATATCATGTGCCGTCCTCCGCGCGACCCGGAAGCTCCAATTCTCACCCCCTTGCTCGTCATGCGAACGGTGGTCGTTTCTGTTTTGATGCTGGCCGGAGCGTTTGGGATTTTTATGTGGGAGCAAGCCAACGGGCGCAACCTTGCCGAAGCGCGCACAGCAGCCGTGAACGTTTTTGTACTCGTCGAGACGTTTTACCTGTTCAATTGCCGCTCGCTCACGGATTCGCCGTTTACCCATGGCTTGTTCTCGAACACGTGGGCCAACGTTGGCGCTGCCCTCATGATTTTGCTCCAGCTTGCCTTCACCTACCTCCCGCAGATGCAATACTTTTTTCACTCCGCCTCGATCTCCACCGGAGCATGGGCCCGCGCGATCCTGGTAGGTTTACTGACTGCGGTCATCGTGGAAATCGAGAAGTGGCTTCGCCGCTCGTTGACAAAGCGGTCCCCCATCTCTCACTCGCCCAGCGAACAGCGGTAAAACTTCCGCGACGCGCTCGCCCCGGCTCTTTTCCCCGGCCTTCGCGTTCTCGCTCGGGTGCACGCCAGAGGCGATTTCGGTATGCAAGGAGGTTCACCGCCGACAAACCTGGTGATGAACGATGATTTCCACCCATTGGAGCACGGATACGGATAACGTGGAGGGTAAGGCTGGAGGCGAGGCAAGCGCTCCTTGGAATCTCGCCGCAGCAAACGGGCGAAATGGTTCGGGCGCGGTTGCCCCAAAAACCGTTCCCGGCGCACACATTCGCGAGTGGCCATGGGCAATTGTGGGAGTGCCGGCGCTCGCCATTTTGGTTGCGCTTTTGTACCTATGTTGCTTGGGGCGGATGCCGCTTTTGGATCCGGACGAGGGGCGGCACGCCGAGATTGCGCGAGAAGCGCTGCAAACCGGCAACTGGATCGCCCCGACGCTCAACTACCAACCCTATCATCACAAACCGATGCCGTTCTACTGGCTCGTCGCCGGTGGCTTGAGCGCTTTCCCGGCATATCCAGAAGTGGGCGCGCGCCTGCCATCGGCGCTTGCGGCCGTGTGTGCAGTCGCGGCAACTACCTGGTGGACGGCTACCTTTCTCGGGCTACCGCTCGGACTGCTTGCGGGGGCGGTGTTGGCCACAGCGGTTGGGTTCGTGGTTGTGGGGCGGGCGGTGCTAGTGGATATGAGTTTCACTTGGTGGGTCATAGCCAGCCACCTGTTCCTGGGATGGCTAGCTTTGCGCCCCCGCTCGGTGTGGTGGTGGGTTCCGTGGATGTGTGTCGGGTTGGCCATGCTACTCAAGGGTCCGGCGGCACTGGTGCTTCTTGGCGGCTCGGCGCTGTTGTTTTCTTTGACCGCGCGCCACTGGACCTGGCTCAGAACCCTTCGACCCGCCCGAGGCGTGCTGTTGGCCGCAGGGATTGCGGCCACTTGGTACATTGTCGCGGCAGTCGTGGCGCCCGACTACCTGCGCGAGTTTTGGTGGCGGCACAATGTGGAGCGGTTTGTTTCTGGTGCTCCGGGGCACCCGCATAACGCTCTCTACTACGTCTACGTTTTGCCGGCGGTCTTTCTACCGTGGTCTTTATGGTGGCCCTTGGTGGCAGTCTCCATCTGGCCGTACCTACAACAAGGAGACAGACCTCTAGTGTTTTGTGCATGTTGGGCTGCGAGCGTCGTGGGTTTCTTCACGGTGAGCGCGAGCAAGCTACCGACCTACGTATTACCGGCATTTCCTCCCCTGGCCATCTTGACCGCGCGGGGCCTGGCAGCGTTGTGGGCAAAAACAGCCGTAGCCCGCTGGCAAACCAGGTGGGAGCGGGTCGTACTCCTGACGCTAACCGTGACCAGTGTCGCCGTTCTGATTCTCGGCTGGCCGGTTTGGCACCTTATCGACGAACCCGAGATCGGCAAGGCAAGCACCGCCGTCGCGGCAGCTTTTAGTCTGATATTGCTGCCGTACTCCTGGTGGACCAGAAACCGCCCCTCGAGGGCATCCACAGCAATCGCTGTCGCGAGTGCTTTCGTCGCCGGGTACGTCGCATTTTACGGAGTGACGGGGCCATTCATCGGGTCTCGATACAGCCTTGCAACGGCAGCCGACACTTTGAAGCTTGCGGACGCAGGTGCAAACCTGTACGCCTTCGGCGCGCAATTCCACTCGCTCTTGTTTTACTCCGGGCGCCCGATCACTTCTCTGTCTAGCGCGGGTGACGCCGCCTCCGTGCTGAGCAAAAACGAACCATCGGTGCTGCTGACAAAAAGGTCGAATGTAGCGGACCTCGCGTGCCAAGTAGGTCAGCCCCTGTTTGTGCTTTGGGAGGGCGAGCGCGATAAGGTCCTGGTTGCCAATCGGGCCGGCGCACCCCGTGCTGAGAAGGGGCAAATCGAGACCGTCGTGTGCTCCCAAGTCACGGCAAAATCGATCTCAGGGGTTGCATCGTTAATGGACCAAGCTAGAAAGTAGACCACTTAGGTCTTCATTATGCCCACCGAGGATCCGACGTGATACGGATTAGCAGACTTACCGATTATGCCATCGTGCTCCTTGCCCATATCGGGGCTCAGCCGGAGCGTTTGCACCGCGCGGCGGAACTGAGCGCGAGCACCAAACTACCGCAGCCGACAGTATCCAAGCTGTTGCGACTGCTGACTCGGAAGGGGCTTTTACGCTCGCACCGTGGTGCCCATGGTGGTTACCGCTTAACTTCGCGACCGGGCGATTTGCCCTTGGCTCGAGTCGTCGAGCAACTCGAAGGGCCTTTAGGGCTCACCGTTTGCACCCACGAGGGACCAAGGAGTACCTGCCGGCACGAACTGTCGTGCCCAGTACAAGGCCACTGGCAGGTCATCAATCGGGCATTCTTGTCCGCTCTGGGTAATGTAACCTTGGCAGACATCGTCGAGGGCGGCAGGATGCGCCGCCAGGCAAGCACGCCAGCACAAACCAGCCCTGCCCCCGGCCAGGCAGTGGTGAACTGTTAGGGCCCTGCTTCAGGAGGTCGTTCATGCCTGCAACCACAGCGAAAATCGAAGAGCTCGTCAGCCGGGAATACCGGCATGGGTTTTACACGCCCATCGAAGAGGAAACTGTTCCTCCCGGTTTGAACGAGGACATCATTCGGCTCATCTCGGCCAAGAAAAACGAGCCCGAGTGGCTTACCGAGTGGCGCCTGAAGGCCTACCGCCACTGGCTCACGATGAAAGAGCCCACCTGGCAAAACGTGCGCTACCAGCCGATCGATTACAACGCGATTCACTACTACTCCGCACCGAAAATGAAGAAGCAACCCAAAAGCCTGGACGAAGTCGATCCGGAGCTTTTGCGCACGTACGAGAAGCTGGGCATACCGCTGAGAGAGCAAGAAATGCTTGCCGGTGTCGCCGTGGATGCGGTGTTCGACTCGGTGTCCGTGGCTACCACCTTCAAGGAAAAACTGGCGGAACACGGCGTCATCTTTTGCTCGTTTTCCGAGGCCGTACAAAATCACCCCGATCTGGTCCGCCAATACTTGGGCAGCGTGGTGCCGTACAACGACAACTTTTTTGCGGCTCTGAACTCGGCGGTTTTTAGCGACGGCTCGTTTTGTTACGTGCCCAAGGGCGTGCGTTGCCCCATGGAGCTTTCTACCTACTTTCGGATCAACGCCGCGAAAACAGGCCAATTCGAACGCACCCTCATCATCGCCGACGAGGGGGCCTACGTATCCTACCTCGAAGGCTGCACGGCGCCGATGCGGGACGAAAATCAACTCCACGCCGCGGTCGTGGAACTGATTGCCCTGGAAGGAGCGGAAATCAAATATTCCACGGTGCAAAACTGGTATCCGGGGGACAAAGAAGGCCGTGGCGGCATTTACAACTTTGTCACCAAGCGGGGGATCTGCCTCGGCCGACGATCGAAGATTTCGTGGACGCAAGTCGAAACGGGATCCGCCATCACATGGAAGTATCCAAGCGTGATTTTGCGGGGCGACGAATCCATCGGTGAATTTTACTCGGTCGCGCTGACCAACCATTACCAGCAAGCGGATACCGGCACGAAGATGATTCACCTCGGACGCAACACGCGCTCCACGATTTTGTCCAAAGCCATCTCGGCGGGCCACGGGCAAAACAGCTACCGGGGTCTGGTCAAGGTCATGCGCGGGGCCCAGGGAGCTCGCAATTACACCCAGTGCGACTCGCTTCTCATCGGCGATCGCTGCGGCGCTCACACCTTCCCGTACATGGAGGTGCGCAATTCGTCCGCCATTGTGGAGCACGAGGCCACAACCTCGAAAATCAGCGACGAGCAACTCTTTTACTGCCAAAGCCGCGGCATTTCTTTGGAAGACGCCGTATCCATGATTGTCAGTGGCTTTTGCCGCGAGGTCTTCAAAGAACTTCCCATGGAATTCGCCGTGGAAGCCCACAAACTCATGGGCGTGAGTCTCGAGGGAGCCATTGGGTAAATGACGGCAAAGCAACCGTTACTGGAAATTCGCAACTTACACGCGTCGGTGAACGGCAACCCTATTTTGCGCGGGATCGATCTGGTCGTTTACCCGGGTGAGGTGCACGCGATCATGGGCCCGAACGGATCCGGCAAGTCCACGTTGTGCTACGTGCTCGCCGGTCGCGATGGCTATACCGTCACCGAGGGCGAGGTCCTGTACAAAGGCCAGAACTTGCTGGCCATGAGCCCGGAGGAGAGAGCGCGCGAGGGGGTATTTCTCGCCTTTCAATATCCGGTCGAAATCCCCGGGGTGGGAAACATGTACTTCTTGCGTGCGGCCCTCAACGCGGTGCGCAAGCATCGCGGACTCGAACCGATCGATGCGATGGATTTTCTGCAGCTCGTCCGCGAAAAGGCGCAACTGGTGGGCATTGACGAGCGACTCCTCAAACGCTCGGTGAACGAGGGCTTCTCGGGCGGAGAGAAGAAGCGCAACGAAGTACTGCAAATGGCTATTCTCGAACCCACGCTCGCCATTTTGGATGAAACGGACTCCGGCCTGGATATTGACGCATTGCGGATCGTGGCCGATGGGGTGAATGCCTTGCGCAACGAGCATCATGCGGTGTTGGCCATCACCCATTATCAGCGTTTGCTCGAGTATCTCGTGCCCGATTTTGTCCACGTGTTGATTGGTGGCAAAATTGTTCGCTCTGGCGGGCCCGAGCTTGCCCACGAACTCGAACGCCACGGGTACGGAGAGCTCGAGGCGCACGCGGCACCCGCAGCCTCATGAAGCCCCGAGCGACAGTGCCCATGACGCAACCACTCGCTCGCGATGCCCGTTTCGTGCCCCCGGCGCACGGCTTTGCGCTGTACGAACAACTGGTGCGCCAACTCGATGCCGAATCCCCGGAGTGGGTGCGACAACTGCGTGCACGAGGAATGGCGGTCTTCCGGCAGCTTGGCTTTCCGACAACACGCCTCGAAGATTGGAAGTACACGGACACGCGAGCCATCGTCGCCACGCCCTTTCGTTTGGCACCTGCCCCAGATCGAGCCGCAACAAGGGTGGAGACAGTTCGTGCCAGCTACGATCTCCCTCATGCTGTCACTCTTGCTTTCTCGAACGGCCGCGCTGTAGCGACTCGGGATTCCGTGGCGAGTTTGCCTGCCGGCGTTCGCCTTCTTTCGTTGCGCGACGCAGTCGTGCACGAGCCTTTTCTCGTTCGCAACGTGCTGGCTCAGGTTGCGCCCATCGAGGATGCCAGTTTTACCGCCCTGAACATGGCGCTGCTCGACGACGGCGCCGTGTTGTGGGTGCCAGCCCACACCGAAGTCAGTCTCCCCATTCGGCTTTTGTTCGTCACCGGCGACGTGCCCGGCCCCACTATCACTTGCCCGCACAACCTGATCGTGCTCGGTGAGGGTGCTTCGGCCACGGTCTACGAGTACTGGATTGGCCGCAGTGCAGAGCCAGTATTGGCGAACTCGGTCACCGAGGTGCTGCTCGATCGCGGCGCCCGGCTGGCGCACACCAGAATCCTCGTCGACGAGAAAGAAACCCTGCATATGGGGTTGACCTCGGTTCGCCAGCCGCGCGAAAGCCGTTATGTATCTCAGGTATTTACCTTCGCGGGCAAATGGGGTCGCGTCGAAACACACACGCGACTCGAAGGTCCCGACGCCAGTACCGTGCTCGACGGATTATTTGTTGCCAACGGGTCCACGTTCGTGGATCACCACACAGCCATTGATCACGTCTGCGAGCGAACGACCAGCCGCCAGTTGTACAAAGGGGTGCTCGACGAAGCGGCTCACGGTGTGTTCAACGGTAAGGTGTTCGTGCGCCCCGGAGCTTTCCGCAGCGATGCCCAGCAAATGAACAAGAATTTGCTGTTGTCCGACGACGCCGAAATCGACACCAAGCCGCAACTGGAGATCTTCGCCGACGACGTCAAGTGCAGTCATGGCGCTGCGATCGGCCGGCTCGATGACACGGCGCTGTTTTACTTGCGGGCCAGGGGCGTTGCCGCCGAGGAGGCCCGGCGCCTCCTGATTTACGCGTTTGCCAACGAAATCGTCGAGCGAGTTCCGGATGATGACGTCCGCCGCCACCTGCGCCAAGCATTGCGGCTTCGCCTCGCGGGCGCCCCAGAGGAGGAGCCATGGTGACCAAAGGCTCCACGCTACACCGCCCAATGTTCGCCACGGAATTCGACGTCGAACGCGTGCGGCAGGATTTTCCCATCTTGCACACGACCGTTTACGGCAAGCCGCTCGTCTACCTGGATAACGCGGCCACCACCCAAAAACCGCGCGTGGTGATCGATGCAATTTGTGGGTACTACCAGCACAGCAACGCAAACATCCACCGCGGGCTCCATTTCCTGGCCGAGCGGGCCACGGAGCAATACGAGGGCGTACGCCGTTCGATACAGAAATTCATTGGCGCGCCGGACGTCGTGGAAATTGTCTTTACTCGGGGCACGACCGAAGCTCTCAACTTGGTGGCCTCGAGCTTGGGTAGCCTTCTGCTCCGACCGGGCGATGAAATCGTGCTGACCACCATGGAGCACCACTCCAACATCGTGCCGTGGCAGCTTGCCTGCCGCCGCACCGGCGCAAGTATCCGGGTAGTCCCTATAACCGACGCGGGCGAACTGTGCCTCGACGTGTACGAGCGGCTTCTCGGGCCCAAAACAAAGATCGTTTCCGTTGCCCACGTCTCCAACGCACTGGGAACCGTCAACCCTGTGCGCCAGGTTGTCCAGATGGCCAAAGCTGTGGGAGCTGTGGTGGTCGTGGACGGTGCGCAGGCTGTGCCCCACCTGCCAGTGAATGTGCAGGAACTGGGTTGCGATTTTTACGCCTTTTCGGGCCACAAACTCTTCGGGCCGACCGGCATCGGTGTGCTGTGGGGCCGAGCAGAACTGCTCGATGCCATGCCACCCTATCAAGGCGGCGGAGAGATGATCCGCACGGTCAGCTTCGAGGAGTCCACTTGGGCTAAGATTCCACACAAGTTCGAGGCGGGAACACCGCCGATTGCAGAAGTGATCGGTCTGGGCGCCGCCATTACCTACGTGCAGCAGCTCGGTTACGAGGCCTTCCGCCAGCACGAGCAACTGCTGCTCGATCATGCGACGCGCGCGCTATGCGCCATTCCCGGGGTCCGCATCATCGGTACGGCACGGGAAAAGGCGGGCGTCGTCTCCTTCGTGCTCGACGATGTCCATCCGCATGACATCGGAACAATCTTGGACCGTGAGGGCATCGCGATCCGCGCCGGGCATCATTGTGCGCAGCCCCTGATGCACCGATTCGGACTCGCCGCCACGGCGCGCGCCTCGTTCGCTTTTTACAACACGCTGGCCGAGGCGGAAGCGCTCGCTGCCGCCGTGGAAAAGGTTCGTGAGGTGTTTTTATGAAAGTGGCTCCGGAGCTGCGCGAGCTTTACCAAGAAATGATCGTGGATCACGGTCGCCGGCCCCGAAACTTTGGGCGCCTGGAACAGAGCTCGTGCAAAGCCGAGGGTTTCAATCCGCTCTGCGGAGATCGTGTGGTGGTGTACGTCCGCTGCGATAACGGATCGATCCGGGACGTTGCCTTCGAAGGTAAAGGGTGCGCCATTTCGATGGCGTCGGCCTCGATGATGACCGAGGCCGTCAAGGGCAAGAGCCGAGAGGAGGCACAGCACCTGTTCGATGCATTCCACCGGCTCCTTACCGAGCAAGATGCGGTACCGGCTCCCGAGCTGGGAAAGCTCAAAGTGTTCGCAGGTGTGCGCGAATTTCCGTCGCGTGTGAAATGTGCCGTGTTGGCGTGGCACACGCTGAAAGCCGCACTGTCCGGGGAGGAGCAGCCCGTTTCGACAGAGTAAACGATGGATCGAAGGCCATGTGGGACAGCCAAGAACCAATCACGCTACGACGCGATGTGGAAGCCGTGCAAATCCCCAGCGGAGCGCCGTTAACCCTGCCCCAAGGGACCGAGGTTCGCATCACGCAATCCTTGGGTGGCACGTACACCGTGCTCACACCATGGGGACTCGCGCGCGTAGAAGGGAAGGACGCCGATGCGCTGGGTTTCGAACCGCAAACGCCCACTTCCTCGAATCTTTCAGCCGCGCCAGCCACGGCGGAGGAAGTGGAAAAGGCAGTTTGGGAACAACTGCGCACGTGTTACGATCCGGAAATTCCGGTGAACATCGTGGACCTGGGTCTGGTGTACTCGTGCCAGGTGCAACCGCTCGATGCCGGCGGATACCGGGTCGAAATTCGCTTTACCTTGACGGCCCCAGGATGCGGCATGGGAGACTGGCTCGCACACGACATCCGGCGCAAGGTCGAAAGCGTTCCCGGCGTCAAGGAGGCGGATGTGCAAGTCGTTTTCGACCCACCGTGGCATCACGACATGATGTCAGAAGCGGCAAAACTCGAACTGGGCTGGTTCTGAGCCACCAGCGCCTTCAGTTTCCTCACCGAGCCGTTTTCAGGCTGCTTGCCGGAGCTGTTGTAAGGCAACCAGCACCGACTTGAGCTGATCCGTGGTGCAAGGCTTGGCGAGTGTCGGTTGACTGGGGAGCTGTGCACGCATGAGGGCGTTGTGGCCGCGCCAAAACCCGCCAGACACGAAGACGACGCGCCGAGCCAAATCTGGACGACGCTCCGCAAGCCACTGGAAAACCTCTGCGCCGTCCATATCCGGCAACCGAACATCGAGGAAAATTGCGTCCCACTGCTCGCCGGCGCTGGCATTCAGCGCTTCCCTTCCCGAGTGTACGCGCCTCACCACCCAGCCCTCCCCCTCCAGCATGGTGCCGAGTGATTGAGCGACCAGCTCGTCATCGTCCACCACCAGGGCTCGCGAGCGCGCCGCCCGCGGCGCAGCGCCGTCGAGTTGCTTGTCCACCGGCGACAGAGCCGGCAGTTCCAGCCGAGCAACCGTGCCCTCGCCCGGCCGGCTTTCGAGCGTCAAGTTGCCGCGGTGTTCCCGCGCGATGGCGTAACTGATCGAGAGTCCGAGCCCGGTCCCTGCTTTTTTCGTGCTGAAAAACGGGTCGAAAATCTTGGGCAGGATCTCTGGCGGTATGCCCGCACCGTTGTCCTCCACTTCGATGACAGCCGTGCCTTCGCGAATGAACGACCGCACGACGATGCGCCCGCCGCGCTCGCTAGGCAGCGCCTGCAACGCATTCCGCAAAAGGTTCAACAGCACTTGCTGGATTTGCCCTGAATCCACCTGCGCCTCGATATGCGGATCGAGGTCGCCCAGTTGCAGGAGCACGCCTCGCTGATCGCATTCCGGTGCGAACAACTCCGCTGCAGCCATGACTACGTCCTTCAAACGAGCCGTCTCCAAGCGGGGCGGGGCCGGACGTGCGAACCCCAGCATGTCGGATACCAACGCCGCCATCCGCTGCGCCTGTTCCTCGATGCGCCGCAGGGCACGTGCCAGAACCGAGAGGTCCCCCTGCCCTGCGCGCGCTAATGCAGTTTGTCCCAATATCGCCGCGAGGGCGTTGTTGAGTTCGTGCGCTAAGCCTGCTGCCAGTTCGCCCGCTGCAGCCAAGCGATTGGCCCGAGCGAGTTGCTCCTGCATTTGTTTTTCCGCGCGCACGTCTTCCAAAATGGCGACGATCCCCTCCACCTGACCGCTCGGCTCGACGATACTGTTGGCATGCAAGCGTACGGGCACGAGTTGCCCATCATGGCGACGGACCTCGATTTCCCCCCGCCACACGTGACGGTTGCGGATGGCGTCGGACACAGCCGCCCAGCCCTGCTCGGGAGGTCGCGCAAACGATGTCGCCTGCTTGCCCGCTACCAGTTCCCACCGGTAACCGAACAGCTTGACAAAGGCCGGGTTGGCGAACTGGATGCGACCTTCACGGTCCAGAATCAACACACCCTCCTCGGTACTCTCTACGGCTCGCAGCAAGCGGTAACTTTGCTCCACCAAGCGGGCGCGCTCCAACGCGAGAGCGAGCTGTGAGGCCAGGCCGTCTGCCAAGCGCAACTCGTACTGGGTGAACGGTTGTTCCCCTGGCCGTACAAACTGCAATGCTCCGTGAAAGTGCCCCTCCACTTGGAGCGGAGCCACCAGCGTGCACTTTTGCGGCATTTCTCGTACAAACCCCAATGGTGCCCTCAGGATCACGCAGTGACCAAGAGTGCGAACCCATTCGAGCTCGGGCACCTCACTCGCAGGGAACTCCTCTCGCCGCACCTCGAAGCCTTCCGACTGGCGCGAGATAGAAGCCAGGTGGCGATAGCGTTGCGAGGTGGGGTTCCAAAGGAGCGCACTCGCAACTTCCGAACCCAAAAGTTTGCAACCAATCTCTAACGCGCGATCGAGCAGTTCCCGCGGCTCGCCGAGTTGGGCGAGGGTGTTACTCACCCGAAGCAAAGCATTGGCCGTCTCCGTCCCCATCCGCTCCCGCTCTGCTGCTCCCCGCGCCCGCTGCGCTTCCTCACGGCTCCTCCTCTGTTCTTGCGCCACCTGCGTCCAAAGCCAAGCGAAGGAGCCCAAAACCACCACGAACACCGTGAAGTGCGCAAGCTGCGTCTCGAACGTCGCCATGGTCGCAGCCGGCCAGGTGCGAGCAAACTCCTCGGAACCGGAGAGACCACCGGTTGCCACCAACGCTAGCGATGCCACCCCGAGGAGGGCTCCCGCAGATGCTCCGACGAGCGCTCCGAACACGATCCCGTAAACGGCGACCTTGACGCACAGAAGAAGCAGCACCGGGCTCGTCAGCCCTCCCGTGAGTGCTGCGATCCAGGCCAGCGCCGTGAGGTTCGTCAGCACGTCCACCGCCATCCAGCTCGACCCTAACCGCCCCCTGCGGTATCGCAGATAACTCAAGATATTCACCGCGAAGTACAACCACAGCAGCGCATCGCCCACCCCCAACAGGACAGGAGGGGGACTACTGAGCCGCAGGCGCAGCTCCCAGAGGAGCACCCAACACGCGGCGCCCGTAAACGCGCCAATCCAGAACAGGGCGGTCACGCTTCGCTCCATGCGCGAGTGGTTGGTTCGGTCGCTCGATCTCGTAGGCGGGGTCGGCATCGCAGCCACCAGAGCAACAGATTACGCCCCTCTTGCTCCCCCAGGCAAGAGCGGAATGATTACCCGCAGCCGGGGTCGCCCACCCTTTCCGGGGTTATCTGGGCCCGTTTCGGGCATGGTCCCAACCCAGACACGCTGGAGCCACGGAGCCCAAGGCCGGAATCGCCGCGACAGACACAACGACTGGCGGGCCACGCCGTCGAATTGCCCGGGCAACGCCACCGACCCTCGTTGCAACAGCAATGGCCCGGCGATACGGGGCAACGCAGCCGAACGAGGAGGACACCCGATATGATCGAGTGGAGCGAGCAACATCGAATGATTCAAGACATGATGCGGCGCTTTATCGAGGCCGAAGTGTTACCAAACTTGAAAGACCTGGAGCATGGAGATCTGCCGCCTTATGGAATCATGCGAAAGCTCGTCCAGCAATTCGGGATTGCCGAGGCCGCACGCGCCCGGTACGAAGCGCAAAAAGCCAAAGCGTTGCGAGGGGAAGGCGAACGGAGCGAAGAGACAGAAAGTCGCGGCGGACCGCAAGCCGCAGAAGCACTCGCGCTCCAAATCATCCCGATCATCGAGCTCAGCAAATACTGCCCTGGGCTCGTGACGGCTATGGGCGTGAGCATGGGGCTCACCGCAGGTGCCATCATGAGCAAGGGCACCTGGGCGCAAAAAGACCGCTGGGGGCTTCCTTTGCTCACCTTGGAAAAAATCGGCGCCTGGGCGATCACGGAGCCGGGGTCGGGTTCCGATGCGTTTGGCGGCATGAAATCCACGGCGCGGCGCGACGGAGATACGTACGTGCTCAATGGTCAGAAAACCTTCATTACCAATGGGCCGTACGCGGACACCATCGTGTTCATTTGCAAACTCGACGATGGGGCAACGCCGCCTCGCGACCGCAAAATCGTGGCCTTCATCCTCGACCGCGGCATGGAGGGACTCCATCAATCCAAGCCCCTCAAGAAAATGGGCATGCATTCATCGCCTACAGGTGAGCTTTTCCTCGACAACGTTCGCGCCGGGAAAGATCGCCTTCTCGGCGAGAGCGAAGACGCATACGGCGGCAAATCGGGTGCGAAGGCCACGTTTGGGGCGGAGAGATCGGGAGTGGTGGCCATGGCGTACGGCATCGTGGAGCGTTGCATCCAGCTTTGCACCGAATATGCCCGCACGCGGGTGCAATTCGGCCGGCCGATCGGCGAGTTTCAACTCATTCAACTCAAACTGGCCAAAATGTACGTGGCGCGGATGAATATTCGGAACATGTTGTTCCGCCAAATCGAATTGGCCGCTCAGGGAAAATCGCTGAGCTTCGCCGAAGCGTCCGCCAACAAGTTGTACGCGGCCCAAGCCACGATGGACGTCACCCTGGAAGCGGTCCAACTCTTCGGCGGCAACGGTTACATGGCCGAATTCGGCGTCGAACAACTGTGCCGGGATGCCAAGGTGTTGCAAATTTACGGCGGCACGGACGAAATCCAGATTTCGCAAATCGCTCGCTCCATGCTGGCGGGCGACGCATAGGCAAGGTCCGGGGGCGGCCACGAAAACGCGCCGGCGTGGGGCGAGGCATACGCGCCGAGGTTCGGCCACCTTGCACCGCAGTGGGTGGTTCGGCCGAGCGGCGAGAGGGACGAACAGTTCTAGCGGTGCCGTTCCTGCACGCGCTCGTCATCCCCGACCAGTACAACCGATGCCATTCCCAAAAAGAGCCCCGTTCCGACCACGCCGGGAATGCGACGAATGGAGTCTTCGAGGGCGAGCGCATCTTCGATGGGTCCAACGGGACAATCCAAAATGTAGTTCTCTCCGTCGCTCAGGAACAAATCTTCGCCATTGCGGCGAAGAACCGGTTCCCCTCCAAGCAGTTGCCGCAAGCGCCGTTGGCAGAAGGGCCAAGCGAACGGCACCACTTCCACGGGCAACTTGCCTCTCCGCCCCAAACGGTCCACGAGTTTGTCCACCGTAGCCGCGATCACCAACTTCGCTGAGGCCGCGGCCACGACCTTTTCGCGGACCAACGCACCCCCATAGCCCTTGATCAGATCCAGGTTCGGAGCCACTTCATCCGCCCCGTCCACAGTGACGTCAATCACCTCGACATCGGCTAGGTTCACGAGATCGAGGCCGAGCGAACGAGCGAGATTTGCCGTGGCCTCCGAGGTTGCAATACAACGCACGGCTCGCTCCCCCCGTGCCACAGAACTCGCCAGCGCACGCACAAACGCCGACGCGGCCCGCCCCGTTCCTAAGCCGACTGTGCCGTTTCTGGGAACGAACGACAACGCGCGTTCGGCCACCGCCGCCAGAATTCTTTCGCTTTGCGCCTCGTTGACCATCAGATCACTCCAAGCTCCCGCAACCGTTCTTGCTCCCGTGAAGACAAACCCAGCCACCCGCCGTAAATCTCTTCGTTATGCTCGCCCAGCCGTGGTGCTCCGGACGCAATGCGGCCGGGCGTTTCCGAAAGCCGTGGATACACGCCTTGCATGCGGATCGAGCCCAACACCGGGTCGCTCACCGAAACGATATTACCGCGGGCGACGTAGTGCGGGTCGGCAAAAATGTCCGCAATCGAATACACACGCGACACTGGGACTTCGGCTGCCACGAGAATATTTTCAATTTCCGCGGCGGTATGTTGGCGCACCCAGTCACCCACGATCGCATGAATTTCATCCGCGTGGGCCACTCTAGCTTCCAGTGTGGCGAAGCGCGGATCCTCGGCAAGTTCAGGCCGTCCCATCGCGCCCACCAAACGGCGAAACAACACATCGCCCGCGGCAACAATGCAGACAAACTGACGGTCCTTGGTTTCCCAATTGTCCAACGGTGCAGAATTCCGCAAGCGATTCCCCTCGCGCTCGCGTACCGCTCCCAATCGATCGTAAGCGGCAACGGTATACTCCAGCACACGGAAGACCGACTCGTACAAAGCCAGGTCGATCCACTGCCCCGAACCGCCTCGCTGCCGGTGCAGCAATGCCAGAAGGATGGCAAACGCGTTGAACACAGCGGTGAGATAATCGGCCACCAAAATGCCAGGGCGTACCGGCGGCCGGTCGGGATAGCCGGTTAGGTACAAAAGTCCGCCAAAAGCAATGCCGATACGATCGAGCCCTGGTCGCCGAGCGTACGGCCCAGACTGCCCGTACACCGATACCCGCGCCAAGATGATGTTTGGGTTGAATTGCCTCAACGTGGCGAAGTCGAGTCCCCACCCTTCCAGCGTACCGGGTTGGAAATTCTCCACAATCACGTCCACCTTGGGCACCAAACGCAAAAATATCTCTCGACCCTGGGGTTTGCGCAGGTCGAGTGTGATGGATTTCTTGCCCCGATTTTCGACGGCCCACCACAACGAATAACCACCTTCGAACGGCCCGATGTGACGCAAAAAATCGCCGCTACCCGGCAGCTCGACCTTGATGACCTCGGCGCCGAACTCCGCGAGCAGCGTCGCCGCAAACGGAGCGGCAATGCGCGTGCCCAGGTCGAGTACGCGGATTCCGTCCAGAGGGAGTCGTTCGGTCACGCTTACCTCCGTTGTGCAGCCGAGCAACACCTCGCTTGCAGGGCGGAAACCGGCACCTTAGAATCCCCCCACGTGACTGCTTCTGCACCGAGCCGTGGGAGCCCGGACCTGGGGGCAACCTCGCCAGAGGAAGAGCGGCGCCGGCGCCGTGTAGAGTCTTGGCTCATCCTCGTCTCTGCCATTTTGTTTCTTGGTTTGGTCTGGTGGGAGGTCGCGCGCGATCCCGCCGCGGCGAGTGCAGGCCCCTTGAGCAACAATGTTGTGTCTTTCCTGCTGATCAACGTCAACCTGTTGCTCCTCATCTTGCTGGTATTTTTGGTCACCCGCAACGTCGTCAAGCTGGTATGGGAACGCCGCCGCGGGATCTTCGGTTCTCGGCTCCGCACGCGCTTGGTGACAGCGTTCGTCGCCCTGACACTGGCTCCCAGTATCTTGCTGTTCTTGGTGGCACAAGGGTTCCTCCAAAGCGCGTTCAATGCCTGGTTCAATAGTCGGGTGGAAGCGGCTCTCCACGGGTCCGTGGGGGTCGCTCAGAGCTACTACCAATTTGCGGCCAATCACGCGTTGCGGTTTTCGCGGGAAATTGGCCGGCAAAGCCGACAACTCGGGCTCTGGGCCGACGGGAGAGAGGACGAGCTACAGAACTGGCTCGCTCGCAAGCGTGAAGAGTACGGGCTCGGGAGCGTGGAGGTTTGGGACTTCGAGCGCCAAAACGAAGTGCGGGCAACGGGGGCGGACAGCGCCAGTCTTCCCGAAATTTCCGCCGATGCCCGCCGCACCGTCGCCCGAGGGAACGACGTCGCCGAAACACACCGTTGGGGCAAGGCAGACGTTGTACGCGTCGGGGTACCGGTGACGGACACGAGCGGGCAAGTGGTCGGCGCGGTTTGGGCAACTTATGTCGTGCCCCGAAGCGTTGCCGACACCGTTCGCACCATCGCGCGTTCGTTCGAGGAATACCGGCAGCTCAACGTCATCCGGCAGCCGATCAAGAACAGTTACATCTTGACCTTGGCTCTGCTGACATTGGTGCTGATCTTCTCCGCAACGTGGTTTGGCATCCGCCAAGCCCGCAATATCACTCGGCCATTGTTGCAACTCGCCGAGGGCACGCGGGAAATCGCACGGGGCAACTGGAGTTACCGAATCGAGCCGGCCACGGACGAGGAAATCGCCGTGCTGGTGGACTCGTTTAACCAAATGACCAATGACTTGGAGAAAACCAATCTCGAACTGGTAGAGCGGCGCAATTACGTTGAAAACATTCTTGCGAACATTGCGGCCGGCGTGATCTCTGTGGATCACCTCGGACGCATCTCATCGGTCAACCCAGCGGCCGAGCGGATGTTGGGCCTCAGCTTTTCTCGTGTCGCGGGCATCCGAGTAGAAGAAGTGTTCCATCGCCAGCAATGGGCGCCACTGTTGGAAATGGTCCGTGAGGCCAGCGACCAGTCCCAGCATGAAATCCAACGCCAAATGCACATCGCCACTGGGGAGTCGCCTCTGACCGCCCTAGTCACTGCGCGCTCGTTGCGGGACGCAGCGGGTGAGTTCAAGGGCGTCATTTTGTTCTTCGAAGATGTTACGCATCTCTTACGGATCCAGCGCATGGAAGCCTGGCGGGAAGTTGCCCGACGCCTCGCCCACGAGATCAAGAACCCGCTGACTCCCATTCAACTTTCCGCGCAACGCTTGCAAAGGCGACTGGCTGCCTCGCTGTCGGGGAGAGATCGCGTCGTGCTGGACGAGTGCGTGCACGTGATCGTGGAGCAAGTGGAAGAGGTCAAAAAACTGGTGAGCGAATTCTCTCGCTTCGCGCGCTTACCGGCGGCGCAGTTGGCTCCGGGCAATCTCAACGAAATCGTCGAAGAGTCGCTCGTGCTGTTTCGGCAAGCGCATCCGGACATCGAGTTTGTGTTCGCCGGCGATCCCTTCCTACCGTCAATCGATCTGGATCGGGAGACTTTGAAACGTGCCTTGGTCAACCTTCTCGATAATGCCGTCGCGGCTTGTCACCAAATTGGCGACGGCGAACGAAAGGTTACGGTAAGTACGCTTTACTTGGGCGAATCGCAAACTGTACGTCTGGAAGTGGCGGATACCGGGTGCGGCATGACCCCCGAAGTCAAGGCTCGCCTGTTCGAACCGTACTTTTCGACCAAGAAGGACGGCACGGGTTTGGGCCTTGCCATTGTTTCTTCGATCCTCGCGGAGCATCAAGCGTACATCCGGGTGGCCGACAACCTCCCGCGCGGAAGCCGCTTCGTGATCGACTTCCGCGCGCATCCAGGAACGCACCAAACGGCTGCTGCAGCCGTCTCGGCCATCCGGCACTGAGCCTCCGCGTGCGGTACGGCGCGGGACCACTCGACCCGTCGGCAACTGGCAAGGCGTCTTCGGATGGTGCTATCGCAGTGTTGCGGCAAGGCGGCGACCACTGACGGAGGAGGTCTCGGGGAATGGCGAAGGTCCTTGTAGTTGACGACGACGCAAAAATTCGCGCGTCGTTGCGAGGTATACTGGCTGAGGAAGGGTTGGAAGTATTGGAAGCAGAAAACGGCCGTTACGCCTTGCAGCAACTGCGCGACTCGAACCCGGATTTGGTCATCGTGGATGTTTGGATGCCGGACATGGATGGGCTCGAGTTTTTACGCGCCGTTCGAGATGCACCGGACATCGAGCGCCATCCACCCGTGGTGATGATTTCTGGGCACGGCAACATCGAAACTGCGGTGCGCGCAACCAAGCTGGGAGCTGTGGACTTTATCGAAAAACCGTTTTCGCTCGACGGTTTTCTCGCCACCGTCCATCGGGCCCTCCAGCGCCAGCCAGACGAACACTCGTCGAGGGGCTATCCGATGTTGGAATCGGTGTCGAACCTTAACGGGGCCCCCAACCGCAACGTCGGCGGTAAGCGGCAGTTCTCCTCCGCCCAGCGCACAGTCGGCAGGAGCGTCGTGCATACCGGAACGGGCCTACACAGCGGCGGGAAAACCGGACTGATCTTGCAGCCCCTTCCTCCCGGATCGGGGATTGTATTTTCGAACCTGTCCGCTGATGCCACCGTGCCCGCTCACCTGGACTGGGTGGAGTCCACAGGGTACGCGACCACGCTGCACCGGCAGGGCGTGACCGTTCGGACCGTGGAGCACCTGCTGGCAGCGCTCCACGCGTACCGAGTCACCAATGTGCTGGTGAAGGTGCAGGGAGAAGTCCCCATCCTCGACGGATCGGCTGCTGGGTTTTGCCAACTCCTCGAAAATGCCGAGATCGTGGAACAAAATGCCCCGGTCGAGGACATCGAGATCCGCCACCCGATCGAGATCCGGCGCGACGAGCGCGAGTGGATTCGCATCGAACCGTACCAGGGCTTTGCCGTCTCTTATACCCTCGAATACCCGCCCCCGGTCGGCCGGCAAGTTTACGAGTACGTCTACCGCGGGCCAGCATCGTTTCGCGATGAGATCGCCCCCGCGCGGACGTTCGGGTTCGTGCGCGACCTTGCACAGCTTGCTGCGATGGGGCTTGCTTCCGGTGGGCGGCTCGACAACTGCATTCTGATTGACGACGAAAAAGTCGTGAACACCACACTCCGCTTCCCCGACGAGCTCGCGCGCCACAAAATTCTGGATATCCTGGGCGACATGTACCTGCTGGGCCGCCCCCTCAGGGGAAAAATCACGGCTTTTCGGACGGGTCACTCGGAAAACATTGCCTTACTGCGCGCCATCCGCGAGCAATGTGCTGCGGATCGCTAGATTCGTTCCAACCCGGCGCGCACGCGCAATACCGAGTGCTGTTCGCCCCGCACGAGATCGCAAGCGCGCGGCTGGCAACCACCCGTCAACGGCGCACAACCGAAACCGCCGCTTGGTGATGGTTGCGCCGAAACTCTTGGGCCACTTTTTGCGCTTCGCGCGGGTCGGAAAAGCCTTCCACCGTGATTCGGTAGACAGCGCGCCGGCGGCGGCGCTCTTTCTCCACACGCACCGCATAGCCATTGCGTTTGAGCGAGGCGCCGACCTTTCGTGCAGTGTCGTGGTCGCGAAATGCTCCGAGGCGCACTGCGTAATCTCCTCGCCGCACGCGGGTCTCCTGCCGGTCACCGCTCGACGACACAGGCTCGTTGTCGCCGCGCGCCATCAGGAGCGGTTTCGGCTGAACTTGTGGCCACGGTTCTTTTTCGAAGGCAGCAGCAAGCAAGCGCTTAATGTCCCCCCACAAGTCTGTCGAGCCCAACACCGCAAAGGTGACCTCTTGGCTATTCCATCGTGCCGCGCCTACAAAACAGCGCTTGGCTGCGCGCGTGTAACCGGTCTTCCCCACGACCTCGATGTGGTATTCCCCCAAGAGGCGATTGTGGTTGCGGAGAGCGATTGGGCGCGTTGAACCGCTCACCGCACGAATTTGCCCGCTCCGCGTAGACACGATCTCGAGGAACACTGGATGTCGAACCGCGTGGCGAAAAATCGTTGCCAAGTCCCGAGCCGTAGAATAGTGGCCCTCCGCGGGCAGCCCGTTCGGGTTCACGAAGTTCGTATTTCGCGCCCCCAATCGCCGAGCCAATGCATTCATTTGATACGCAAAGGCGGGAACCGATCCTGCGAGCCCTTCCGCGATCACAACGCTGGCATCGTTTGCCGAGTTCAGCATGATCGCATACACCAAGTCGCGCAGCCGAACCCGCACACCGGGCTTGAGCCCGAGTTTCGACGGAGGCGCTTGAGCGGCGAAGTCGGAGACAACGAACGGCTCCGACAGACGACCGCTTTGTAAAGCGAGCAAGGCGGTCACCACCTTCGTCGTACTGGCTGGCGGCAACGGTTCATCTGGGTTGTAGCTCCACAACACCTCCCCGCTTTGCGTATCCATCACGATCGCGGAACGGGCCGTGATCACCGGCGTACGCGCTCCAGCCCTTGTGGGGTCGGCCACCATTACGGTGAGAAGAAGCGTCAGCAGCAAGAACAAGGGCATCTTCCGCATAGCCTTTCCTCCCATCCAGCCCACACCATTTCACCCGCATCCCACAATGCGCAAAACCATGTCGCCTTGTCAACCGCGAAGTGGAACGAGCTCTGCATGCACCGCCGCCAGGTCATGCATCTCACGATTCCTCCAGTACCAGCCGTGCTTCTGCGGTTTGGGCCATCATGTTGCGGAAGAAAAACACGCTGATGAGGAGCGGCAAGAGATAATATGCCGCTCGGAAAACAAGCACGGCCACGACGGCAGTTTCAAAAGGAACACCGAGGCCGGCGAAAATGGCGGCCATCGAGCCTTCCATCACCCCGAGACCACCCGGAATAAACGAAACCAACGAGAGTACGATGCCTACAGCAAATCCCACCACGACAAATGTCAACGGAACCGTGGTGCCGACACACAGGAACGCCGTGTACAAAATGTACAAAGTCACGATCCAGTCGACCACGATCCAAAACACCGGCCCCATCATATGGCGCTTGCGAGACAGCAGGAACTCGATTCCTCGATCGAGGTTGCGTTGAAAACGCCAAATACGCACGCGCCGGGGCTTGTGCCGCGGCGCCACGCGCTGGAAGACCCAATGGGCCAGTTCCGCTAGCACGAACAAGGTTCGGCGCCGCAACTGGCGGTGCGAGAGAAGAAACACAGTAATCAAAGTGGCCACACTAAAGAGCACAAGCAGCAGCGGAATGACGACCAGGGTAAGCCCGCGCAACTCGTGCGTGCGAATGAGATAGTAAAAACCGCCGACCACAAAGAACAGCAGTACGACGTTGGTCACAAACGTTTGCACGAGAGACACGGTCACGGCCGTCCCCGAGCGCATCCCCATCCGGATGAAAAAGAACATGCGCACGGCAAATCCGCTGAGCCCACCCGTCGTGATCAAATAGTTGACGGAGTTTGCCACAAAGGTGACCTTGAGCATCTCCCAAAACGGAACCTGGATGCCGGCTGCCCACGCGATGCCCTGATACGATCGGGCCATCGCGACGTAACTCAGTAAAGCGCAAGCAAATGGGAAGGCGAGGAAACGGACGTCCAAGCTTCGGGCCACACGCCAAAGTTCCCGCACATCGGAGAACGCGAACAACCCCACCAGTACGGTCAAACCAGCAACGAGCAGCCAAGAGAGCCATTGCGGCCGTGTCGTGAGACGTTCTGCAAGGTCTGCTGGGAAGCTCGTCCCGTTGTGGTTTTGTGCGGCCATGAGACTGCCAAGAGAGAGCTGGCGGGCAATAATGGGACCAGCACGTCCCGTCAAGCGCCGAGCCTCTGCTTGTTCCCGCGCCCAGGGCAGGCTAAGTGCGGAGCGCTTGCCCCTATGTTCGTGATCGCCAACCTCATCCGCGCGCTTGCCCAGGTGCTCGACCTGTTGCTCCATCTGTACTCGATTATTTTAATCGTGCGGGTGATCGTCAGTTGGGTCAACGCTGATCCGTTCAACCCCATCGTCCGTTTTCTTTACCAAGCCACCGAGCCCGTCCTCCAACGCGTGCGGCGTACGCTACCGGTGACCTACGCCGGTTTCGATCTCTCGCCCCTCGTGGTGCTTTTGATCATTTTCTTTCTTCAGGGCTTTCTCGTGTCGAGTCTCTACGAGGTGGCTCGGCGTCTCTAGCGGGCCGGACCGTGCTGGTAGCGGACTTGGTTGACACTCTAGACCCCAGTGATTAGTTCGCTTGCCCGTCAACCTAGGCCGGAGGAGGTATCCAGTGCCGATTTACGAGTATTTGTGCCCGAAATGTGGGGAATTCGAAGTCACCCAAAGAATTACCGAAGATCCGTTGAAGCGGTGCCCCACTTGTCGGAGCAAGGTGCAGAAACTGATTTCTGCAAGTTCCTTCCAGTTGAAAGGCTCGGGCTGGTATCTCACCGACTATGCCCGTGCCGGCAACGGCAAACAAAAGGATACGAGTGGGGAGAAGACGAGCGAGAGTTCGTCGTCGCCGGCAAAGAGCGATTCGGGCACTGCCAAATCTACGGACACAGCCGCGGCGTAACTCGCGTGAGCAGTTCGCCGCGACTGGGTGTGGGATCGAGCCTAAACCGCGCGGTGCTGACTGGGGCCAAGGTCGTCAAAGCGGCCGGCTGCTGCCGATAGCGCGCTAGCCCACAGAGGCCCGTGCGAATGGATCATCCGCCGGCGCCGATTCCGCTGGATTTGAACGGTCCCGACCGATCCCCCTAGGACGTCCCGCACCGCGAGGCTGTCCCGCGGTCTGCAACGCGGCGTGGAGTCCACTCGTGGGGAGTGTCAGCTCAAAACCGCGCCGCTCAACGCGAAGGGGAAGACTGCCCTCGCTGCGGGCTTTCTAATGCTTTGACTCGACTCGGGTGGCGCAACTTGCGCAGCGCCTTGGCTTCGATTTGTCGAATCCTCTCGCGCGTCACCGCGAATTTCTGGCCCACTTCCTCGAGCGTGTAATCGGACTTCTCGCCAATCCCAAAGCGCATGCGCAAGATTTGCTCCTCCCGAGGCGTCAGGGTGGCCAGAACGCGGCGCGTTTGTTCTTCCAGATTGGAGTATACCGCCGCATCTGCCGGCGAGATTGTTTGCCGATCCTCGACGAAATCCCCGAGGGAGCTTTCGTCCTCGTCGCCAATGGGCGTTTCCAAGGACACCGGCTCTTTGACGATGCGCAAGACTTTGCGCACCTTCTCCAAGGGCATTTCCATCCTTTCGGCAATTTCCTCCGGGGTGGGCTCGCGACCGAGTTGGTGGATCAAGTAACGCGAGGAGCGCACAACCTTATTGATCGTTTCGATCATGTGCACGGGGATTCGAATCGTCCGCGCTTGGTCTGCAATCGCCCGGCTCACAGACTGCCGAATCCACCAAGTGGCGTACGTGGAGAACTTGTAACCGCGCTGGTACTCGAATTTCTCCACCGCCCGCATGAGGCCAATGTTGCCCTCTTGCACGAGATCCAAAAAACCGAGGCCGCGATTCGTGTATCGTTTGGCAATGCTGACCACCAGACGCAAATTGGCTTCGATCAGCTTGCGCTTGCCCTCCTTTGCCTTGAACTCGCCCGCCGAAATGACTTTGAGCGCCTGGCGCAAGGCCTCCGGCTGCATCTGCACCTTATCCACCACGTCGCGAATTTTCTTGCGCGCCGCACGAATGGACTCGGCAATTTGGCGAACCTCTTCCGCACCCCGACGGGGTCTTTTCAAGCTCGGCTCCGCGTCCACACCGAGGCCGCGAGCGGCAAGCCGCAAAATTTCCGGAGCGCGCATCTTCAATTCGTTCTCGTACCGCTGGATCGCCCGCTCGCTCTCTTGGATTGTCTGATTGGCGCGGCGCAGCTCTTCGATAATCTTGTCGAAATGGCGCCGACCGATGTCCAATTCCTCGAGCGCCTTGCGGAGCCTCCGCTCGGTGTCGCGCAGCCGGCGCTCATTGGCGGCACGATTGCGCCGCTCGCCGTAGCGTGCCAGTGCCCGCACCAGTTGTTCTCGAGTTTCGGCGAGCCGGCGAAGTCGCTCGAGTTTCTTCAGAACCGTTCCTTCAGGAACGGTTTGCTCCGGCTCCTCATCGAGCTCTGCTTCCTCGCCTTCAAGAAGCTCACGGTCCAACTGTTCTTGGTCCTGGTCGTCGTCCAACAGGGCGCGTTCCGAGAGTTCCCCGTTCCGAATTCGCTCTTCTAGATCCCGGAGGTAGCGGAGCGTGAATGGGAGAGCCAAAACTTGTTCGCGCACCTCGTTTTCTCCGGCCTCGATCTCCTTGGCGATCTCCACCTCCTGCTCGCGCGTCAACAGAGGCACCGAGCCCATTTCCTGAAGGTAAATGCGGACCGGATCCGAGGTGTCTTCTAAAACGGGCTTCTCTTCGACCTCTTCCTCTCCACTCCACTCCTCTTTTTCTTCCTTCAAGCCCACATCCAGGGCATCTTCCTCTTCTCCCTCGATATCGCCGAGCACAGTGAGCGCGCCCTCGTAATCACCGGGGTCGTCCGCAGATAGATCCTCGGCGGATTCGGCCTCCAGACCATCTGGGATCGAACTCCGGCTGGCCGCTTTTGGCGCTCGCCTCGACGTGGAGTTGGCCACGCTGTCGGATGGTCGCTTCCTCGATTTTCCGATGTTCCCTGTGCCCTTCACGCCAAACTGCTCCCCTCACGCAAGAATGTTGGTCATTCCGTGAACGGCGGCGCAACTTCGCCTGGCACACGCCAACGGCTGGTGCGGTGCGGGACAGGATATCCACAACCGCACATATGTCGTCGACCCCTGGTTGCGGCCACTCGAGAAAGTTGCGCCAAGCCTCTTTTGATCCCTGGGAAACGTCACCGGCCCCGGAAACCTGCGGCGGCGTTTAGACGCGCACGTCCAGCCCGTCAAGACGCGCCGGATTCTCCCGGACTGGGCCCCTGCTCGTCTTGCTTCTTCTCCTTGTCCGCACGGGCCTCGAAACGGCGCAAGCCTTCTGCCAAAGCCCGCAAGCGTTCCAGGACTAGGTAATGCACGGTGCCGGGTTCTTCGATCGACCCTGCCTTCACTCCGGTAAGGATCTCGATCCCTTCGTCCACCGTGCGAATGGGATAGAGGTGAAAACGTCCCTGCTGAATGGCCTCCACGACCTCCGGGCGCAACACAAGCTCTTTGACGTTCTGCGCTGGTAAGACAACGCCTTGAGAGCCAGTGAGTCCCACCGCGCAACACGTCGCGAAAAAGCCCTCGACCTTTTCGTTGATCCCTCCGATGGGTTGCACTTCGCCCCACTGGTTCACGCTTCCCGTCACCGCCAAATCTTGGCGCAGTGGCAAGCCACTTAAAGCGGAAAGGATGGCAAAGAGTTCCGTCGACGAGGCACTGTCGCCGTCGATGCCCGTGTACGACTGTTCGAAACATATACTCGCGGTGAGGCTCAGGGGGAAGTTCTGCGCGTAGGTGCGGCGCAAATACCCGGTCAGAATGAGCACGCCTTTATCGTGGGTGCGGCCGCTCAACTGCGCCTCACGCTCGATATTGATGATCCCTTGGCTTCCCATGGAAACGGCCGCGGTCACACGCGACGGGCGGCCGAAGTCATAACCGCCAACGTTGAGTACGGCTAAACCGTTCACTTGTCCCACGCGCGTTCCCGCCACGTCGAGGAGCAACACACCGTCCCGAACGAGCTCGCGAATTTTCTCCTCGACGCGGTTCAGTCGAAATACCCGCTGCTCGATGGCCTTGGTCACGTGGTGCCCTTCGACGCGCACCCCGCCCTCTGCCCGGCACCAAAAGGCAGCCTCCCGCATTACGTCGGCCACTTCCGCAAACTGGCTGGGAAGCTTGCGCCGGTCGCCCACCAACCGCGCACCGTATTCGAGAAGGCGAGCGACGCCGGTGGCATGGAAAGCGGGCAGACCTTCGTCCCGGGCGACGCGCGCGACTTGCGAAACAAAACGGTCGCGCGCGGCACTGGCCTCTGTCTCGTAGCCAAAGTCGGCCCGAATCTTGAAAATGTCGTGGAACTCCTCGTCGAGGAAATACAGGAGCTGGAAGATCTCTGCCGTGCCCACCAGCACCACGCGGGTCGACACTTGCATGGGTTCCGGCTTCAACGTACCGGTCGCCAACAACGCAAACGGGTCGTAGGCTTCGATTTCGAGCTGGCCGCTCTTCAAGCAACGCTTCAATGCCCGCCACACCAGCGGCTCGCTCAGCACATCCATCACGTTGATCACAATACAGCCGCCGTGGGCCCGGAGGAGCGAGCCGCCCTGCACACGCGTGAAGTTCGTGACCAGTTTTCCAAACGGATCCACGATGCGTTCCACCGCACCGAAGAGGTTCTTGTAAGTGGGGGACGTTTCGACGATCACCGGAGCACCGGTGCTCTCGCTGTTGTCCACCAGTACGTTGACCTCGTAATCCACAAAGGCACTTTCGGCGAACGCCGCAGGGGACAAGGGAAACGGGAACGGAAACGGAGGCGCCATCGAGGCCAGCTCTTTGATGGGTTCACGGAAGAGGTCCAAATGATCCAGAATATGTTCCCGGACTTCCTGAAGGTACTGATGGACCTCTGGGCTTTGGTAGCGCTGCGCGATCTCTTCGATCAACGGCGACACGACCTCTGCAGCCACTCTGCGCTCGACGGCCTTGACTTCGCGCGCCAGCCGGCGCCCCAGCGCTTGTTGGCGGCGCAGCATCGCTTTGAGTTCGCGCGCCACCTCGCGCTCGCGCCGGCGCAGCTCTTCCTGCTCCTCTGGCGAGAGCCGCTCCAGCTCCTGTGGGCTCATCGGTTCCCCGTTGGGTTTGAGCGGGATAAACAAAATCCCCCCCTGCGGATGCGGCTGTAAGGCAAACCCCTGGGCGGCCGCGCGCCGTTCGAGCTCGCGGGCAATTTCTTCGCCCTCTTTGCCGAACCGCTCCGCCAGTTGTTCTTTCTCTTCCTCGAATGTTTCTTGACGGAAGGTCTCCGGCAGCAACCGCTGAAGATCTTCGATGAGCTCTTGCATGTCGCGGCGGAGCTGTCTGCCTTGTCCGGCCGGGAGGTAAAAGGCGCGCGGCCGGTCGCGGTTTTGAAAATTTTGCACCAGCACCCGGTCCCCGGGAACCGGCTTGTTCCGGGTCAGCTCGCGCAAGAGTTCACCGAGTTGTTGCTCGCGCTGCGTTCCCGCCAAGCCGACCACGTAAACGTTGAAACCTGCGTCCGCCACGTTGACCGCGAGCTCCAGTGCGGCCAGCGCTCGCTCTTGGCCAAACCACTCCGGTAATAACGGCACCTCGTCCGTCGTCTCGAACCCCAACGTCCTCGGGTCGACGACGAAAGCCGCCTCCTCGAACGGAAGGGACTTTGGCGGTTGCGCGGCTACCGGAGTCACGTTCGCCCGACCCGTCATCGAGGCACGCTCTGCCGCCGAATGTGAATGCGCAGCACCCCATCTTCCACCCTGGCATCCACGTCCTTCGCGCTGACCGGTTCCGGCAGAACAAACGAGCGAGTCATGTTGACGTTCCTCGATGCCCGCATCCACAGGCGAGTGCCCAAACGCTGCTCCGTCTCTCGACGCGTCCCCCCCCGCACCCACAACTCCCGGCCCGACACATGCACCTGGATGTCGGCCGCGCTGAGACCTTCGACGGGAACTTCGATCACCCACCCATCTTCCACGACTTTCATCTGCGCCGGGGTGATGCCGCTCCGCGTGCCCCAGCGGCGGTGCACGAGCTCGTCGAACAGGCGATCAATTTCTTCTGTCACGCTGAGAAGCTGCGCCATAGTGAGTCGGTTACCACCCGCCAGTCCTGCAAGCAATCCAGCTCGATGCCCGCGACACGGCACCCGCCGCCGAGCAACAGCAATGCTGTTGGCTGCGATTAGGCGAAGTCCGACTCGACCTCGTTGCCTCGACGGCCCATGCGTGCAACGTTGTTCGACGGCGGCGAGTTGGTTAGGTACGAAGGTCGGACCGACTCGGAACGGAGAACGTGTATGGCAACGGTAACCAATCGTCAGAGCCATGGTGCAGAAGGTTTTCTGGCCCGCCTGCGTGCAGCCACGGGCCAGCCGCTCAGCGACGCCGACGCCTTTGGCGAGAGTTTCCTGCTCACCAAGCTGGCCGACGCTGTGCAGTGGGCGCGCAAGTATTCGTTTTTCCCGTACCCATTTGTCACTGCGTGCTGTGGCATGGAGTACATGTCCACCGCGGGGCCGCGGTTCGACATCGACCGCTTCGGTGCGGCATTGCCGCGTTTCACGCCCCGCCAAGCAGACCTGCTCATGGTCGTCGGTACCATCACGCACCGCATTGCGCCCGTGCTGCGGCGCGTATGGGAGCAAATGGCAGAGCCAAAATGGGTAGTGTCTTTTGGCGCCTGCACGTCTTCGGGAGGCCCGTACAACAACTACGCTGTCGTTCAAGGGATCGACACCATCATCCCGGTGCACCTGTACATCCCCGGATGTCCCCCGCGCCCCGAGGCCGTCCTCGATGGCCTCATCAAGCTCCAAGAGCGGGTGCAACGCGAACGCGGAGGCCATCGCGTGCCGGAGCGGCATGGTAGCGGGCGCGTGCTCGAGTAGCCCGAAAGCCCGCTCGACCATCGAGGCTACCCATGGTGAAGATCACGGTTGACGGACGGGAAATCGAAGTGGCTGCGGACAGCATGTTGCTGCCTGCCTTGATCGAGGCGGGTATTCACGTGCCCCATTACTGCTGGCACCCTAAACTCTCCATCGATGGGAGTTGCCGGATGTGCCAGGTGGAGGTGGAAGGCAGCCCAAAACTCGTCATCGCGTGCAACACACCGGTCCGCGAAGGCATGGTGGTGCGTACCGACACGCCGCGTGTGGCCAATGCCCGGCGGGGGGTGATGGAACTCCTACTCGTCAACCATCCTATCGATTGTCCGATCTGCGACAAAGCCGGCGAGTGCCTGCTGCAAGACTACTCGTACTCCTTCGGCAGCCGCGCATGCCGCACCGACGAACCCCGGCGCAAGTTGGAAAAACGAAAAGACATCGGCCCGCGGATGATTTTGGACCAAGAGCGCTGCATTCTTTGCCGACGCTGCGTGCGGTTCTGTCGCGAGATCACCAAAACGAACGAGCTCGGCGTGTTCCAGATGGGCGACCGATCGGTGCTGGACGTCTTGCCCGACACCCCTTTGGCTAACGACTATTCCATGAACACGGCAGACATTTGCCCCGTGGGCGCCCTCGAAACCAAAGACTTCCATCACAAACTGCGGGTTTGGTTTTTGAAGAAAACGCCCAGTGTATGCCCGAGCTGCAGCAACGGGTGCAACATCACGATCCAACACTACCGCAACCAGATTTGGCGCCTGATGCCGCGCCGCAACGATGCCGTGAACGACACTTGGATGTGCGACCACGGCCGGCTGC
Source organism: Candidatus Binatia bacterium (assembly GCA_026004215.1). Taxonomy (GTDB): domain Bacteria; phylum Desulfobacterota; class Binatia; order HRBIN30; family HRBIN30; genus HRBIN30. The sequence goes on from BPIR01000001.1 coordinate 1,494,547, forward strand.
AGTACGCCTTCGCGCACGACACCAATCGGCTACGCCTTCCGATGGTTCGGCGGGGCGAAAAGCTGGAGGTGTGCGCTTGGGGCGAAGCCATTGCAGTGGCGAGCCGTTTGCTGCGCGACGCCGTCAAGCACAGCGGCCCCGAACGCATTGCCTTGTTGGCTTCACCGCACCTGACAAACGAAGAGCTTTTCCGCTTGGCGCAGCTAGCGCGGGTTTTGAACCTCCGCCACGTGGACACCCCCGTGATCGTCGGACGCGGGGACAACTTCTTGATCCAACCCGAGAAGGCGGCAAACTTTACCGGTGCGCGCGAACTCGGGCTGGTGCCACGACCGGGCGGGCACGACGTTGCGGGAATTCTCGATTTGGCTCGCCGTGGCGAATTGGACGTCGTGTACGTGTGCGGCTCGGACTGGACTCGCGTGTTCCCGGAGTCCGAGTGGAAAGCGGCCTTGCGCGCGGTACGCTCCGTGATTGTCCAAGATTTGTTCGCGGATCCGCTCGGAGAATTTGCTTCGCTTCTGCTGCCGTCGCTCAGTTGGGCAGAAAAAAGCGGCACGTTTACGAACCGCAAACGGCGAGTGCAGCAAATCCACCGAGCCTTGGAGCCGCCCGAAGGGCAACCGAGCGACGGCGAAATCTTTACGCGTATTCTTGCGCAACTGGTCGAAGGCGAATGGAGTTTCGATCCGGCTAGCGTGTTTGCCGAAATCGCTCGCGAGCATGCGCCGTTTGCGAAGCTTTCGTACTCCGCAATCGGGTTGCACGGGCAAGAACTTGCTGCCTGAGGAGGCGGACGGGAATGGCCACGCGAATCGTTACGGTCGAGCGACCCGCTCCCATGAGTGCCCCGGAAGGGGTCGTGCGGAGCGGCGCAGCGGTCCTCAAGGGCATGTGGATTGCCAGCCGCCACTTCTGGAGGAACCTCTGGGGATTTCTGCGGGGAAAGCCGACGGTGTTTACCGTTCAATACCCTGAAGAGCGGCTGGAACAACCACCCGCCTTCCGCGGCATGCCGGTGCTGGTGCAGATGGAGAACGGCAAAGAGCGGTGTGTTGCTTGCGGGCTTTGCGAGTGGGCATGCCCGACGGATTGCATCACGATTTACCCTGCCGAAACGGAAGATGAAATCGAACGCTACCCGCGCGTCTTCGACATCGATATGTCTCGCTGCATGTTTTGTGGCCTTTGCGAAGAGGCCTGCCCTGAGGAAGCAATCGTCATGAGCCACAATGTCGAAATTGCCGCCTTTTCTCGCCGCGGCACCGTTTGGCACAAAGAGGATTTGCTGGTTCCCGCTAGCGAGCTCGAAAAAAACCGCTTTCGCCACATTCGTAGGACCTACGAACGGTGATTCGCTCGTTTCGAGTTTCCCGTTTTGGTCAGAAGATTGGTTGAACCATGCCCCACAACGAACGCATACTCGCCACAATCCAGGCCCGCTGCGGCGACGCCATCGTCCGCACGGATACTTATCGAGGCGACCCCACCGCTCACATTCGCCGGGAGCGGCTGCTGGAGGTCGCACGCGTCCTGCGCGACGACACGGACCTCGCCTTCGATTTGCTCCTCGATGTCACCTGCGTGGATTACCTCGGGCAGGAGCCTCGGTTCGAGGTCGTGTATCATTTTTACTCCACCCGTCACCGCCATCGTTTGCGAGTCAAGGCTCGCGTGCCGGAGGCTGATCCCACCATTGACAGCTTGGTCCCCCTGTGGGTGGGGGCGAACTGGTTGGAGCGCGAAACGTACGACATGTACGGGATTCGGTTCCGGGGTCATCCCGACCTGAGGCGCATTTATCTTTACGAAGAATTCGAAGGGCATCCACTCCGCAAGGATTACCCAAAGGAAAAACGGCAACCGTTAATTGGTCCGGGCTCGAAAGGCACATACAAACCCCGCCCACCCGAAATTCCCCACGCCAGCCGCGTGGAAGGCATGCTCGGGGCGGAACTCATGCGGGTGCAGCTCGGGCCATCGCATCCGGCTACGCACGGCACCGTGCGTATCGTTCTCGATCTCGACGGAGAGACGATCGTCAATGCCGACGTGGAAATCGGCTACCTGCACCGCGGCTTCGAAAAGGAGTGCGAGAGCGGCTTTTACTATCAGGCCATCCCGTACACCGACCGCCTGAATTACAGCTCCGCCATTTTGTGCAACGTCGGGTACTGCCTGGCCGTCGAGAAGCTCTTTGGCGTCGAGGTACCGCCGCGGGGGCAATTCGTACGCGTGATCGGCGGCGAGATTTCCCGCATTGCCGACCACCTCCTCTGCATCGGGGCCACCGCACTGGAACTCAATGCCTTTACGCCCTTTCTCTATGCCCTGGAAGCTCGCGAGCTCGCCTGGGACCTGATCAACGCACTTTGCGGAGCTCGCGTCACGAGCAATTTCGTGCGCATCGGAGGCGTGAGCGCAGATCTGCCGCCAGGCTTTGCCGAACTTTGCCAGCAAAACTTCAAGCGCATCTTGGAGCTTGTGGGCGATGCCGAAGGCATGCTGCTCGAAAACCCCATCTTTCGTGCCCGCATGGAAGGGGTTTCCGTGATGTCCGCCGAGCGGCTGATTGCTTACGGTGTCACCGGACCATTATTGCGGGCCGCCGGAGTGGATTTGGACCTCCGCCGCGCCGAGCCCTATCTGGTGTACGACCAACTGGATTTCGACATCCCCGTGGGATCGCAAGGGGATAATCTAGACCGCTTCCTCATCCGCCTCGCCGAGCTGCGGCAGAGTATCCGCATCGTCGAGCAATGCTTGAAGATGTTGCCGCCCGGGCCCGTGGACATCGACGATCCAGCGCTGCGTTTCCCTCCGAAGGGACGGGTATTCACTCGCATGGAAGACATGATCAATCAGTTCAAGCTGGTCACCGAAGGCCCCAAGCCGCCGCCCGGCGAGGTTTACTTCGCCATCGAGTCCGCCAATGGAGAGCTGGGTTACTATCTCGTGAGCGACGGCACCGGCAAACCCTATAAGTGCCGCGCCCGCACGCCGAGCTTTTCCAACACGCAACCATTAGCGGAGATGGTGCGGGGGCGGCTGCTGGCCGATATCGTACCCACGTTCGACATGATCAACATGATCGGAGGCGAGTGTGATCGTTGACCATCCTGCAGCAAAGAAGATAACTCCCCCGCCCCGTCGCGATGGCCAACTTCTGTCGGATTCGGTTCGCGCCAAAATCCTGGCCGAGGCCGCCAACTACCCGCAGGCGCGCTCCGCGCTACTTGCGGCGCTCCATTTAGCGCAAGCGGAACACGGCTGGATTTCTCCTCCACTGGTCCGGGAGATCGCCGAACTGCTCGGCCTCCTGCCGATCCAAGTGCAAGAGGTGGTTTCGTTTTACCCCATGTTCCACAGCCGCCCGAAGGGACGATGCCACATCCAAGTGTGCACAAATATCGCCTGTGCCGCGGCCGGGGCGAGAAAGCTGGTGCGGCAAATCGAAGACGCCCTCGGGATTCGCGCTGGGGAGACGACCGCGGATGGGGCTTTCTCCCTCGCAGAAGTGGAATGCTTGGGTTCCTGCGGCACGGCGCCGGTGGTGCAAGTCAACAACGACCCGTACATCGAATGCGCCACTGCCGGCGACGTGGCCGCCATTCTCCGCGGGGAAAAAGTCGAACGCCCGAGCCCGATGATTTCGCTCATCCCCGAGGGGGTCGAAGGATACTTACTGCCGCCGAATGGCGTGAACCGCACGGAAATCGATGACTACCTCGCGGCGGGCGGATATGAGCAGGCCCGCCGGGCCTGGCTCGAACTGGAGCCCGAAACCATCACGGAAATCGTCAAGGAGTCGGGGTTGCGCGGGCGCGGCGGAGCCGGGTTTGTCACCGGCCTCAAATGGGGATTTATGCCGAAGAACGCGGACAAACCGTGCTACCTCGCCGTCAACGGCGACGAAAGTGAGCCCGGTACGTTCAAAGACCGGCAAATTCTCGAGCGGAACCCTCACCAATTTATCGAAGGCGCACTCATCGCGGGGCGAGCGATTCGTGCGGTGGCGGCCTACGTATACCTGCGCGGCGAATACACGGTACCGTACCTGCGCCTCATGCATGCCATCGAACAAGCCTACCAGCGTGGCTTTTTGGGTGACAACGTGTTCGGCTCGGGCCGCTCGTTCCACATGTTCGTACAAAGGGGCGCAGGGGCGTACATTTGCGGGGAAGAAACGGGCATGATCGAATCCATGGAGGGCAAAAAGGGCCAGCCGCGCAAACGCCCCCCCTTCCCGGCCGCTTACGGGCTTTGGGGCTGCCCGACGACGGTGAACAATCTCGAGACGATCACGCACGTGCCCGTGATCCTGCGCAACGGCGCGGCTTGGTTTCGCCAGCGCGGCACGGAGAGGAGCACCGGGAACACTTTGTTTGGCATCAGTGGACACGTAAAACGCCCCGGGGTTTACGAACTCCCTCTCGGCACACGGCTGCGAGATATTATCGAAAAGTATGCCGGTGGTATGGCCAACGGACGGCCTCCCAAGGCCATCATCCCCGGAGGCGTCTCTATGCCCGTGCTCACGGCAGAGCACCTGGATACACCCATGGACCATGACTCGCTGCAGCGCGCGGGCAGCTTGCTGGGAACCGCCGGCATCGTCGTTTTGGACGACTCCACGTGTCCCGTACGCGCCGCGGGCGTGATCGCCCGCTTCTTTCGCCACGAAAGTTGCGGGCAGTGCACGCAATGCCGAGAAGGCACTGGGTTTCTGTACAAATTGCTCAAACGAATCGAGAGCGGGCAAGCTAGCCCCGCCGACCTTCAAACGATCGAGGACGTCTGCGGCTACATGGAGGGGCAAACCATTTGCGCGCTGTCCGACGCCGCCGCATGGGCTGCCGGCAACTTCTTGCGCCGCTTCCGCGCCGACTTCGAAGCGCACTTGACGCAAAAGGGCTGCCCCTTCCCGGAAAGCTTCGAGATGTAGCGCGGCGACCGAGTACGACCCCTTTTCCCTGTACAGGAGCGCGACCCCGTGTCGGACATTGTCGGGCCCACGTCGCATTACTTTTACTCGCAGCGTTTGAAACTCCACTACGTGGACTGGGGAAACTCCCAAGCCCCACCGCTGCTGCTGATTCATGGCGGCCGCGACCACGCCCGCAACTGGGACTGGGTGGCTCTTCGGCTGCGCCACCGCTACCACATCATCGCACCTGACTTGCGCGGGCACGGGGACTCCCAGTGGGCCATCGGTGGAGCATATACGGTGGCCGATTACGTCCTCGACCTGGCCCAACTCATCGAAGCGCTGGAACTGCCAGAGCTGGTTCTGCTCGGACACTCACTCGGAGGATCCGTGGCCCTCCATTACGCCGGCACATATCCCGAGCGCGTCCGGAAAGTCATCGCCATCGAGGGGCTCGGCCCCCCGCCATGGCTCATGACCGAACGGCCCCCGCATCAGCGCATGCGGGAGTGGGTCGCGGAGATGCAGGCACTCGCCCGCCGCCATCCGCGGCGATATGCATCGCTGAACGAGGCCATGGCGCGGATGCGCGAGGCCAACCCACACCTCAGCGAAGAACAAGCGCACCACCTGACCGTCCACGGTTGCTACCGAGCGGAAGACGGTACCTACCTCTGGAAGTTCGACAACTATGTGCGCGCCACTTCGCCGTACCTCAGCAGCATGCGCGAGGCACGCGAAATCTGGGGTCAAATTGCATGTCCGGTTCTTTTGATCCGCGGCGAAGAATCCTGGGCTTCGGACCCGAGTCAGGACGGCCGTGCCTCGGCGTTCCGCGACGCCACCGTCGTCAACATCCCCAGGGCAGGACACTGGGTCCACCACGACCAACTCGATGCTTTTCTCGCTGCCGTAGAAGAATTCCTGCAGCGCGATTGATGCCGCCGGGTCAAACAGGCCGGTCGGGTTGAATGATCTCTTCGACCGTCATGGCTTGGCGTTGCCGGAACGGCTCGACGCGGATCGGACAGTCCGGAAGCTCGCATTGCGCGCAGTACAAGCGGCGACAAGGATCCGTATGAAACACGATCTCTCCGGCCAAGGCACCCGCCGCCATCACGTCGCGCTCGAACGCGTCGGCCTCGTCATGAGCATGTTTGACCGTCCAAAACTCGGGCACAACGAGATGCGCATCGACGTGCGTGAATCGCCCGGAACGAATTGCGCGGGTGTTGTGGATGCGCACGATCCCCGGCCGCATCGCCTGGTTCATGGCTTGCACCAGCCGCTGGAGCAGTTGCGGGTCTTCCTCGTCCAGCAAGCCGCCCGCCGCATAGCGAACCAAACGAAAGCCCGTGAAGGCCAAATGCACCGCCACCCCTGCCGCCACCAGGGGATCGAGCCACACTACATCGGTAAGCCACACCAGGAGCAACCCCACGACAACCGCGGCACTCGTCCAAAAGTCAGAAATGACGTGCTGGCCATCGGCGACCAGCGCCAACGACTGGCAACGCCGCCCCGTGCGGACCAGGTACACGCCCAACAGCAAATTGGCGATGCCGGCCGCCGCCGTAATCGCCATACCCGTGTCGAGCTGTTGCAAAGTGGGCCCTTGCCACAGCACGTGCGCAGCCTCGTAAAAAATCATCACCGCCGCGAATGCAATTAAACCCCCTTCGAAGGCGGCGGAAAAAAACTCGATCTTCCCGTGACCGTAGGGATGGCTGCGGTCCGCTGGCCGGCCCGCAAACACTAAACCGCCCAGTGCGAACAGAGCCGCAACCACGTTCACGATGCTTTCCAGCGCGTCCGAGAAGACCGCACTGGAACCGGTGAGCTGATACGCCACAAACTTGAGCACCAGCAAGACGCTACCCACCGCAAGCGAGACGAACCCAGCCGTGATGCGGGCTCGCTGTTCGGACTCGCCACTCACAACCGCAACGGCGGGCAAAGGCGGCACTGCCATAAGCCGGAAATTAAAAGAAAATCGGCGCGCGGCAAAAGGTTCAACCCGAACGGCCGACTGCAAAAGAACCTCCGGCCGGAGGGAGCGGTTCTTCACCGAGCGCAATGCGCGCGTCGTTCATCGCTGCACGGTAAATTCCCTGAGCCATCAGCGACGGCTCTTCCGCCAGGCGCGCAGCGTACACGTCGCGTTTGAGCTCCTGAGCTGGCCGGTACTGCGGCTCGGCCCGTGTGACCCACTCGGCCAAATGGGCCGCAAGTTTCGTTTGCCCGGCCGCAAGCAGTTCGCGACCACGGCGCACGAGAGCATCGGCACCGCCGGCGAGGCGAACAATTTCCTTTCCCTGCTCGCCCCAAGGCGCCGGCAGTAAATCGGCCGCATTGCCATTCCACCAACCGCCCCACAGGCGCAAGAGGTTACGCACGATGAATTTCGGATGATCGTACTGTGGCTGCAAATACGGCCGGCGGCTCAGTTCTGGGTCGGGTTCCACGGCGTGGAAAATGTCTTCTGGGCTTTCCCCGCGATTCATTCGTTGCAGCACCTGTTCGATGATGACCCGCAGGTAGCGTGCCGTATCCAAAAGCACGGTGCGTACGGCATCCTTGCCTTGCACCACGAGACCGTGTCCGGGGAACAAATACTCGGCTCCAAGAGCCGCCATCTCCTCCAGCGCCTCCGCCCACTCTTCGGGATAACGCTGGACCTTTTGGGGATTCCCGCAGTTCGGCGACATCCAAATAATCAAGTCCCCGCAAAATAGATAACCTCGCTCGCGGATGAACAGGTAACACGCATCGTCCGTCTCGCCCCGCGCCGCCCGATATTCCAGAGTGAACGCTCCAAGGCGTTGGACGAGATGGTCTCGAAAGGTCAGGTTCGGCCAAATGAACGAGCGCGGGAACATCGGCTGCGGCAGACTGAACTGCCGCTGGTTGATGCGCGCGTTCCAACCATGCGTGCGCTCGTAGCGGCGAAAGCGCGCCACGCAGTTTTCCTGCGCCACGATGAGCGGACGTTCTCCCGCCTCCAAAAATGGCCGCAAACCGAACGCATGATCGGCATGACCGTGAGTGTACACGGCCGTCCGTAACGGGGCCTTCGTCCAGTTGCGCACGGCCTCGTGAAACACGGGCGCCAGGTGCTCGAAACCGGGGTCTACAAGCACGAGCGCTTCTTCCAGCCGCACCGCATAATTGTTCACGAAGCTCGAAAACATCAGCACGCCGGGCGCAACTTCGTGCGGCTCGCAGAAAAACTTTGGCTCGGCCGTCCACGGCTCCCTTGTGACCATCGTACTCATCTATCGCGGCTCCTTTGCCTCACTTGGAACTGCGCCCGCGCCGGCCACGGCCCGCAGCCGTGTTCGCGCTTGCAGGCGCCGGGGTTTTATCCGGATACGGGCACAGATCTGCAATGACACACTCGTAGCATCTTGGCTTGCGGGCCAGGCACACTTGCCGCCCGTGTGCTTGCAGCAAGATGCAAAATCGCGTGCGATCTTTGACCGGCACCACCTCGTTCAAATCTTCCTCGACCTTGTCCGGATGGTCATGGTCCGTCAGCCCCAGACGTTGCGCCAGCCGCAACACATGCGTATCGACTCCGATGGCGGGCTTACCAAAGGCGTTGCCCAACAAAATGTTGGCGGTTTTGCGGCCGACACCCGGCAGGGTCAACAAATCTTCCAAGTTGTCGGGTACTTTTCCTCCAAAGCGCTCCACCAAGGCGCGGCAACACTCCTGCAGCGCCTTGGCCTTTTGCCGATAAAAGCCGGTGGAGTAGATGGCGCGTTCCAGTTCCTCGCGCGGCACCTGCACGAAGTCTTGCGGGCGCGGATAACGACGAAACAGTTCGGCCGTGACTTGGTTCACCTTTTCGTCGGTGCACTGTGCAGCCAAGATCAGGGCCACCAGGAGTTCGAACGGGCTGGAGTAATGCAAAGCCAACTTGGCGTTCGGATAAGCTCGCTCGAGTCTGCGCAAAATCTTTGCAACCCTCTGCCGGTCTTCCGAACGCGCCATGGAAGCACTGGTTACGGCAATCGGAGCGTCGTGGCAATCGCCCGGAGCTCGCCGCCTAAAGATGGTGCAGGCATGGCCGGATCGCACGCAGCCGCCCGGGGGCACGACCTGCCGCTTCCGGGCACGCACCTGCGGAAACAGCGCCGCGGGCGGGCACAAGGCCAGCCCCTACCACCCGCTGGGAAAACACTACCCCCAGACATCGTGATGTGGTGTGCGGCCGCACCAAAACGGTTCCACAAAGGGGGGGAGCAGGATGTTGTAGGGGCACATGGCATGCCGATTCCCTGCGGCCTCCGGGCCATTCGCTAATCGCCATTCGCCATTTGCGACTCGCCGGCGGCCCCGCACCGCTTGCCGCTCCTACTCGCCGCTCGCCATTGCATCGCACCTCACCCGACCTGCCGACAACCGCATTGGCCCGTTCCCGATTGCCCCGAACAAATATAGCCGGTCCTTCTGGAGGACGATGGTGACCAAAGACGCGCCGCATTGGGTGTAATCCGCCTCCCGCAGGCGAATGCAACGGCGATGGTATTCGTCGTCGGGCACGGGTTGCGCCGCCGCGGCGGGTCGGGTCGTGGGTGACGGCACAATGTGATGCGGGCGGTGTCGGGGCGAACGATGTCGGCCCGGTCTAGGGGCGAACGGCCGTGCGCCCCTAGACGGCACAAACGTCCCTTCCTTTCAGAGAGAGGGCTGGGGCCAGGGTCAGCTTCCGGCGAAGCAGGCACTTTGGACAGTGCGGACTACATCTTTCCCCGTTGCGCCAAGATCCGCCGGGCTTGGGTCACGATGGTCGCGGAGACGTTCTTGCTTTTCGCCAGAAAGCGCAAGTCGCGCTCGTGCAGTGAACTCACGAAGTGCAGGGCAATTGCCAGAGGAGTTTTGGGGTTGGTGACCAGCGCGTGCCGGATTTGGTAATTGCGCGGCCAGGTTTTGTGCTCCCCAATTTCCCGCAGCACTTCGCTGTCGAGGTTACGGTTGCGCGCAAAGCCAAGAACTTCTTCTTCCGTGAGGCGCGGGTTCCGCAGCACGAACCGCGCAATCATCCGGTTGGTATCCCGTACCAACAAGGCGCGCGCCTCGCGGTTACCCAGCAATGCCAGTTTCACTTTCTCGGCCACTGTCATGCTGGCAATGCGGGCATACAGGCTTTTGTTAGCCGGCCGATCTTCTTTGGGCTCTTCCAGCAGCTCCGCCGGCACCTGGTACGGGTCGCCGCCGCGCTGGATTTCTTCCGCAATCCGGTGCAAGTCTTCCGTGTCGGTGCTCATGCGTGCTGCTTCTCCGCGTGCGCGGCTTGGGCCTCTTTGATGATCTTTTCGGTCAGATGCGGCGGCACTTCTTCGTAATGGGAAAACGCCATGGTGAACGACCCGCGGCCGCTCGTCATCGAGCGTAAGTCCGGCGAGTAGCGCAGCACCTCCGCAAGGGGGACCAAAGCCTTGATCACCTGGCTTCCCGGCTTGGCATCCACGCCCAGCACCTTGCCCCGCCGCGCGTTGATGTCCCCAATCACGTCGCCCATGCATTCGTCGGGCACGGTGATTTCCATGGCCATGATCGGTTCGAGCAACACCGGCTTGGCTTGCGCTACAGCGTTCTTGAAGCCGAGCGACGCCGCGATCTTGAAGGCAAGTTCCGAAGAGTCCACCTCGTGGTACGAACCGTCGTACAGGGTCACGCGAATGTCCGTCATCGGGTAGTGAGCGAGAAATCCTTCCGCCATGGCTTCGCGCACTCCCTTTTCGACGGCGGGAATATACTGGCGGGGCACCACACCCCCGACAATCTTGTCCACGAACTCGAACCCGGCTCCCCGCGGCAGCGGCTCGACCTCCAACCAGGTATCCCCATACTGGCCGCGACCTCCGGTTTGCTTTTTCAGTTTGCCTTGCGCCTTGGCTCGGCCTTTGATGGTTTCCTTGTACGGAACCTTGGGAGCTTTGAGCTCCACCTCGGCGCCGTACTTGCGTTTCAGCCGCTCGATGACCACTTCGAGGTGCAACTGATCCACACCCGAGAGAATGAGTTCGCGGGTTTGCGGATCGCGGTGCATTTCCAGCGACGGGTCTTCCTCGATCATTTTTTGCAGCGCTTGCGTGGCCTTTTCCTCGTCGCCTTTGCTCTTGGGCTCGATGGCGTAGGAAATGGCCGGTGGCGGCAAGGTATCCCGCGCATAGACGATCGGGGCTTTTTCGTCCGCGAGCGTGTCGCCCGTAAACGTTTCTTTGAGCTTGGCCACGGCAACGATGTCCCCAGGGACGGCCTGGCCGACACCGGCTTGCTTCTTACCGGTCAGTTGCAACAAGTGGCCCACGCGCTCGCGCACGTCTCGGCTGGTGTTCAGCACGGTGCTGTCGGGTGTGAGCTTCCCCGAAATCACGCGCAGCATCGACAAGCGCCCGGCAAACGGATCCACCACCGTTTTGAACACAATGGCGGAAAACGGCTCGTTCACATCCGGCGCACGCTCGATTTCCACGCCGAGCTTCGGATCTTTTCCGACTTGCTTGCCCTGCTCCGCGGCGGAGCCCAGATAGCGCACCATCGCTTCGAGAAGCGGCTGCATGCCAATTGCCTTCGCAGCCGAGCCGCACAATACCGGCACGAAACGCCGCGCCAGCGTACCGACGCGCAACGCTTGCGCAAGTTCCTCGTCGGTCAACGTGCCGTTCTCGAGGTAGCTCTCGGTGAACTCATCCGTCGCGTCGGCGGCCAGTTCGATGAGCAACTCGCGCGCTTGTTTCGCCTCGGCCTCGACTTCCGCGGGAATCGGCTCTTCTCGCACGACATTTTCGCCCCCGTGCACGAGCGCCTTCATGGAGAGCAAGTCGATCACCCCGCGGAAGCTCTCCGCGCTGCCCAACGGAAGTTGCAGAGGTATCGGCTTGGCCCCGAGAATTTTCTTCATGTCCTCCACCGCCGCTTGAAACTCCGCGTTTTCCCGATCCATGCGATTCACGAACGCCACCAGCGGCAGCCCGAGTTCCTGCGCCCGGGCCCACACTTTTTCCGCCTCGACCCGGATTTCGCCCCTGCTCGGCGCCAGCACCAATATTGCCCCGGTACAGGCCCGCATCGCCAGAATCGTATCGGCGAGAAAGTTCGAATACCCGGGCATATCGAGTAAGTGAATGGAGTGTTTCTTCCAAACGAAGTGAAACACCGCTGTGCTCAAAGAGATCTTGCGACGAACCTCCTCCGGTTCGAAATCGAAGTTCGAGCTCCCGTCGTCCACCCGCCCGAGCCGATTTACCGCACCCGCAGAAAACAGAAGGGCGTCTGCCACTGAAGTCTTGCCCACGCCACCCTGCCCGATCACGCCAATGCTGCGCACCATGCTGATGTCGTCTGCCATGGCCTGCCTCATCCTTTCTCTTTGTTGCGTTCGTACAGGAGCCGCAGCCCCTGCAAGGTCAAGAAGGGATCCACGTCGTCAATCGCTTCGGACTCTGGGGCAATAAGCTCCGCATACGTTCCCGTCGCCAATACATAGGCCGTCTCCCGCGCTTCCTCCTGCATGCGTTGCACGATTCCGTCTACCAGCGCCACATACCCATAGACGAGTCCGGACTGAATCGCGTGGACCGTGTTGCGGCCAATCACGTGCTTGGGGCGTCGTAGCTCCACCCGAAACAGTCGCGCCGTGCGCTCGAACAACGCGTCACTGGCGATTCCGAGGCCGGGCGCAATCACCCCGCCCACGTACTCGCCGCGATTCGAAATGAAGTCGAAGATGGTTGCCGTGCTCAAGTCCACGACGATCGTTGTCCGATGCGTCCGCGCATAGGCGGCCACCGCATTCACGATACGATCCGCTCCCACTTCCTGAGGCTTGTCGTACAAGATCGGCATGCCCGTACGCACGCCGGGACCCACCACGAGCGGCTCGCACCCGAGAAGTTCGCGGCTGAGCGTTTCCACGATCGGCAACATTGCCGGTACGGACGACGCCACAGCCACGGCACCGATCGCCGGGCTTCCGGCCCGTTCGAGCAAGCTGCGCACGAGCACGCCGTACTCGTCGGCCGTGCGCCCGGGGTCGGTCTGTAACAGCCAGTGGTGGCGCAGGGTCTCTCCCTCGAAGGCGCCGAGGGCCGTCTGCGTATTGCTCACGTCAATGGCGAGAAACCAGCGATCGGTCATTTTCCGGGTGATTTACCTTTCTTTTCCCGCCGCCCGTAAAAGATCAAGCGGATTCCATCGAGGGTGAGCGTGTCCACCACTTCATCCACACAACGGCAAAGTGGGGCGAGCATAGGGGCGAAGCCTCCTGTGGCGATCACCGGAGCGGTCACACCCGCCTCGGCACGAATGCGCTGGACCATCCCATCCACGAGCGCCGCGTGCCCGTGCAGTAAGCCCACCTGCAAAGCGTGCACCGTGTTGCGGCCAATGATTTGGACCGGGGGTGCCAGTGCGACTCGATACAGGCGCGCCGCATGCGAAAACAGCGCATCGCCCGCAATCCCCAAACCCGGAGCAATTGCCCCTCCCCAATACACCCCGTGCGCATCGATGAACTCGAACTTGGTCGCCGTGCCGCAATCCACCACGATGGCAGCTCCGCCCGTGCGGCTGTGGGCCGCCATTGCGTTGGCCAACCGATCGGTTCCGAGTTGCCGGGGATCGTCGTAGCCGATGCGCCCCGAGTCCACATCGTCCGCTCCGAGCACGGCAGGCTGTATGCCCAAGTAGCGGTGCGACCATTGCGCGATTGTGACCGTAACCGCGGGCACGACGGAGGAGATGGCTACGCCGTCCATGGGGTAATCCAGTTGGCGCTCCAGCAAGGAGGCTAGGTACACGGCATATTCGTCCACGGTTGTGTGGGGATTGGTCTTCATCCGCCACCGCTGCACCCATCGGCCATCGGCAAAAAGCCCGAGGACGACGTGGGTGTTCCCGACATCAACACAAAGAAGGGGTCGCGTCCCGCAAGAAGACATCGCCACTGATCACGGTCACTTCACCATCGTGTTCGCGCCGCACGCGCAAAGCCCCTCGCTCATCGAGACCGAGAACGGTTCCCACAAAACGTTCACCGCCCGTGTCTACCTCCACCCGTCGCCCCACCGTCCCACAGGCGGACTCCCACCGCTGTCTTGCCGGCGCGAATCCCTGAGCCAGGAATGCTCCGTATTCCTCACCCAAGCAGCGCAGCAAAGTCGCGGCGAACTCTTCCCGATCGATCCACCGTCCCGCTTCGATTCGCAAACTCGTCGCTATGCCGCGCAGCTCGGCAGGAAAATCCGTTTCTAGAGAGTTCACATTGACCCCGATACCGAGCACGACAAAATCGAGCCTCGCACCTGCGCCCAAGCTCAACTCGGCCAAGATACCGCACAGCTTGCGCCCTCGCACCAGAACGTCGTTCGGCCATTTGAGCTCCGCTGCGGGCACAATACTGCGCACAGCATCCAACGCAGCCAGCCCGGCCACAATTCCCAACTGTGGAGCGCTATCTGGATCCATCGGGGGCCGGAGCAAAACCGACAGGTACAGATTGAGGTTTGCCGGCGACACCCAGCTTCGCCCCCGCCGGCCGCGCCCCCGCGTCTGGGCATCGGCGATCACCGTCGTGCCCTCGGGAGCCCCTTGGCGCCCGAGAACGGCGGCGTCGTCGTTCGTGGACTCTGTCGTTGCCCGATAGTGCAACGGCCGCCCAAGCTTGCCGCCGCGCAGCAACTCTTCCAGCCGAGACACATCCAGGGGTGGGGCACCTGCCGCCGTCATAGCTCCAACACCATGTGTAAATCGATTGCAGGCGCGGAGTGCGTCAGCGCACCCACCGAAATCAGGTTCACCCCCGTCTCCGCAATTGCCCTGACGGTTTCCAAACGCACTCCGCCGGATGCTTCGGTCAACGCTCGGCCAGCGATCCGTTCCACGGCCTGGCGCAGCATGTCCAAATCCATGTTATCGAGCAAGATCGCTTCTGCACCGGCGGCGAGGGCTTCCTCCACTTCCTCCAAGCTGCGGCATTCCACTTCGACGCGTAGCGGGTGCGGAGCATGTCGGCGCGCCGCTTCCACAGCCGCCCGCAACCCGCCGGCCGCGGTGATGTGATTGTTTTTGATCAGAACGCCGTCGCTCAGCCCGAAGCGATGATTGTGCCCGCCGCCCACGCGCACAGCGTACTTTTGCAACAGCCGCAATCCCGGCAGGGTCTTGCGCGTGTCCACGATGCGCGCACCGGTGCCCGCCACGGCGTCCACATAGCGGCGAGTGAGCGAAGCGACTCCGCTGAGATGCTGAAGGATGTTCAACGTCACCCGCTCGATCGCCAGCAGCGCTTGCGCCCGGCCGGAAAGTTCCGCGATCACCCGGCCAGGCTCGAACGCGCTCCCGTCTGCCAGCGCGGCATCTACTCGCACCCCACCGACGGCCTCCGACGCGATTGCGATCGCCTCCGCGCCCGCCAAAACCCCACTGGCCTTGGCACGAATGAATGCCCGGGCTTGGCGCTGCGCGGGCACGGTGAGCGAAGAGGTTATGTCGCCGCTTCCCCAATCCTCTCGCAGGGCCCATTCGACAACCTCTCGGAGATGCAATCGTTCGGCAGGATTCATGGCAGACACTCGGCGAATTCACATTGCCAACTTTCTTGCATCTTGCAAACTCTCGTCCGGTCTCGGGAGCGTCCCTTCCCCACCGGGCCCGCACGCTCCTGCACCGGTGCTCGCATCCAATTGCCGATCTGCCTTCCGGGTCGCGCGCGCGGCGTTACGTGGCCGCCCGGAGTCCGCCAGCCGAGTTCGGCTGCGAAAACTATGCTGCAAGCCCGCGCCCGCCGCCTGCCTATGGTAAAGACGAGTCCTCCGGTTAAGCATGGTAGGGATGACTACCTACGACCTGTTTGTCACTGCCGCCCGGGGCACGGAGCCCTGGGCCGAACGCGAAGCGTTCGAGGCGGGCGCTTGCAAGACGAGTATCGTTCCGGGCGGGGTCCAAGTGCGTGGCGGGTTGGAGGTAGCGTACCGCCTTTGCTTGTGGTCGCGCGTTGGCCAGCGTGTCCTTCTACCTTTAAGCGCGTTTCGGGTAACCAGCCCCGACGCCTTGTACCAAGCGGTGTACTCCGTTCCGTGGCAAGAGCATCTTTGCCCAGACACGCCCTTTGAAGTCGAGTGCACCGCCTCCGCGAAGTCGCCGATCACCCACACACATTTTGCAGCATTGAAGACGAAAGATGCCATCGCCGACTACTTCCGGCATCGCTGCGGGCGGCGCCCCTCTGTGGCTCGAGAGGGACCGCGCGTCACCGTGCATCTTTACCTCGGGGCACACACCGGCACGATTTCGATCGACCTCTCCGGCGAACCCCTCTACAAGCGTGGGTACCGCAGAGAGGCGGCCGTCGCACCACTCAAGGAAACTCTGGCAGCCGCTCTTCTGTATGCGGCCGATTGGCCACAACGGGCGGCCGAGGGCGAGCCCCTTGTGGATCCGTTTTGCGGATCCGGAACGATCGTGATCGAGGCGGCCCTGATGGCGCTGGATCGGGCGCCGGGCTTAACGCGGCGGCATTTTGGTTTCCTTGCTTGGAAGGGGCACGACGCGGCGCTGTGGCAGGCATTGCTTGCGGAGGCTTACAAACGAGCGCGCGCCTCCGCCCCCCGGCCGATTCGAATTCACGGCTCGGACGTGTCGCACGAAGCCCTGGCGTTAGCCCGGCGTGCTGCACGCTGGGCTGGGGTGAACCCCGCACTGAACCTCGTGCGAGGGGATGCCCGCGCGGTGGAGCCTCCAACGGGTCCAGGGGTTGTGGTGACGAACCCACCTTACGGAAAGCGGGTGTCGAGCGCCGGACTGGATGAGCTTTACGCATCGCTCGGGGATCTTCTAAGGCGCCGCTTTCTCGGGTGGACTGCTTACGTGTTCACCGGGAATTTGGATGCTGCACGACGCATCGGCCTGCGAGCAGACCGGCGCATGATCCTGTGGAATGGGCCGATCGAGGCACGCTTGCTTCGTTTCCCCATTGCGGCCACACCGGTCCGGGGCACCGGCCCCTCGTGGCGCCGGCGCAGTCGGCCTCGCGGAGCCACGGAAAAAAGCCGGTGCAACGAGTGAACTAGCCCTCGAATTGCCATGGCCCTGCCGCCCTGCAACGCCATTGCCTCTCCAATCACCGGACCGTCCGTGGCGGCTGGCCTCGTGCCTGCCCGAGGTACCGGTGCAACCATGGGCAACCACAAGGTTGCCCTACACACCGCCGCGCCGGTGCCCCAGGGCCACTGCAGGGGGATGGTGTCTCAGCGGCACGAATCGCAGCGGTTCGTTGGCACCCTCTCCCGGCCTGCGGCCCACCTCTACGTGAAACTTGTAGGGGAGAGCGGTCGCTCGCCCCTATATCAGTCTCAACCTGCAGCCGACCCCCTGGAAGGGGAAAGCGTCCGTGGATTCCGCCCGATGGTGTGCGGGAGAGTCCATCTGGGCGGCACGCAGTCGCCCCTGGACGACGTGCGTGTCCTTTGATCGGTGTTGCGTGATCGGGCTTCCGCAGCGCCACACTTGACATTGCCCGCAAACCGGGGAGTTAAGAGATATGCCTCGCATCGAATTCCCTCGCGACTTTGTCTTTGGCTCTGCCACGGCCGCTCACCAAGTAGAAGGAGACAACGTTCATAACGATTGGTGGGCCCACGAACACGCTCCCGACACCAACGCCGTCGAGCCGTCGGGCATCGCGTGCGACCATTACCGGCGCTACCGGGAGGATTTTCAACTCCTCCGCGACCTCGGCCATCCGGCGCACCGGCTATCGCTCGAATGGAGCCGGATCGAACCGCAACCTGGCGAGATTGACCGCAGTGCTCTCGACCATTACCGGCGCGTGCTCGGTACGCTCCGGGACTACGGAATCGAGCCGTGGGTGACCATCCACCACTTCACTTCACCGCGCTGGTTCATGGAGCGTGGCGGCTTTACCCGAGAGGAAAATCTCGATGCGCTCGTGCGCCATACGGAGCTGCTTGCCCGTGAATTCAGCGATTTGGTTTCCCACTGGTGCACCATCAATGAGCCGAACGTCGTTGCGGAGATGGGTTACCGCTTCGGGTATTTCCCGCCGCGGCTGCTCGATGCCGAGTTGGCCGCGCGGGTGCTGGCAAACTTTTTCCGGGCGCATGCCCGTATGGCCGAGGCACTGCACGAACACGCACGCACTCGCCCGCAAATCGGTATCACCCTGGCCGTGCAGGCCCACGAGCCCCTGCGGCTCGAAAGCGAAGCGGACCGCGCCTTGGCCGCCCGCCGCGACGCGGAAACCAATGGCGTGATGTTCGAAGCCTTGCGAACCGGGGTGTTTTCCTACCCCGGGCAAGAGCCCGTGCGGATCCCCGGGCTGCGCGAAGCGTCCACGTTTGTCGGAGTGCAGTACTACTCCCGCGTTCGCTACGATGGCGAGTCGCAGGGCCCGGCGATGCCCGATTTCAACCGCGTGCTGAGCCACATGGGCTGGGAAGTATATCCCGAGGGCTTTGCCCCCCTGTTGGAACGCGCCGCAGCCACGGGCTTGCCCGTGGTGGTGACGGAAAACGGCTTGGCACACGACGACGACCGCGTGCGCGTACGGTACATTGCGGACCATCTCGCTGCAGTCGATCAGGCCCGCAAGCGCGGCGTAGACGTCCGCGGTTATTTTTACTGGTCGGCAATGGACAACTTCGAATGGAACTTCGGCTACGGTCCCAAATTCGGCCTCATCGAAGTGGATCGCCAAACTTTGGCCCGCCGCCCACGGCCAAGCGCGTACTTTTTCCGCGACTTGATCCAGCAGCGCGGATTCGACGAGGCGTTGATCGAGCACTGGAGCCGATGACGGATACATCCGCTCCGAGCTTTCCTCGTTCTGCCGAGCAATTAGAGCCGTCCTGGGTTCGCCGCATCCTGCTGCCGTTTTTTCCCGACTTGCCGGAAATCGAAGCCGTGGGTTGGGAACGCATGGGCACGGGGCAAATGGGCTGTAACGTCCGGGTCCGTCTCGATTACGGCGGGTGCGACGTGGTTCACGGTCCCACCACCGTCGTGTGCAAGTTTGCGTCCAGCGATCCCACAAGTCGGGCCACAGGGGTGGCATTGCGCAGCTACGAAATCGAAACGAACTTTTACCGCCAGGTGGCGTGGCGCTTCCCGTTACCGGTTCCGCGATGTTTCTTCGCGGGACTCGACTCGACGACCGGGGAATTTGTGATCGTACTCGAAGACGTGGCCAAGGCAGAACCGGGTGACCAGTTGGCACCATGCACTCTGGCACAAGCGCGTAGCGCTCTGGATGCCCTGGCAGCCATCCATGCCGCGACGTGGGAAAACCGCACACTGGCGGAACTGGACTGGCTCAACCGCCGCGATGGCGAGCAACGCACACAGGTCGTGGCATTCTTTCAAGCGGCCGCACCCGCGTTTCTGGCTCGCTACGGCGCATCCCTCGAAGCCAGGCATGTGCGCGTGCTGGAGGACTTCGCCCCACGCATGCCGCAATGGATCGAACTCGCGCGCGGGCCCTTTGCGCTGGTGCACGGGGATTTTCGTCCCGACAACCTCCTCTTCCTGCGCAGCCGCGCGGCACCTTACCGAACCTTGGTGGTGGACTGGCAAACGGCGTCTTGGGGGCCGCCCATTGCAGACGCGACCTACTTTATCGGCGGTGCCTTCGAGCCACAGGAGCGACGCCGTTACGAGGGCGACCTGTTGCTGTATTACTGGGAAGGTCTGCGGCGGCGCGGAGTACGGGAGCTATCGTTTCTGCGCTGCGTGGAAGATCATTCGATCTTTGCCTTTAGCGGCATGGTGATGGCGGTTGCGGCCGCCATGCTCGTGGAACGCACGGCGCGCGGAGACGATATGTTCCTGACCATGTTTGCCCGCCATGCGCAGCACGTGATCGACATCGGCGCGTTTTCCGTTTTCGAGCCGCGTCGCTTGGCCAAACTACGCGAGCCACGCCATCCGGTTTCTTGAGTCGCTGGTCTGTTCGCCCTGCACCCGGAACAGCAAACCCGGGCCGCCCCGGGTGGGGCACGCGCACTCCCCTACCTTGCCTGGCCGGTGACATGCACGTACGAGAGGGGCAAAATCTCCTAAGCGAGGTGGAATCCATGGTACGCGGAGCTGTGTTGTACAACTTCTTCGAGCCCCTCAAGGTCGAACAAGTGCGCTTGCGCGATCCTCGGCCCGACGAGGTCGTGGTGAAAATGGCCGCCAGCGGCGTGTGTCACTCGGATCTGTCCGTCCAGCAAGCAAAGTTGCCGTTTCCGCCGCCGGTCATTTTGGGACACGAGGGCGCTGGGGTCGTCGAAGAAGTCGGTAAGGACGTAGTGGGTTTGAAGCCCGGCGATCATGTCGTCCTGGCGTGGGTCCAAAGCTGCGGTCGCTGCGCCTACTGCATCGACGGTGAAGAGCACCTGTGCGATGCAGCCATCAAGGCCATGATGGCGGGCGAGGAGACCGCATTCGAAAAGGACGGTACAGCCATTTCGCGCATGGCCGGTGTGGCCTCGTTTGCCGAGCGCACATTGGTACGTGCGTCTGCCTGCATCAAGATCCCCGAAGATGTGCCCCTCGATCGCGCATGTCTCGTAGGATGCGGCGTCATGACAGGGGTAGGTGCCGTAACCAACACGGCTAAGGTCCGGCCTGGGCAAACGGTTGCCGTGTTTGGTTGCGGTGGTGTCGGGCTGAACGTCATTCAGGGGGCGGTGTTGTGCGGTGCCGCGCGCATCATTGCGGTGGACCTCGTGGACAAAAAGCTCCAGTGGGCACGCGAGTTTGGAGCAACCGACACGATCAACGCCAAACAAACGAGCGATGTACCCGACGCGATTCGTTCTCTGACGGATGGGCGAGGGGCAGACTATGCGTTCGAAGTCATCGGCATGCCGGATGTGATTCTGCAGGCGTTTTTGTCGGTGCGGAGGGGAGGAAAAGTCGTAGTGGTGGGCGTGCCCGGTTTCGATCAAACCGTCAACCTTCCGGCATCGGCCATTCCCCTCGAAGAGAAATCGGTCCTAGGATCTTTGTACGGCTCCGCCCACATGCGTCGCGACATGCCCAAACTGCTCGATCTCTATATGCAACAGCGGCTCAAGCTCGACGAACTCATCTCGCGCCGGATCTCGCTCGACCAAGTCAACGAAGCCTTCGCGGCCATGGAGTCGGGAGAGGTCGCCCGCAGCGTGATTGTGTATTCGTAGGCGCCTGCGATTGTTCCACTCGTTGTCAGGCGCGACGCTCGTGCAAGAAGGGAGAGGAACGTGGCAGCGTGGTCCGAAGACCGCATCCCGATTCTGGTTGGCGGCGGCCAGGTTACGCAGCGCGACGTCGAGCCGGCCGAGGCGCTGGAGCCTTTGCGCCTCATGGCCACAGCCGCGGAGCGTGCTGCGGACGATGCATGGGTGCGCATCGAGGCACTGGCGGAGCTCGACCTCGTCGCGGTAGTGAACATTCTCGGGTGGTCGTATGCGAACCCACCGGGTGCTTTGGCCGCGCACTTTCAGGCTAGCCCCCGTCAACTCTGGTATTCCACGCTCGGAGGAAACACGCCGCAGTGGCTGGTCAATGAAATCGCGGCGCGCATTGCGGCGGGCGAGGTCCGCTTTGCGCTGCTCGCGGGCGCAGAAGCCTTAGCCACGCAGCAAAGGGCCCGGCGAGCGAAGGTTCCTTTGCAGTGGTCCACCGGAGAGGCGCCGAGCCAGCCGAACTACACGCTGGTGGGGTCGAACCGCCCGGGGGCGAACGACGTGGAGATGAGCCACGGGATGACCCTTCCGGTGGTCGTGTATCCCTTGTTCGAAAATGCGTTGCGCGTGCACTACGGACATTCGCTGGAGGAACACCGCCGTTACCTCGGCGAGTTTTGCGCGCGGATGGCCGCAGTTGCGGCAACCCACCCGAACGCGTGGTTCCCGGTGCGCCGTTCCGCCGAAGAAATTGCCACTCCGAGCAAAGAGAATCGCTTGGTGTCGTACCCGTACACCAAGTACATGAATGCCATCATGGAAGTGGATCAAGGTGCTGCCCTGCTGCTCACCTCGGTTGCCTGCGCCAAGAAACTCGGAATTCCACCCGAACGGTGGGTGTATCTCTGCGGCTGCGCCGACACGCAAGACCATTGGTTTGTTTCCGAGCGAGTGAATTATTGGTCCTCCCCGGCCATTCGGGTCGCCACACGAGAGGCGCTTCGGATGGCAGGGTGGACGGTGCACGATATCGACTTTTTCGACCTGTACAGTTGTTTTCCCTGCGCGGTGCAAATTGGCCGCGATGCTCTCGGCATACCCAAAGAGGATGGGCGCGCGCTGACGGTCACCGGTGGCCTGCCGTACTTTGGCGGACCAGGGAACAACTACGTCACGCATTCCATTGCAACCATGTTGGGCGTACTTCGCCGTCACCCAGGGAAACGTGGCTTAGTGACCGGCCTCGGCTGGTACATCACCAAGCACAGCGTGGGGGTGTACAGCACGGAAGCACCGCCACGACCGTTCGTGCGTCGCGATCCTTCCGAGTACCAGCAGGAAATCGACTGCATGGCGCGGCCAGAGGTGGTGCTGCGCCCGCGTGGCCGAGGCAAAGTGGAAACATATACGATCGTGCACGATCGCGACGGCACGCCGGTGCGGGGCGTCGTCATTGGCCGCTTGCCCGACGGGCACCGCTTTTTGGCCAACCTGCGCTCCGACCCCAAGGAGCTCGCGCTTTGGGAAGAGCGGGAGCTGATCGGAGTCGAGGGAGAAGTTCGCGCCGAGGACCCTGTGAACGTGTTCCTTCCGGATTGAAAACCAAGTACAGTGACGCAAGCGATGCCAGCGAAAGTGCTCCTTTGCAGCCCATCCGCAACGACCCGAGCGCCGCTCGACTTCTGGCGCGGGTACGGAGCATAGAAGGGAGCTCGTATGGACTTTTACTTCTTTCATCTAATGCCGTGGCCGCATTTGCCGCCGGATTACAATGGTCCAGCTTGGATTCGCTGCCCGAACAGCTTGTACGACCCCGAGCGCGGGGTGGGGATTTACAACCGATACATAGACGAGCTCGTGTACGCTGAAGAACTCGGCTTTGACGGGGTGTGCGTCAACGAGCACCACGCCAACGCATACGGGAACATGCCGTCGCCAAACCTGATCGGCTCCATCCTCGCGCGCCAAACTCGGAAGTGCAAAATCGCCATCGTCGGCAACGCCTTGCCTTTGTACCATCCGCCCGTTCGCGTGGCCGAAGAGTTCGCCATGATCGACGTGATTTCCGGCGGCCGGTTGATCGCGGGAATGGTGGTGGGCGGAGGGCCGGAGTACTACTCCAACGGCCTCAACCCGGCCCAAGCACGCGAGCGCTTTTACGAAGCCCACGATCTCATCGTGCAGTCGTGGACCCGCCCGGGACCGTTTGTGTTCAACGGCAAGTACTACAAACTGCGCTACGTCAACCCTTGGCCGCGCCCGTTGCAAAAGCCCCATCCGCCCATTTGGATTCCAGGAGCGGGTAGCCTCGAAACGATGGAGTTCGTGGCCCGGCGCCGTTACGCGTATATGGGGATTCCGTACTTCCACCGCCGCGTGTTCGAGCGCAACTTTAATTTTTTCCGCGAAGCCTGCGAAAAAGAAGGGTACCGCGCTCGCCCCGAGCAGATGGGTTGGCTTTGCCCCATTTACGTAGCCGAAACGGACGAGGCCGCGCGCCGCGAGTACGAGCCGCACTTTTGGTACTTCGCCAAGCGGCTGCTTCCAGGCATTGAAACCAGTCCGCCCGGGTACACCTCGGCCCGCTCGGCGGTGAAGCTCATCACTGCACGGAACGACTTCTTGCTGTTCGTAGACACATGGGAACAAGTCGTCGAGGGGCGCTACGCCATCGTCGGCAGCCCGGACACCGTGCTCGAACAGATGCAAGAGATGATCGCGAGCCTCGGCGTCGGCAATGTGCTGGCGTTGCTCCAGGTGGGCACTCTCCCGGCCGATCTGACTCGCCGGAACATGGAGCTGTTTGCTCGCGAAGTGATGCCTCGCTTGCAGGCTTGGGATCAGCAACGCCGATCCCGAGCCGCGTAAATTTGGAGGGAAGGGCCGTGACGGAAACGATCCACATCGGCGGAGAAACTGTGGAGTTTCGGCGCCAGGGGAGTGGTCCGCCACTACTGTACTTGCACGGCGGCATCGGAGATACGGACTGGCTCCCGGTGTTCGACGAGTGGGCCCGCCACTGCACGGTGATCCAAACACTCCACCCAGGGTTTGGCGGCTCTACCGGCGGCGAAAAGCTCGACGGCATCGAAGACTTGGTGTTTCACTACCTCGACGTTATCGAGTCGCTCGGCCTCGGAACGGAGCCCATCTCGATCGTCGGCGCTTCCTTCGGCGGCTGGATCGCCGCCGAACTCGCCGCACGCTATCCCGCAATAGTGGGGCGATTGGTTTTGGTCGGGCCGGCGGGGCTCTGGCTAGACGAACACCCTCCCGAGGAACTGTTCGGGCGCGAGCCGCGCGACCTGGCGGCCTTACTGTTCCACAATCTCGACCACCCCATCGCCGCCATGATGGCGCAAGTGTCGGACATTGCCTCGCTTCCCGAGGAGATCATCCTCCAGCAGTTCAAGGCCATGGAGGCGCTCGCCCGTGTCGCCTGGAACCCGTATTTCCACGACCCGAAGCTCGAGCGTTTGCTTGCGCGCGTGCAAGCGCGTACGGCAATCGTTTGGGGCGCCGAGGACCGTTTTTTTCCTCCCCTGTACGGCCAGCGCTTTGCCGCAGCGATCCCCGGCGCGTCGTTGCACGTCGTCCCGGATGCGGGCCACCTGGTCATGCTGGAGCGCCCGGAAGCGGTCAGCACTCGACTGTTCGCCATGCTTGCGTAAACGGTCACTGGCGCTCGGCCGGGCGGATCGCACGCAATGCGGTGACACACCCGGCGCTGAACGCCAACAGCCCGACTGTGGAATACATGGCGCGGTAGCCAAAGTGCTCCGCCAAGGCTCCCAGAACTGGGTTACTGATGGAATGCCCGAGGTCGAACATCGCCGTGAACCAACTCACGGCTCGGCCCCGCCGCCCGCCTGCAAGATCGATCACCAGCGCAGCCAGTATCGGAAAGGCATACCCGTGCCCCGCTCCGGCCAGTGCACCTACGACGTGAAGCCAAGTACGATCGGCTGCCCGAGGCAGGAGAAACAGAGCGCTGCCGTACACCACGAAGGCGAAAGCGAGCATCGGGTAGCGACCGATACGGTCCGGCAAATGCCCGCTGACAATCCGAACGAAAACGGCCATACCCGCGTAGGCAAAAAAGATCGTGCCCGCCGGTGCTCGACCGGCGGCGGTGACGTACGGGGCGAGGAACGTGAAGACACTGGCCTCGGCAGCGCCAAACAATAGAGTGAGCACCATCAGCAGCCAAAAGGCCGCCGGAATAGGTGGCGAGGAGCGATCTTCTCGCCCCAGCCGTTCGCGCGGGAACGTCGTGCGGTCCTCCAGTTGCGCAATGATCAGGAGGCAAACGGCCGCAAGCGCAGCGGCAGCGAGGAAGTACGCCGAGAATCCCCAGCCCTGGAGCAGCCACTCGCCCAGCAAAGGACTCAGCCCGTTGCTGGCCATGCCAAAGAGCCCAAACCAGGCCAGTCCCTGTGCGCGGCGCGTAACCGGAATCACGTCGCTTGCGTACGTGACAAAACTCGTGAACATCGCCCCACCCGCTGTTGCGGTGACCGCCACGAGCACCACGCACAACACGCCGAGGCGATCCACCGCGAGATAGCCCAGGGAGGCGAGCGCATGCGCGGCGGTCGCCAGCAGCATGATCCGCATCCGTCCGAGTCGGTCGAGGAGGAAACCCATGGGCCACCGCACGGCCACTGCACATGCAGCGCCGATACCGGCGTACATCCCAATGGTCACCTCGCTGCCACCCAAAGAGCGGACGAATAACGGGAACAAAATGTACAACGCTCCCGCAAGCGAGCCGAACAGTTGCATCGCACACGCCAGCACGAAGTTCCGCGTGAGTAGGTGCTCGCGCGCAGGTGTGTCCAAGACCCGAGACGGCACTGCAGTCCAGTCGAGCGCCCGTTAGAGGAGAGCCCCACCCAGCTTCGTCACGCTGCGCGACCACCAGCTCGAACCGCCACCGGCGGTACGGGTTCCTCCCCAGAGGGCGTCGGCTCCTTGCCGGCCCAGTGAATGCGCCGGTAATCGAAGCCGACGGCGGCGGCGTGGTGGAACTTGACGATGTCGAAGTACGGGGAAAGGTCGAAGTCGCGCGGCGTAACCAACGCCGGATCTTCTTTTTCGTACAAGGCCTCGTACCGCCGGCGCCTGTACCACCGCAGCCATCCTCGCTGGGGCTTGTCCTCGGCAATGGTCACCCGCGGAACGATGGGGAAGCCCACACTGGCAAACGCACGGGCCAGCATCGTCGTACAAATGACCTCGGTGGCCTCGCCGCCATAACGCAAGGCTGCGCGCCGATAGCGCCGCGGGATCAAGCTAACCGGGAAAAAGTAGCGCGCGAGTTCCAACACGTGTCGCACGTTGTACGGCTTGCCCAGTTGAGCCGTGACTTCAGCCAGGATGCGGTCTAGGTCTTCACGCCGCAAACCGCGGGGGCGGCAAACCCGGATGTTATGGCGCGCGTACTTCACCACCGGGTGACACACGACACCGTCCTCCAGTGCTTCGATCAACAAGTAACTCGCATCCGTACCAAAACGCTGGCGCATTTCCGGAACCAACTCGGGCCGGAAGCGGCGAAGTTCGTCGCCGATGTAGAGGGCGGCGTGGGACCACGAGCTTTGAGTCAAATACCGGATGACCTGGCTAATGCGCTGATCTCCTTCCACCAGCACCACATCGCCCGGACGAAGCTGGCTGCGCAAAGCATCGATGTCATTGGGAATCCGCTGCTCGTAGGACTTCCGGGGCTTAGTCAACACACCCATCATCCACCCCACGATGCGGCGGCGCATCGGTTCCGTCAGACGTTGCCACCAGCGCATACCTCCTAGCTAGCCCCTCGAGTGCGGGTGTGGCAAGAGAAATTTGCTCGTTCTCCGGCAGGCGACCAATGTGCTCGCCCTCGCCGAGGCGAAATTTGGATCCAGGTCACGGAGGGTGTTTCGATGGAACTCGGGCGCGTAGGAATTTGGACTTTTGCCCTAGATTTGCAGCCGGGCCAAAAGGCTCGCGAGGCTGCCGCTCAAATCGAGGCCCTGGGCTACGGTGCGATTTGGATACCCGAAGCCATGGGGCGGGAGGCCATGACCAATGCGGCGCTGCTTTTGTCGGGCACGCAAAGAATTACCATTGCCACGGGCATTGCCTCGATTTGGGCTCGCGATGCTATGGCTTGTGCGGCCGCACAAAAAACGTTGTGCGAGGCTTACGGAGGCCGTTTCCTGCTCGGCCTCGGCGTGAGCCATGCCCCCATGGTGGCTGTGCGGGGGCAACGATACGACAAACCGGTGAGTGCCATGCGGCAGTACCTCGACGCGATGGATTCGGCGCCGTTCATGTCCGTGCCGCCGGCAGAGCCCCCGAAACGAGTTTTGGCCGCCCTTCATCCGAAAATGCTGGAGCTGGCGCGGGAACGCGCTCATGGTTCGCATACTTACTTCGTTCCCCCCGAACATACGGCATGGGCACGGGAGCAATTGGGACCTCACGCCATTTTGGCCGTGGAGCAAACTGCGGTGTTGGAAACCGATCCGCAGAAGGCCAGAGAAGTGGCCCGCCGTTTTATGTCCGTCTACCTGGGCTTGCCGAACTACGTGCGCAATCTCGAGCGCCTCGGTTATTCGGAGGACGATATCGCCAGCGGAGGGAGCGACCGGCTGGTGGACGCCATTGTCGTCTGGGGCGACGAGGAAGCCATCCGACGGCGCGTTCAAGCGCATCTTGACGCCGGCGCTTCGCACGTGTGCGTGCAAGTTCTCGATCCCGACCCGCGTGCCTTGCCGATGCCGCAATGGCAACGCCTCGCCCCAGCCTTGTTGTAGGGTAGGGGCAGGCCTTGTGCCTGCCCGCGCCACCAGAGGCAAGGGCCGCCATGCGTATCGGCAGGGCGACCACAAGGGTTACGCCTACGCCTGCCCGTGCTGCCGTTCGAACGGCCTTGCCGGAAGAGGCGGGCAGGTGCATCGCACCGACGAGACGACGTCGAGGACAGGGTTACACCAGCTTCTCGCTTGACAAAGCTGGAGCGCGGTGGCGATGCTGTGCGCCTGTCGGGTCCGCTAATGCCTCGCAGCTAAGGACCAAAGGAGAGGATGGCCCAGATGTTGGGAAGACACTACCGAATTGTGGCGCTTTGTTGCACGCTCGCTCTACTCGGATCCACTGCCGCGCATGCGGCTACGTTACAGGTATCCAACTTGGGAGCGGACAGTTCCACATGTGGCGCGGCGGCCTCCCCTTGCCGCACCATCTCCCAGGCGATCTCCAATGCCAACCCAGGCGACACGGTCATCGTGGGCCCTGGCTTGTATGGCGACGTGAACGGCGATGGCGACCTCGCCGATCCGGGCGAAGAAAACTCTGGGTTCCCAGGGAAGACCATCGCGGTGTCCAAGCCGCTGACTCTTATGTCTCGCGACGGTGCCGGTTCCGCGATTATCCGCAACGTGGCGAGTGCGGATGCAGTGTTCATCGGCGCCAGCAACGTAATCTTTGGAAAAAAGGCGAAAGGCTTTACCGTACGCGGAGGCAGCGCCGGCAGCGTCGGCGTTCGCGTAGATGCCGGGGCCAGCTCGGTCACGCTAATGGGTAACGTGTTCGACAATCACGCGGGCGGCTTGGGCGTGGTATCGGGCAGTGGGCACAACGTGCGCAACAACTGGTGGCTCAACGGAACACTCACGATCGATGCCAGCACCGTGCTCGTGCGCGATAATTTGTTCGTGGCGGCTACTTTGGCCACGAGTGCGGCTTCCAGCGCGGTGACGGTGGACCGGAACCAAGTCCAGCGCAGCACGGCCGTAGGCATCGACCTCCAAGGAAGCAACCACACCGTACGGCGAAATGTCGTGATCGCGGGGCTATCCGGTGCGGGCTTCCGGTGTTCGGGTACGTGCTCCGGCGTGACTTTCATGGACAATGTGTCGCGGCGCAATAACGGTCACGGCTTCGAAATCCTCGCCGGCGCGGGGCACTCGCTTACAGGCAATTTAGCCACCGGCAACGGGAGCTCCGGCTTTTACGTGAACTTCTCGACACCTACAGCCGTGACGTTCCTGCGCAATACGGCAACCAACAATGGTGCCGCCGGCTTTACCTTTCCCGGAACTATGGCTACGGACTCGAACAACTACCCGACGCTGACCAACTGCGTGGCCGTGGGCAATCAAGGGGACGGCATCCAAGTTTCGGGACACTTGGTGGTCACGAGGAGCAACATTTACGGCAACATTGGCGGAGGCTTCAACTGCGGGATCAACAAGCTCTCGGGACTCGGCTCCATTTCGGCGTCGCAAAACTTTTGGGGCAACGCCAGCGGTCCTGGCCCGGATCCCGCCGATCAGTTGTGTGGGGTAACATCGTCGATCGATGCGTCGTCGCCGTTGGGGAGCGAGGTCAAGGTAGCATCGCCGAGACTCCCGTAACTCGAGTGGCCGGGGGAGCGCGCCTCTTTGGGCTGCCTCGCGGCGCCACGAGGATCCGCTGCGTGGCTCACGGGCCCGTGTTGCCAGCCCGGACGCAGCCGGTTTTTCACTGTCGTGCTGGCTGTGCCGGTGCACGAGCGGGGGCAAGGACTCCTCTGCGGCTGCCTAGACGTCCAGTAACTGGCTCCGGCCGACGCGTGTAAATTCCTGCAGGAGTGCCCGCAAATCCTCTTCGGAAAATTGCCGGTAAGCGACTTCGCGCCCCGGCCGCCAAAACAACGCGTCGCCTGCACATCGTTCGGGAAAAAATTTTTGCCGGCGCAACTCGGTCTTCAGCACCTTGGTGCTTGCGGTTTGCGGTAACTCGCCCGCAATCCGAACGAATTTCGGTATCCATTTGGGAGATAAGTCCGGCTGCGCTCGCAAGAACGCCGCGAACTCTCGGGCATCAAAACTGGCACCGGATCGCAACACCAGTGCTGCCATGACCTGGTCGCCACCATCGGGGTCCGGAACTCCGTAGACAGCGCACAACGCAACGTCGGGGTGGCGCAACAAAATTTCTTCGATTGGGCGGGCGAGAAAATTTTCTCCGTCCACGCGCAGCCAATCCGTCGTTCTCCCCACGAAGTACAAGAAACCACGCTCGTCCCGGTAACCAAGGTCGCCACTCCAATACCACCCAAAGCGCGTGCGCTCGGCGGTTGCCGGCTCGTTTTTGTAGTAACCCTCGAACCAGGCCACGCCCTGGGTGTTCACGATTTCCCCGATGCACTCCTCGGGGTTCAAGAGGCGCCCTCGGTCATCGAAGCGCGCCGGTGGCCGCTCGCGCCCGCGCTCGTCCACCACGGTAATGCCCGGCGCGGGAAAACCGATGCTCCCGGGGGGATCGTCCGGCTGGCGGGTCACTCCCAAACCGCCTTCGCTCGATCCGAACACATCCACCACCCGACAACCAAACCGCTCCTCGAATTCGCGCACTACGCGGTACGAGCCCTCGTTGCCAAAGCAAATGCGCAGCGGATTGTCTGCATCGTCGGGCTGCCGCGGAGTAGAGAGAATGTAGGCCAGAGGCTTGCCTGTGTAGTTGAAATACGTGGCGCGGTAGCGGCGGATGTCTTCGAGCCAATGCTGTTTGGAGAACTTGCGCGCGAGCCCCACGGGCACACCCGCGGTCAACGCCGGCAATAGGCCGCACATGATGGCGTTGGCGTGGAACAGCGGCATGGCAATGTAGCCCGCGTCCTCCGGCCCGAGCCCGTACACATTGCGGGCGATATTTTCTCCGGTTTCGACGAGCCGCTTGTGACTGCAGCATACCGCCTTGGGCGCGGTCACGGTGCCACTGGTGAAGATCAGCATGGCCAGGTGCGTCGGGTCCACAGATATGTACGGATCGGGTTCGCCCCGAAACTCGTGGAGGATGACCTCGGCATCGCAGCTTCCCGGAAGATCTTTCACCAGCGAGCCAGCCGGAGCGCGGCCCCGACCTTGCCAGCGCTTCGATACGATGACCCGATTCGCTGCCAGCCCAGCTTCATCGAGCACCGAAGACACAAGTTCCAAGTACTGCGGTTCCGTCACCAACACCTGACAGTCCGTGTGCCGGATGTCGCGTGCCAGGTACTGTCCCCGCTTGGTGTTGTTGATTCCCACCGCGACTGCGCCAGCGAGCCAAGATCCTCCCAGGGCGAAGAGAAAGTCGGGCGTATTGTCCAGCAAGATGCCGACGTGAAACGGAACCTCCCGGTTCACACCGCGCTCTTGCACAGCAAGGAACAGTCGCGCCCAGGCGATGCACTCGCGATAAAACTCGCCGAACGAGCATTCGTAGCCGAAAAAGCGAACGCAGGGCCGGTCGCGGGTGGCTGGGTCGGTACCTTTCCGGCGAATGAGCTCACCAAGGGTCATGGACACGGCCGCTCGGTGCCGCGACTCGCGATCAAGAAGCAGCCTTGCGCTCCGCTACGGTCAAGCGCACGGGCGCACCGGACTTGCGGCGACGCGTGCGGCCCGCAGTGCGTTGTTTCTGTGCCTCTGCAGCCGCCTGCAGCTCCCGAAACGCGTGTTCGATGTCGAGGACGAAATCGTGCAGGTCCGGAAAATGCTCCCAGTCGGCGTTCACACCCCAGAACAACCCGCCGTTGTAGGAAAACAAGCCCACCACCACTCCAATGCTCTCGAAAAGGGGCACGACAGGATAGGCGGTGCGCATCTGCGCGCCGAGTAGGTACAGTGGGACTTGGGGGCCGGGAACATTGGTGACGATGAGATTGTAGGGCCGCGTGCGTGCTGCCAGGCGCACTGCCTGCACCAGTAAGTTCGGCACGGTCCACTCGCTAATAGCGGTGAGCACCTCGCCACCCAACGCTTGCTTCGACTCCTTGAGGTCCTTGGTCGTCTCCGTCACGGCGTGCAACCGCGCCACCGGGTCTGCAATGTGCACGGGCAGAGGCGCCGCGATTTGCGTGACGCGATTGCCCAGCATTCCCCGTTCATTATGTGCCCGAACACTGACGGGCACCATGGCGCGAATTTCGAGCTCGTCGGGATCGAGGCCGCGCCGTTGGAAGAAGCGGCGCAAGGCTCCGCTCACTGTCGCCAACACGACGTCGTTCACGGTACCCCCGAGAACGCGTTTGACGTCCTTCACCTCCGCGAGAGACATGTCTGTCCAGTCGAATCGGCGATGCGGCCCCACTTCCACCTGCAAGGGTGTCGGCGACACCGGGCTCAGTGCCGGGGCCAGTGTTTCGACGATTCCTTCGATAGCGTCGGCAATTTCGTGAACGCGTTGTTCCGGGTGGCGCAAAGTTTCGATGATGGCCTTTGCAGCGGCTAGTGGCTGCTCGGCGCGGCGCAACAATTCGTCGAGCAGCAACTGGCGCGGCGTCGGCTGGGGGCGCGGGCTCCACGGGTCTGGGACCCCCGGATCTTCCTCCGGGAGCGGACTCAAGATCACGGACATCAGATCGGCCCCCGAAATGCCATCCACCATGCAGTGGTGCGTCTTGCTGACCAATGCAAAACGATCGTCTTGCAGGCCTTCGACAACCCACATTTCCCAAAGGGGCCGCTTGCGGTCGAGCGGTTGCGACATGATCCGTCCCACCAGGCGCTTCAAGCTGCGCTCATCTCCGGGACGCGGCAGCGCCGTGTGGCGCACGTGATATGCGAGGCGAAAACGATTGTCGTCCACCCAAACCGGATGGTGCTCGTAAGGAATGTATGCAATGCGCTGGCGGAAGCGCGGGACGAGATGGAGGCGCGCATGAATTGCTTGCCGAATCTTTTCGATATCAATGCCGCCCTCCGCAGTGCGCACCGGCGCAGCATCGAAGATGCTTACCGCCCCAACGTGCATATGGAGGTTGGAGTCTTCGAGCCCGAGAAACGATGCGTCCAAAGCGCTCAGTCGCTCGTAATAGTAACCCGTTCCCATGGTATCGTCTCCTTCGCAAGCCGCACTGCGTAGCATGCCAGCA
Organism: Candidatus Binatia bacterium; assembly: GCA_026004215.1. Taxonomy (GTDB): domain Bacteria; phylum Desulfobacterota; class Binatia; order HRBIN30; family HRBIN30; genus HRBIN30. The sequence goes on from BPIR01000001.1 coordinate 1,527,545, forward strand.
ATGGCCGCCGAAAGCTAGGAGCGCAAAACAACGAGGCGCAAGCCGCGAAACGGCCCCACGGAAAGCTGGCTTTCTCGACCGGATGACCGCCGCCACCTGCGGATCGCGCTGACGCGGCGCGCAGCGCCACGGCTCTGCGCGACACTTCGTCGCTACAGTTACCTGGAACCCACATGCATTTCCCGAACACAGTCACTAGCGCCTGCACGACGTGCCCCCGGCAATCTCTCCTTGCGCACCGCGAGCCTCGATGTTAGCGAGCGGAGGCTCGGTCGTCGCTGCTAGCGAGCCGTTAGCTCAGCCGGTAGAGCACCTGCCTTTTAAGCAGGGGGTCGCTGGTTCGAATCCAGCACGGCTCATTCCTCGAATCCCTCCAGTACGAAGACGCCTCGAGCCACCGCCGCTCGCGCTCGTCAGTCGAGAGTTTTCGGGAGGGCCGCGGCATACATGCATGACCGAGGAACACGCCGGGGTTTCCGACGGCCCCCGGAAACCGTCCGCCACACCGTGCAGTTATTTTTTCCTTGAGCGGCCGCAGAGATCCCTGTAGCCTCGATGGCAACGCTCACATTGGGAAAGGGAGCAGCACGTGAGTACCCGACGGTGGTTAACGGCTGCAGCACTCGGCGCCGGTATGGCTTGGCTGGCGGGCAGAGCGCCGGTTCTCCAACAGCTAGAGCCCGTCGCGAAGCCGAAACGGGCACGCTCGGGAACAGGGGAATATTTTGCGGACACAGCCTGCCCGGTGGTGGGAAATTCGAAGACCAAGATCTATCACCTGCCGCACCATCCGAATTACCGGCAAATGCTGGAAAAGAATCGGCGCAAGTACGCCGAAAACCGCGTTTGCTTCAGCTCGGAAGCGGAGGCACAAAGTTTAGGCTACCGGCGTTCGCGCGCCCGAGCCACGCGTTGAGTGGCGACACGAATGGGCCCTCTAGGCCTTGCGAGGGTGTTTGCAACGTTGGCGCGCCGGTAGCGATCCCTACGGGGTGCCGCCGACTCGCGTTCCGCCGCCCAACGCCGCCGCAGAGGTCTTGATGAAGACCATCGTATCCTCCGCTTCATCGAACCCGTAGGCCGCACGGTGTTCATCCGGCAACGGCACACAACAACCCCCTCGCCCGCGGCCATCTCCCCGGCGCATTTCCCTCACCCGCGGTGCTCGGATCGCTTGCGCGCCACGGCAAGGATCTCGCCCGCGACCAACCACGGCGAGAGCTTCCACAGTGCGCGCAACACGGGCTGCCACCGCCCCTCTACTCGCCAGCCGCGGTGTTGGGGCAACGCCAAATCCCATCCTCCCCGACCGTTCTCCACGAAGCGGATGGAGAGCATGTTGCGGTCCGCCACGATACCCATGTTGCGCGGTGGCGGGAATTCATGCACCGCAAATCGTTCCACAGTAAAGCCATGCTGCGCCAACGCGCGCCGCATCTCGCTGGCGGAAAAGCGATACTCCACGAAGTAATGGCCTTGGCCCGCCCAGCGATTGTTGAAACGCCGATAGCGGGGATTGAAAACCAGCCGCCGCAGAAGATTGTTGTACGGCACGGAAAGCAACAAGGTGCCACCGGGCTCGATGACTCGGGCGAGCTCGGCCAACATCGCATCCGGTCCGGCAGGATCGTGTTCCACCACCCCGAGCGAAATTGCAGATGCCACGCTGCCATCGCGCAGCGGCAGCCGCCCCACATCCCCCGCAATCAAGGCCGCCGCAGGCGCGCGCTGGCGCACTCGCCGCAGCGCGGGCACGTACCAATCCACTCCAACCACCCGACAACCGCGCACCGCTGCAAAGCGGACCCATCGCCCGCCGCCGCAACCGGCATCCAGCAGCCAACCCTGTGCCGGTAACGCAGCCGCGAACACCGGGGCGGAAATCATCTGCTCGGCCTCCGCCGCATAGGACCCTTCATCGGCCGGCTCCGCCTCGCGACTCAGGAGCCGACTTGGCTCATCGCCGGGAAAAAACGGCACGTAAATCGGAAATGGCATGCCCGCCCACAGTCGTTCAGAGGCGCTTCATGCGCGGGCGAGCCTTCGCCACGCTGTGCAACGCGGCCTGCAAGGGCTGCAGCGAATGGCTTTCCGGCAGCTCTCGAAGCGCTCGTTCGAGCCGTTGCACCTCGCGCCCGCCTGCGATCCGACTCACGTTATCGTGAAACTTCGCCGCAACCCCGTCCAAGCCCAGCGGATTCTCCGGGTGGCCTCGGTTGATCGCTTCCCGATGTTCCCACACGCTCCCGTCGCGAAAGCGCAAGCGTAACGTGCCATCGAAGTATTTCGGGTAGCGGCTGGTTTCGTCGGGACGATAGCGTACCCGCCGGGCTAGGCTGAGAACCGTTTCGTCCCGAATCGCCTCGGGGGTGAAGTCGTCCACAGTCACTCCCCCGCGCACCAGCATCGCTGCCACCACGTATGGCAAGCTAAATTTGGCGTCATAGTCCGTGCGCGGTGCCCGTTTGACCTCGGCGGGCTCGCATACCACCGGAACAGCACGCGGATGGATATCGGCCTCGATTTCCGCGACGTCTTCGAGGCGAAACCCAGGCCGTTGGCGCAACACCCGCGCGGCATCCATAAACGCATGCGTCATGTGGCAAGCTGGATACGGCTTGATGCTGATCTCCGAGAGCCGCCACTCACGTCCCAGTCCGCGGGTAATCGCTTCGGTGTCCCACCCGCCGTCACCAAGATGCGTCCGGTACAGCCCGAAGCGACCTTCAAAGGTCGCGCGCGGGCCGAGAAATCCGGCTGCGCCCAAACGAGCGGCCACGATACCGGCGTGCGCCGCCCAGCCGGCATGCAAACGCTTCGACCAACTACCATCGCCCAGGAACTCGAGAGTGCCGGCGGCCTGGCTGCCAGCAAGCCCGAGGGCTTGCGCGATGCCTTCCGCCGCAAGTCCGAGAGCTCGCGCCGCCGCTATCGCCGCAGCGTATGCACCGCAAATCCCGGTCGGATGGAAACCGCGGTCGTGGAAGGCGCCCGGAGCAGCCAAGCCAATGCGTACATTGGCCTCCATTCCGGCCGCCACTGCAGTGAGAAACTCGCGGCCCGAGCTGTTCTTTTCTTCGGCCACCGCTAGGGCCGCCGGCACCACCGTCGTACTTACGTGCAGCACCGCCTCGGCATGCGTGTCGTCGTAGTCGAGGCCATGCGCCAGCATGCCGTTGTACAGCGCTGCCCAGGCACTCGGCCAGCACTCCACCTCGCCAAAAACGCTGGCGTGGCCTTGCCCGGCAATCGGACGCAATCCATCCCAAGCCCGTCGCGCGAACTCCTCCGGAACAGCGGCCAGCGCCACACCAACGGTATCCAGGACATGGGTGTGGACCTTTTCGAGCACAGTTTGCGGGATGCGATCGAACTCGAGTCCTGCGGCAAACTCTGCCAACTGCTCCGCAATGGTGCGCGAGCGGGAGACTTCCTCCAGAGCGATGTTCTTCGTCGGATTACTCATGGCCTCGGTACCATGGGCCCGGACACTTCCTTGACCGCCTGCGTTTGCGCATCCACCAAGACCGCGCGCACGCCGGTGTACTTGCCCGCGGGGTAAAACACAAAGCCGCTGACGGGAAGTCCAAACTTCACTTCGCGCTCTCCGAAATACAAACCGTGCAGTTGGTCGATGATTTCTTGCTCTGTCTTCGATTTCGATTCTTGATATCCGCCAATCGCTCCCACGGCCACGCCGATGCCGGCTCCGATGGCGGCACCCTTGCCCGCTCCCTCTGCGCCTCCTTGCGCCGCCCCGATGATGGCACCCGGGATCGCACCGAGGAGCCCCGCCAAAAATGCTCCTGCACCGGCCCCTTCGAGTCCCGCGGCAAGAGCCGTCACGCCACCGGCTTGCCGCGCGGCTTCCTCGACGCTGAGCGGCGCGATGCGGTTACCCGCGGGGTCCACAGCGTAAATGCGCTCCGCCGCCGCGATGTACGTCGTCCCGCGCTCGCCGTTGGAAATGCCCACTCCCAGGGCCACCATGCTGCCGAAGTTTTTCCCTTCCGACGCGACGATGCGCACCTCGTTGCTCACGGTTTCCGGCACCACCGCGCGCGGCGCAGTGACCGGCTTTTTCACACATCCGCTCATTATGCTCAACGCAAGCCAAACTACAGTCGCCGTTCTCTTCATTGTCTCGTCCTCTCTCGCGATGCTTTTCGTGGCTTCGAAACTTTCCGCGTGGCCGGCTTTCGTGCAGCCGCTGTCGCGTTTCCTCGGGGCGCGGCCGCTGTCGGAGTCGCTTGCGGCACGGGAGTAGAAAGTAGCCGTTCGATCTCGCTTCGTGACGGAGGCAAGGTAGGTGTCGGCGGCCACAGCTCCGGCGGCCGCAAGTGCAGGAAACGGCGAGCGCCCGGAAAGGCATCCAGCGCCGTTCGCACGATGCCCGCGTTCAGGGTCGCGGAAATCACCACTTCCTCGGTCTCCAGCACGCCCACATGGTAGGGAGTGTCTCCATCCAGGTAAAGCACCAGATCTCCGGCTTGCGGTTTGTCGGTTGCCCGGAAAATTTGCGTGGCGCCCAGCGCCAGGGTGTGCTCGAAGGGAATGTTCCAACCGTTGCGCTGGTAGAGCTGCCACACGAACAGGGAATTGGGGAGAAAATTGACTCCGCCCCGCTGCAGCGACTGTTGCATCGCAGGCACATCCACCCCGTGCGTGAAAATGTGCGGGGGCGGCGGGGGGCCGGCAATGCGCCAACTGCCGTCCGCGCCCGGCTCCACGCGAAAGGAACGACTCTCCACCTGCGCGGCCTCATCGAAGCCACTGGCGTTCACGAAGCCACGCACGGCATACCGGACTTCCACAACAAACGCCCCTTCCGCAGCGGCCACCGGCCAGCCCACGGTGTAGCTGGTGACCAGCACCACGCGATCCCAGGCGGGCTCGAACTCCCATTGCACGAGCGGACCAACGTGCGCCCAGCCATGCAACGTAGCTCGTGCCCCCATTGCATCCAGCCGGCAAAATTCCCGCACAACTGTTTGCGGACCAGGCTGCGCCTCGGTTCGTTCGTTCGCGAACAGCCACGCGAAGACAAGGAGCAGCCGCGGCCAAATCAAGTGCTTGGACGGGCAGAACGAGCAGGCTCTCGGACCCATGGACGCAACCACGGAATCAGTAGCAGGGCGGGGAGCGCGAACACAAAGGTGAGGGCAAAGTAACCGGCGTAACCGAGGACTTCCGCCAACCAGCCGCTGGCCGCTCCGACCACTTGTCTGGGAACCGCAAACAGCGCCGACAGTAAGGCGTACTCTGTTGCGGCGCGCTCGCGCTCGCACACGTGCATGAGAAAGGCCAGAAAGGCCGCGCTTCCCAAACCTCCAGTAAAGCTCTCCGTCAACGATGCCGCGTAAATTCCCCATCGGCCCCAACCGACTGCAGCCACGAAGGCATAGCCGAGGTTCGACAGCGCTTGCGCCAAGCCGAGGATTGCCAAGGCGCGCAACAAGCCTGCGCGATTCGTGTACCAGCCGCCGAGCAGCGCTCCCGCGATCGTCGCCAGCGCCCCTGCGGTCGTGGAGACCATGCCGATTTCGGCCGGGCTCAAGCCGCGGTCCACCCAAAACGGCTTGATCATCGGGCCCATGCTGGCATCGCCGAGCTTGTACGAGAGCGCAAACAGGAACAACACCCCTGCGCGGGGGCGAGTGAGCCACCGCACCAGCGCGCGAGCCCACTCGGCCGGATTGTCGGGCACCCGGCGCACACGCGGGCTGAACCAGATTGCAGTCATGAGCGAAAGTGCACAGAGAGCAACCGCGCCAAAAACGGCTGGCCACCCGAACGGGGCGACCAGCAGTAACGACGCACCGCCGACGATCATCAAGGCAATGCGGTAGGCCGCTTGCCGCACGCCGTTGGCCACACCTTCCTCTCCTCGCGGCACGATCTGAATCGAGTAGGCATCGATCGCAATGTCTTGCGTGGCGCCTGCGAGGCAAACCAAAAACAACGCAACCAGCCACAAACGCGACGTTGCGGCCGGATCGAGGGAGCCGAGCCACAGCAACGCGCCCGCGATGGTCACCAAACACGCAGCGATCCATCCTTGGTAAAAGGGAAGTCGATCTACGAGCGGCGACCAAAACACCTTGAGGCTCCACGGAGTACCCAATACGGAAAGGAGCCCGATGCTCGCGAGCGCCACGCCGTGCTGGCGCAAAAAGACCGGCACGACGTCAACGAACACCGCCAGCGGTAAACCCGAGGCGAAGTACAGGACGGCAAGCCAGCCCAACATGCCCCTGCGCCCAATGGATACCGCCCGATCGCCCTCGACCACCGATGCACCTGCCTTTCCGCCTCCCAGGAGTTAAGGTCAGAAGGTGTGGAAACAGAGAAAAACGGTGTAGACCTTCCGAGTAACCAAAGCGAGCCGAAAAACCGCCAGGAAGAAGGGCACCGCTGTGAAGGGACAAAGCAGAGCTGAGTGTCGGAGGTCAAGGCGGGAGTTGGAGAAGCGGCCGGACTAGGCGGCACTGGAGGAGCTCGGGAGGGTCAAGCTGCAGGGCTGGCTGCAGGATCTTACGGGATCTTCTGGAGGAGGGGATCACGGACCTGCTCGGGCGAAAGAAATCGGAGCGCCGCTCGGCGGTGGATGCGCCGGCAGGCTACCGGAACGGAGACGGGAAGGTTCGTCGCGTATCGATGACGTCGGGGAGGGTGGAGGTGAAGCGGCGGCGCGTGCGGAGGTTGGAGCAGCGCTTCGAGAGTCGGATTTTGCCGCTGTTTGCGCGGCGCACCGAGCATGTGGGGGCGCTGCTGCCGCAGCTCTACCTGCACGGGCTGGCGCAGGGAGACTCCGAGCGGGTGCTGCGGGGGCTCTTGGGAGAAGGGGCTCCGCTTTCGGCCTCGTCGATCGCGCGGCTGCAGGCGAAGGGGCAGCCGGACTTCGGGAAGTGGAAGAGTCAGCCCTGGATGGGCTCGAGGTGGTGTACGCCTGAGCCGACGGGTTGCACGGGAAAGCGGGGCTGCAGGACACCAAGGCGGCGTTGCTCGTGATCGCGGGAGCCTTGAAGGACGAGTGCAAGGTGGTGCTCGCGGTGGCCAGCGGGCAACGGGAATCGAAGGAGTCCTGGGCGGGGGTGCTGCGAGACCTTCGGGATCGAGGGCTTCGGCCGTGGCAGGTGACGGTGGCCGACGGGCACCCGGGGATCTGGGCACCGCGGTGCGAGGTCGGGCTCGGGGAAGTTCGTGGATGGGGAAGTAGCCCGGGAACCGCGCCAGATGCCGCCCGCCGACTGATCTCGTTTACGCACCTGTTGACATGACCTCAGACGCCGCTCGGGCTTCTCCCGCACCTCGGAGCTCGGGACCAGCTCGGCGCTCCGCTCGGGCTCGCTACGCTCCCCCTTTCTCAGCGCCGAGCGCGCCCTGCCAATCCGCCTGCTTCGGCATCCTGAAATCCTCCCCCGCCCTTGCTCACTGATTTTTACCCCACCCGATGCCCCATTCCGATTGGCAGAAAGGGGGCGACTGTTGCACGTGAGGTGATTTTGCCAACACCCTTGCCCTGCAAGCCGATGGCAAGATCGTGGTCGGGGGGAAGGGCATCCCCCGTACCCTCGTTGCGCGCCGTTTATCCGAAGGGCAACTGGACACGAGCTTCAGTAGGGATGGCAAAGTCACCTTCGTTCCGGATCACGCCGGCACGCGCGATGTCGACGTTCAAAACAACGGCAAGATCGTCGTGAGTAACCGTCCAACCTTGCTCGTTCGCCTGTTGCCGGATGGCAGCCTGGACACTGAGTTCGACGGCGATGGGATAGTTTCGCTGCCCGGCACCTCGCTGGCCACGCTCATCGAGCCCTCCGGTCGCATCATGGTGGCCACGCTTTCCCCTCTTCAACTGACGCTCAGCGCTTACGAGGGGGACCCCACGGGTCTTTCCCCGCAAACGCTGCCGGATAGGGATTGCGACGGAGTCGACGACACCATCGAAGAGAGCTGTTCTCCTGAGGAGAAAACGGAGCCCAATCTCACTGCCTCGCCGGCGGCAACCGGCCTCGGTCGTATCATCGTAGAAAGCAACTGCACGCAAGACAGTAACGTCGCGGCATTTACCGAGCAGGCTCTTGGCAGCGATCAGGCCTGCGACTACCCGTTTGGATTCGTCGGTTTCACCTTGAACGGCTGCCCCAATGGCCAGGCAACCGTTGCCTTGGCCTTTGAAGGGGCGAACGGTCTGAGCGCCTCGACCTTCCGCAAGCACGCACCGACCACGCCAGGTGGCGCACCGGCGGTGTTTTACTCGCTGGCCGAACTCGATTCCGCAGCGGGGGGCGAGTATATCCGGAAACACCGTGAGCTTCACGCTGAGCGACGGCGAGATTGGCGAAGATACGGCCGAGGACGGCCAGAGCGTCAACCAGGGCGGCCCTGGTTTTCCAGGTGTTCAGCCGGTGCCGGCCATGTCAGCGCCGGCAGTGCTGCTTTCGCTCGTTGCGCTTTGCCTCGTCGCCGCGGGGAGCCTCGGCGGCGGGCACCGGCTGGCCAGTGCGCACAAGCAGAGGTCGACGGACTGACCGCAACAAATGTCGGCCCAACACCACCTGGGCGTAGATCTCATTTAAGCCGGGAAGACTACCTCCAAAAAGTTCAGGGCAGATCATGCACACTCTGAGCAAGCGCCAGGCATTGCGCGGATCCGCGAAATCTCAGCCTCGCTACTTCACGCCACCTGAGACCGCGTTGCCGAAGTTATAAAGCAGAGCCGTTCGTCCCGACGGCAGCCTGCGGCCAGGGACCCGCGCCGCCCACAGCGAGCACGAGAGAGAGCACCGCGACGCGCATCGTGCTCCGCAGCGGTTCTCCCTCCCCCCACCTCACGGCGCCGATCCCCTTTTGGTGCGAACTGCCGGTGGGCACCGACGGTAAACCGCTAGAGCCGGCCGCTCGGTGGCTTGCATCTTGCCGAGCGCGGAGGCTCGCGCGTTACGCGGACACGGTGTATCAGCCACACAACCACGCTCACGCTCGTCCACGACCACCGACGCACATGCGCCCTGGCTGACCCCGCATGTTGCGCAAACGAGGGCGACCATTCGATCTGCAAGCGCGGCTCGAGTCGCGATCATCGTCCGCACATACGCGCTGCCCACATTCGCGGTGCCTGAGCGCACCCATCCGGAGTTACGCACATACGTAGTGCCTGACCCCGCCTACCAGCGCCACACACTCGCATGTCGTCCCATGTTCCCGCTCGCGTTAGCGAGCTGCGTTCACCGGCTGGGCGCAAGGAGCAACCGCAGCAGACCGAGGCCGGCAAGTATCACGACGGCCAAGACAAAGGTCATACCGGACCCGATCGGAGTTAGCGCCGGTAAAGGAAGGGCTGGTCCACCTTGGTCCACGATGCGCCCATCGGCTCCCGTGTCGTCACCCACGACGTTGTCTTGCAGGAGGAACTGCACCGCACCTACAGGCGACCCGTAAGGGGAGGCTACACCGAACTCAGCGTTGTCGAGGAAGTAGACCACATCGGTCGGCGAGCCCGGCGGGTTCGGCCCGCGCTTGAGGTAACGAAAGGGCGGATCTGCCAGGCCAGCAACGCCGTGATAATAAACCGTGACTAAGGCCGACGTACACTCCAAGGTAAACGACAGCGAACCGAAAGGCAACCGATACCCCGGGGTCGATAGGCCTGCAGAACCAATGGCCACAACGTTCCGTTGTGGGCATCTGTCGTTTGCGAGGAGCGTCAGATAACCCCCCCCAGCGGCATCCGGCAACGATGTTACCCATGGCTGGCTAGAGTCGGGCGTGCCGTCGCCATTGCCGTCGCCACCGTTGGGCGCCGCATCTTCGACGGCATCACACACACCGTCGCCATCGGCGTCGGCAAAAGTGTGGACACACTCCCCAGTGCCATCGCAAAAACCCACCGTGCAAGGATTGCCATCGTCCGGGCAGGGTGTGCCGGCGGGCGCAAGGCAGTTGTGCGCGTCTTCGTTGCACGCGTCGTTACAGGCAGCGCCGCCAGCGCACGGGTTACCCAAGTGTGTACAAACGCCATCTCGGCACACATCAACCCCGTTGCAGAACACGCCATCGTTGCACCCCGCGCTGTTCGGGGGGTGCGTGCAGGCACCGGTAGCGTTGCACACATCGTCCGTGCACGGATTATTGTCGTCGCCGCAAGCGGTTCCCTGAGGGCGCGGAACACACTGGTTCGCAACCTCGTCGCACACTTGGCATTCCTCACCCACGCAGGGGTCTCCGGAACCACGACAAGAATGCGTCTCGGCATCGCATGTGTCGGTCGCGGTGCAAAAAACCCCATCGTCGCACGGCGCGCCGGCGGTGAAAGTGCAAGTGGCGGAACAGCAGTTGCCATCCTCTAGTGTGTTGCCGTCGTCGCACTCCTCCACCGGAGCTTCGACGATGCCGTTGCCGCACACCGCCTGGCTCACCTCGAACACATACGCAGCACCTCGGTCCGAGTCACTGTCGATGTTGGCGTTCGGAGCACCGGCGACGACCAATGTGCCGCGAATGGAGACCGCACGGCCGAACCGATCCGACTGCGCTGCGTCGGCGGCCGTGAGTTTGACATCGAAAGCGGACGTCGTCGTCCAGCCCGCTGCAGGCTTGAAAAACACGTACGCTGCCCCTGCATCCTGAACGGATCCGAGATCCGCGCCCCACGCCCCCACCACCACAGTATTTCCCTCCACTGCCACGGACGACCCAAAGACGTCGCTCGCTGCCCCGTCTGCAGCCGTGAGTTCGGCGTCGAACGTCGAGGTGCTCGTCCAGCCGCTGGTGGGCTTCACGTAAAGAAAGGCTGCGCCGACGTTGAGGTCCACTCCGCGCTTTTTTAGAGGCGCTCCGACAACCACCGTATCACCGCTGACCGCCACGGCCGAGCCAAAGGTAATAAACGGAGGCGGCGACGCACCCGGAGTGAGCTTCGCTGTTTCGGTGAGCGACCCGGACCATCCACCGAGGGGTTTCGTGAACACGTATGCCGAACCCACGTCGGTAAAAACCAAGTCATCTTGAGGTGCACCAACGACTACGGTGTCTCCATCAACTGCTACAGCGGAACCGAAGTGGTCGCCCCCGCTTGCGTCGGACGCTTGTAGTTTCGCCACCTCGAACATGACCGCGCCGTTGCCCCATCCAACCAGCGGCTTCTGGAACACATACGCGCGGTTGCGCAACGGCGCTCCCGCCACGACGGTATCGCCGCTGATCGCCACGGCTGTACCGAGAGAGTCGGACTCGGCTCCGTCGGAGGCGATGAGCTTGGCGTTGAACGAGGATGTGGAGGTCCACCCCGTGATCGGCTTGGTAAACACGTATACCGCCCCCACAAAACTCCTTGTGCCGCTCGCCTGGCTCGGCGTGCCTACCACGATGGTTTCTCCCCCGATTGCGACGGAAAGCCCGAAATTGTCGCCAGCGGTACTGTCGGAAGCGGTGAGTTTCGCGCTGAAAGACGACGTCGTCGTCCAGCCAGTGATAGGTTCAGCAAAAACGTACACGGCACCGGTGCTCATGTTGTGAAATGGCGCACCCACGACCACGGTATCGGTGCCTGCCGCCACCGCCAACCCGAATTGATCATTTTGGTCGCCGTCCGCGGCCGTCAGTTTGGCTTTCTGGATAAACGGATCGACAACGATGGGGTACTTTGCCCCACAGTCCACCACGCGGATGGCAAGCGTATCGCCCCAAAGTTCCATCCACGCAGGCAGTTCTCGCCCGGCACGATCGTAGACGAACAGCCCGCTGTAGCTCAGCTCTACAGACGAAGGGTGAGGCGCACGCTGAAGCGAGGCAGCTTCCACGTCCCTTTCACCCCCTTTGGGTTCGAGCACCGCACCTCGTCCGCCCGGCTCGATCGCCAGCACCGATACGCCGTTCAAGGCCAGCCGAACCGTGAGCGGCTGGCCTCTCATCTCCTGATTGCGATTGCATACCGGCCGCTCCTCGACCGCACCGGCCCCGAAGCCGAGTCGGTCCAGAAAACCGAGGCTATCGCCAGTGGCGGTACCGAAAGGAACACCTGCTGCAGCGAGGCTGGGAATCGGCGGCCGCTCGATGGTGAAGCCTTGTTGCAAGCCGAGGGGGCCGTTGACATACCACTCGATGACACTGCCCCGGCGAACAGCGACACGGTTCTTTGCCCCCTCCGCCAAACCCGGCGGTAATGGCAGCACGCGGTCCCCGTATCCGACACCGTCCGGAAAGATCCCCCACCGCGCCCTCCCTACTCGCAGGCGCACACCCCCACCGGATTCCAGGGTGGCCTCGAAACCGTGCGCACCATTGGTGAACGAAAACCGGCCGTGATCCTGCACCGCATGATAAGCAACGTTGTCACAGCCGACTGCAGCCGACACAGCCACCTGTGCTCCGAGCGGGAGTTTGGATAGAGACCGGCTCTCGGCTGCGCTCCCGCGCGCAGTCATGGCCGCCACCAGCACAAACGGAATGCTACCCACGTACGCCCACCGGACCCCTACCAGGGTCATGGAGGAGATGCCGCCCGTCATCGTATCGAGTTTCATCGCGCGCCTCCCTGGCTAGCCGAAGCTCCACCTCGGCCATCCCACTCGTGCTCTTCGCCTCTCTTTCTTCGCACCCGCGAAGCCACAGGCCGCGATGTTGTGCCGTTCCGATCGAGGTCCGCGGCGAAAAGAGTGCGGCGAAGAGGTCCTTTACTACGGCGGCAATACCGACGTCAACCGAACGAATTAGGCTCCATGTCGACGACAATGCAATGGAGGAGGACCTGGGGGGCAAGAGAGTAGCGTCGCCACCCTTGCCGGCTACTGCTCCCCTCCTCCGGCTCGCCGCACCGCGGGTCTGTCTCGCAAAGGCTTGCTCGGCAACGGGTTTTGCTTTCCTCCACAGCCGCTCTTCATCGCCCGAGTCCACCGGCTCGGCTCCAGCGGGGACACCGAGCCCCCCCCGTGCTTCCTGTTCGGCTGATTTCGCCCAAACACGCACCCCTAGCCAAAGCCTGCTAGACACACGCACTCCGGCCGCCGCTGGTCAAGCGGCATTTCGTGTGACCTTT